>JBFXEX010000106.1:0-19006 GCA_050179645.1 Xanthobacteraceae bacterium | reverse complement strand
GGTCACCTTCATGACCACCTCGTCCGGCACGGACTTATTGGTCCACAGCGCAAAGTCATAGCCGATGATGTGGCCGGGTGCGCGCACGGCCGGGAACTGCTCGCTCGGCGCGATCTTGCCGTAGTAGGTGTTGTGCAGCAATTCGAGCGTTTTCTCGGCGTTCGGCCCTTCGGTATCGAACAGCAGGTAGCGGATGCCACCGTTGATCTTGGCGTTCATCTCCTGATTAGGGCCACCCCCGGACGCCGAGATCACGGTGTCCACCTTGCCCTGCATGAATAGCTCCCACATCGGCCGCAGGCCGATGGCCGGCACCTTCTGTACGTCATCGAAGGTCAAGCCGCCGTTGGCAAGGAAACCTTCAAAGAAGAATTGGAACAGGGGCGCCGCCTTGAGGCCGTACGGGACGCGCTTGCCCTTGAGATCGGCGACCTTCTTGATATCGCTGTTGTTGGCGACCAGCAGACCGGTGTGAAACGGCATCAAGGTCGCGACCATCCGCAGGTTGTCGTACTTGTGACCTTCCGACAGACCGACACCGCGATAGGCGGAACTGGTCTGGTACATATTGCCGATCCCGAACTCGAGCTCACCGGCATTGACGACCGGGATGTACTGCTGGGTCCCTCCCATGGTCTGCGGCCGCATCTGCAAGTCGGAGTGAGCGGACACCACCTTGGAGATGATCGCAGTCATCTGTGCCACGACCGAGGATTTGGTGCTGCCGATACCGATCTGGTCGGCCGCCGCGGCACTCGTGAACAGTGCCGGTATCGCGACGACGACGCCGGCTGCCAAGTTTCTGATCGGACGCATAGGGGGTGCTCCTTTGCTCGTTTGTTTGTTGTTCGGTCGGTTCGCTCCGTAAATTTTGTGGCCCAGGTGCAGGACCCGTCGGGCCGACACCTGCGTCATCAAGCCAGTCGTTCAGCGCATGGTCGTTATGCGAAATAGTAACCAGATCGCGACCGGATTGATCCTCCGGCGCGTAGCTTCGTCGCGCGACGTGCTGTCGCTGGTGGAAAGCCCAGGGCTGCGGCGTGCCGTCGCAGCCTCGCAACAAATGCGGCATCCAAACTCAAACACTTCCGCCAATTCGGGATGGACAAAAATTTCCGGGGCCATTTCTGCAGAGAAATCGGCAAATCGTTGCCTGTCTGCTCAGAGCAAGGGCACTCTCATGGCTTCCCCTCTTCATTTTGTTTCTTGCCGAGGTCCGGGTCGCCGACTTTCAGACCTTTTGGATGCAACTCAACAAGCTTGAGCGATAGCGCCAGCATCAACGTGCTCACCGGAAGCACTAAGAGAGTCGCGATTTCGCGCCACGTAAAACCGGCGCTGGGCGTTGAGAAGGCTTGCAGCGCCTGCCGCAAGAACAGCACGAAGAGAATGATCAAGATCAGTTCGGCAACGACCTGTTTGAGCTGGCCAATCTGACTGATGCGCAGCCAGGCAGGCAATGCCAGGCTCTCTTCCGGTTCGTCCGGATGAATGAAGAGCGAATACACACCATACGTAAAGTACAGAAGCACGATCGCGATGAGGAACCGGTCAAGTCCCTCGATTACCTTGATCACGGCGCGCGGACCGAACGACGCGGTGCCCTCCATAGGGCTCGCGAGACCGTAATGAAATGCCATGTATATGTTGGCAGCGCCGAGAATGAACATCAGGACCGAGCCCGCGAGCGAGCCCACGACCGCGACGAGCGCAAGGAACCGCGACCCCAAGATCGTCCGACGTTCCAGGCGGCGCATATTCATCTTCATCTCTCACTAGCCATAACGGCGCCCGACTGATTGACCCCGACGCCGGAAGCGGACCGAAGCGGTAGCACTCACACGCCCGTCCGAATGACAGCCGTCCGGCTCCATCGGCTAAAACCATCTGTGCGGCGAATTCGTTCCGGGAGTCATTCTCGCGTGGCGATTTGCCGCATTTGCACGGCCGTCCGAGCGCCACCACTGAGCAATACTGGAGCAGGTCACGACATCGGTCCAAACCGATGTGACACCGCGAAGATCTCGGCCTCCGCTAGTGGTCCTCATTCCAGCATTCTAAAGAGTGCTGGGTGATGCGAATGTTGGAATTGGACCCACTGGTTCGAATACCGGGACCAAGGCCCGCAACCGATGAAATTGCGGTTCCGTGCAAAGGCAGAAAGAAAGCCAGCGTCCGCGCAAGGAAATTAAGCGATGAAGCAGTCGCCTAGCTCGCGGTCGACTTGCGCACGCATATCGTGCCGCCGCGCTGCCAATGGCCGCGTGACGACTTCGAGCAAACGCTGTTCGTATGACAGGCTACGCAGCCGGGTCGACCGCCGCCTTCGCGGTCGCCTTGCGGCCCTCAGCGTCGGCGCCGTGACGTTCGGCCTCCGGCTGACGACTTGCGGCCTGCCGCGTCTCCGGCCCGTAACGGCTGTGGCGCCTCATCATCTTGCGGGGCTCTGTGAGCACCGCCAGGATGCGTGCCTTGAGCGTGTCGCTCGACACCGGCTTGAGCAGGAAGCCATGCACGCCGAGGCGCACCGCTTCGAGCACGCGCGAGCGCTCGCCGTGGCCGGTCAGCATGACGATCGGAACGTTCGGCCGCGGAAACGAGTCGGACGAGCGCACACGGCGGACGAATTCCGCGCCGTCGATCCCGGGCATTTCCCAATCGAGCAGCACGATGTCGGGTGCGACCGCACGCACCATCTCGAGGCCCACCGCGCCGTCGCCGGCTTCGAATATCTTGGTGCAGCCGATGGCGAGCAGAAGCGTGTGAATGACTTTACGCGTGTAGTGCTCGTCGTCGACGATGAGGACCTTGGCGTCCTTGAGGACGTCCCTGGTCTCTATGTCCAGCGTGCTCATCACGAGGCAACCATCCCACGCGTGATGCAACACGCGTCATCCCCCGACGCCTCAATCCAACCACATTCGGCTTAGGTCAGCGTGAAGCGGATCGCTACAATTTGAGCAATCGTCTCAGGACGCCGCTGCTTCGGTCATGAACTCCGCGAGCCGCGCGCGCTCGTCGGCGGTGATGCGCAGGCCGAGCTTCGAGCGCCGCCACAGCACATCGTCCGGGGTGCGCGCCCACTCCTGCCGCATCAGGTAGCGCACCTCCGCCTCGCTGAGCCCGGCGCCGAAGCTTTGCCCGAGATCGCCGGAACGTCGGGCGTTATCGAGCACGCGGTTGATCCTCGTGCCGTAGGCGGACACCAACCGCCGCGCACAGGCAGCACCGAGGAACGCCCAAGTGGCGCGGGTTTTCGCCACCATCGCGTCGATGCCATCCCAGGCAAAATCGCCGCCGGGCAGGTGCGACGTGGCGGTCCAGGCCGGTCCGGCCTTGAGGATCGGCGCGAGGCGGTTGAGCGCCTGCTCGGCGAGTCGCCGATAGGTGGTGATTTTGCCGCCATACACTGTCAGCAGCGGTGCTACGCCCGGGCGCTGGTCGAGCGACAGCACGTAGTCGCGGGTCGCGTCCTGCGGCTTGGACGAGCCATCCTCGTAAAGCGCGCGCACGCCGGCAAAGGACCAGACGACATCGGCGGGGGCGATCTGCGGGCGAAAATAGCCGTTAACGGCCCGGCAAAGATAGTTGATGTCGGCGGCAGACGGCGTCACGCCCTGGGGATCGCCCGCGAACGCGTCGTCGGTCGTACCGATCAGGGTGAAGTCCCGAGCGAACGGCAGCGCGAACACCACGCGCCGGTCGTCGTTCTGGAAAATGTAACCGCGGTCGTGATCAACCAGGCGGTGCACGGCGATGTGACTGCCCTTGACCAGCCGCAGGTGCGCGGCTGAATTGTCATGCAGCACGCCGCGAGCGAACTCCCCAAGCCATGGTCCGGTCGCGTTCACCAACACGCGGGCCGTGACGGTCTCCTCCCCTCCCCCGAGCACAATGCGCCAGTCTGCGCCGCGCTCGGCTGCGCTGCAGCGGGTGTAGGTGCGGACGACGGCGCCGCGCTCGGCCGCGTCCACCGCGTTGAGCACCACCAGGCGGGAATCGTCGGCCTGACAGTCGGAATATTCGAACCCGGCGACGTCGCGCCGTTTGAGCGGTACGCCGAGCGGATCATGACTCAGATCGAGCCGGCGGGTCGGTGGCAGAAGTTCGCGTCCGCCGAGGTGATCATAAAGGAACAGTCCGGTGCGCAGGAGCCAGGCCGAACGCAGCCCCGGGGACGCCGGCAGCACGAACCGCATCGGACGGATAAGATGCGGCGCCATCCGCAGCAGGATTTCGCGCTCGGCCAGCGCCTCGCGCACCAGCCGGAGCCGGCCGTGCTCCAGATAGCGCAGACCGCCGTGAATCAGCTTGGTGGAGGTCGACGAGGTGCCGGCGGCGAGGTCGTTCTGCTCGACCAGCAGAACGCGAAGTCCGCGGCCTGCCGCGTCACGGGCAATGCCGGCGCCGTTGATGCCGCCGCCGACGATGGCAAGGTCGTAATCGGGCATGCCCGCCTGCTGCTTCGAAGCAGGCAACATGCGCGACCGCGTCCACACGCACAAGCAACCGATGATCGAATGCACCGCTTATGAAAAAAATGCGCGCCTCGTAAAAGCAATTGTTGGTGATGGCTGCGAGGAGCGCTCGCATTTGCGCAGTTTCGAAGAAACAACGGCCTCGCAAATCCGCACTTTGACTGTGGTTTGGCGCGCCGGCCTACTTGGGGCTCTTGGCGCCGCTCCGCGGCGTGCACACTGACGAACTTGCGCCCTGTCCCGCTCCGTGGGGCGAGGGGAAGCGGCAGCGTCAGTCGGCCACCGGGACGACGTCGCGGGCGGGAGCGCGAACGAGCCGTGTCACCGCACTGGCGGCGACGACGGCCTGATGCTGCGCGTAGGCCTCGTGGTTCTTCTCGATCTCTTCGAGGTCGTAGAGATAGTTCACCATCAGGCCACAGGACTGGCGCAGTGCCCGCTCGGAGGTGTCGGCAAGGAAATTGAGCCGCTCGAGCCGGGCGCCGTTGCCGAGGTGGAAGCGCGCCACCGAATCAAGCGGGGCGTTGCGGCGGTTGCGCCCGCGCAGGTAGTAGTAGGCGGCGGCGCGCAGCAGCGGATCGCGCATTGCGTCGGCGACCGCGCGATCGCGCCACCAGTCGGGTCGGTCGAGTCCGGTGAGCACGGCGCGGTCCTCCTCGCTCAGCCCGCGCGGCGCCTCGCTGGCGCGTTCGCGGTTGAGCCAGGCGGCGAAGTTCGGCGCCGGCGACAGCGTGACGAAGGTCGAAAGCTTCGGCATCTCGCGCGAAATTTCTTCCACCACCTGCTTGATCAGAAAGCTGCCGAACGACACGCCGGAGAGGCCGCGCTGGCAGTTGGAAATCGAATAAAACACCGCCGTGTTGACGCGGCCGAGCTCCAGCTCCTGGCGGTCGTCCGACAGAATCGGCTCGATCGCCGCCGGAATGCCGCGGGTGAGCGCAACCTCGACGAAGATCAGCGGATCGTCGTTCAGCGCCGGGTGAAAGAACGCGTAGCAGCGCCGGTCAAGCGAATCGATGCGAGCGCGCAGGTCGTCCCAGTCGCGGATCGCATGCACCGCCTCGTAGCGGATGATCTTCTCCAATACGTTCGCCGGCGTCGACCAGTCGATCCGGCGCAGCACAAGGAAGCCGCGATTGAACCAGGACGACAACAGGTGGACGAAGTCGTTGTCGACGATCCCGAGGTCGTCGCGGTGGACGATCGCGTCGAGCAGCTGCTCGCGCATGCGCACCAGCGATGCGGTGCCGCCGGGCGCCAGATTGAGGCGCCGCAGCAGTTCAAGCCGGCGCGGCTCGGAAGCGCGATGAACTTCGGCGGCGGCATCGTCGGTCGAGGTCTCGCGCCACTTGGCGACCGCGGCCTCGAGCCGTTCGTGGTCGGGCCCGTAGCGGCTGGCCAGCGTTTCAAAGAAGGCGATACGCGAGCCGGTCTTGAGCTCGCCGTACCGCGCCAGGATTTCGCCCGCCAGCGCCACCCCGGAGGCTTCGCCGCGGCCGGACAGCAACTGGTCGCAGAGCTGGATCAGCGTCGCCGAGCGCTGCTGCGCCGCCTCGCGGCGGTCGCGAGTACGGTCGATCAGCGCGCGACCGCGTTCCGCGATCGTCTGCAGCATGTCGCCAAAGAAGGAAGTGCTCACGGGAGCCTTGGTCTCTTGCTCTGTCGCTCTCATAGATAGTCGCCCCTCAGGCGATTCTCAATTCGGCAAATTCGACGCGCCAGTGTGGCGGTTCAGGCGTCCGCATCGATCTTGCCGCGTGTCCACATCCGGACTTCTGAACCAAAGCCAACGAGATCAACAACTTGCTCGTGTCGTTCGATTCCGAAGTTCGCAAACGGGTGGGCCCCAGAATGACGCGAACTTTGGAATAAGCGGACTGGACTTTGCATGACCACCGCGTCACAGAAGCGACGAAATTTGAGGCAGCGGCCCGCGCCGCGACAGGAATGTGAAGGAGTGGATCGATGACGGGGCCCCTGGCCGGAATTCGTGTGCTGGAACTTGCGCGCATCCTGGCGGGACCGTGGGCAGGACAAATTCTGGCCGATCTCGGTGCCGACGTAATCAAGGTCGAACGCACAGGCTCGGGCGACGATACCCGCGCCTGGGGCCCGCCGTTCGTGGAGGGCGCCGGCGACAAGCACCTCGGCGCTGCCTATTTTCATTCCACCAACCGCGGAAAGCGTTCGGTCGAGCTCGACTTCGAGACCGACGAGGGCCGGCGCCTGGTCCGCAAGCTCGCCGCTCAATCCGATGTCCTGATCGAGAATTTCAAGGTCGGCGGGCTTGCCAAGTTCGGCCTCGACTACCAGAGCCTGGCGCCACTCAACCCGCGGCTGGTCTACTGCTCGGTGACCGGCTTCGGCCAGGACGGCCCCTACGCGTCGCGCGCCGGCTACGATTTGATGGCACAGGGCATCGGCGGCTTCATGAGCCTCACCGGCATGGCGGACGGCGAGCCGACCCGCGCCGGCGTCCCGGTCTCTGACATCTTCACCGGGGTCTATTCGGTGATCGGCATTCTGGCGGCGCTGGTCCGCCGGGAGCGAACCGGACTGGGCGGGCATGTCGATACCGCGTTAGTGGATTCCACGGTCGGCGTGCTCGCCAACCAGGCCCTCAACTATCTTGTCTCCAAGCAAGTTCCGGTCCGGATTGGCAATGCGCACCCCAATATCGTGCCCTACCAGGTTTTCCCGGTCGCGGACGGCCACGTCATCATCGCCACCGGCAATGACAGCCAGTACGTCAAGCTCTGCAACGCGCTCGGCGCTCCCGACCTGGCGAATGAACCGGCCTACAGGGACAATACCTGCCGACTGGCCAACCGAACCGCGCTGATTGAGCGGCTCTCGGCGCTGACCGCCACCTTCCCGCGGGACCGCCTGCTCGCCAAGCTTGAGGCGGTCGGCGTGCCGGCCGGACCGATCAACTCGCTCGACCAGGTGTTCGCCGACCCGCAGGTGGTGCACCGCGGCATGAAGATCGAGGCACGGAGTCCTGCCGCCAAGGGCGGCACCATTCCGGGCATCCGGACGCCGATCACGATCGACCGGGCGCCGATGGCGGCCGAACGCCCTGCCCCGCGGCTCGGCGAGCATACCGCCGAGGTTCTGCAGGAGATCGGCGAAGGCTAGCGTCTTGAGAGGGCGGAGAGGGGTCGCTGCGGCGAAGAAGTAGCCTACATGCGATAGGCCTGCGCGAGCGGAGAGAGGGGATTACGCGTCGTGAAGCGCGGCGATTGCGCCCACCCGCCGCGTTTGCTGCAATAGGCTGGTGGCCGGGCGTGGGACGATCGGCTATAGCCAAGGCCACAACAAGAAAATGCCTGCCGTAAGGCCAGGGGGAACGTTGCCGGAGAACGGTTCGTACCAGGGAGCGAGTGCACCTCTGCTGGAGGTGCAGGACCTCCACGTCCAGTTCGATACGTCGCGCGGCGTGGTGCGCGCGGTCGACGGCATTTCTTATTCCGTCAACCGCGGCGAGATCGTTGCCATCGTCGGCGAATCCGGCTGCGGCAAGTCGGTATCCTCGCTCGCTATCATGCGGCTCCTGGCCAAGGCCACCGGCAGGGTAACGGCCGGCCGCATCCTGTTCGAAGGCCGCGACCTGCTCGAACTCTCCGACGAGGAGATGCGCGAACTGCGCGGCCGCGACATCTCGATGATCTTCCAGGAGCCGATGACCTCGCTCAACCCGGTCCTGTCGATCGGCGAGCAGATCATGGAGCCGCTGTTCATCCATCTGAAGATGAGCGAGACGGAAGCGCAGGAGCGCGCACTCGAACTCTTGCGGCTTGTCGGCATCACCGACGGCGAGCGCCGGCTCGAACAGTACCCGCACCACCTGTCGGGCGGCATGCGCCAGCGGGTGATGATTGCCATCGGGCTCGCCTGCAATCCCAAGCTGATCATCGCCGACGAACCGACCACCGCGCTCGACGTCACCATCCAGGCGCAGATCCTGGAGCTGATGAAGGATTTATCGCGTCGACTCGATATTGCGCTGATCATCATTACTCACAACCTCGGCGTGGTCGCGCGCTACGCCGACCGCGTCAACGTCATGTACGCGGCGCGCATCGTCGAGCAGGGCAGCGCCGACGACGTTTTCCTACGGCCGTGCCATCCCTACACGATCGGGCTGATGCGTTCGGTGCCACGGCTCGATTTGCCGCGCGGCATCCGGCTCGAAACCATCGAAGGCCTGCCGCCCGACCTGCGCACGCCGCCTGCCGGCTGCCGTTTTGCGCCGCGATGCCAGTTCCGCATCGACATCTGCAGCCAGGACCCAGCACTGCAGGAGGTCGGCAGCGATCATCGCTCGGCCTGCTGGCGCGCGCAGGAGATCGCGTCTGGTTCGCTGATGTCGACCGCGACTCGCGGCGAGACCGCCACCTTGACTACCAGCGAGCACAGCGGCAGGCCGCTGCTGAAAGTCGACGAGCTGCATAAGTATTTCACCGTCAAGGCGGCCGGCGCGGGCTTCATGTCGTCCAAGACCGCGACCGTGAAAGCGGTCGACGATGTTTCCTTTACGATTGCTCCGGGCGAGACGCTCGGGCTGGTCGGCGAATCCGGCTGCGGCAAGACCACGGTCGGCCGCACCATTCTCAAGCTCGAAGAGGCAACCGGCGGCAGTATTCAATTCGCCGGTGACGACATCACCCACAGCTCGACCAAAGAGATGCGGGTTGTGCGGCGCCAGATCCAGGCGATCTTCCAGGACCCGTATTCATCGCTCAATCCGCGCATGACGGTCGGCCAGATCATTGGCGAGCCGCTCAGCGTCTACCGGCTGGTGGCGAACCGCAAGGAGGAGCGCGCGCGGGTCGAGACGCTGTTGAGCCAGGTCGGCCTGTTCCCCTACATGGCGGAGCGCTACCCGCACCAGCTTTCCGGCGGCCAGCGCCAGCGCGTCGGCATCGCGCGCGCGCTCGCACTCGAACCGAAGTTCATCGTCTGCGATGAGCCGGTCTCGGCGCTCGATGTCTCGATCCAGGGTCAGATCATCAACCTGCTCGAGGATCTGCAGGCGCGGCTCAACCTGAGCTTCCTGTTCATCGCCCACGATCTCGCGGTGGTGCGCCACATCTCCGACCGCGTCGCCGTGATGTATCTCGGCCGCCTGGTGGAGGTGGCCGACCGCGACGAACTCTATGCGCATCCGGCACATCCCTATACCAAGGCGCTGCTTGACGCCGCGCCGGTGCCTGACCCGGTGATTGAGCGCAAACGGGCCCCGCGCGCGCTCAAGGGCGAGATTCCCTCACCGTTGACCCCGCCGCCGGGCTGCGTCTTCCATACCCGTTGCCCGATCGCCGTCGAAGAATGCCGGCGCGAAATCCCCAAGGCGCGACAAATTGGGCCTCGACACATCGTGGCCTGTCATAAAGCATGACATTTCAAGGCGCCGAGACGGGTGCCAACTCACCAGGGAGGACAACAATATGAGGTTATCGATCCTCGGATTCGCCGGAGCGATAGCGTTTGCTTTCGGCGGCTCCACCGCCGACGCCCAGCAACCCAAGCCCGGCGGCACCTTGCAGTTCGCCATCAGCGCGGAAACCCCGCACTATGACTGCCACGGCAGTGACACCTACGCCACGCTGCACTTTTCCGCGCCGTTCTATTCGACGTTGCTGCGCTTCAACCTCGACAAGTTTCCCGAAGTCGAAGGCGACCTGGCGCAGTCCTGGACGGTCGCGCCCGACCTGATGAGCTATACCTTCAAGCTGCATCCGGGCGTGCAATTCCACGACGGCACCCCGCTCACCTCGGCCGACGTCAAGGCGACCTATGACCGGCTGCGCAATCCGCCGCCCGGCGTGGTGTCGACCCGCAAGGCGACCTTCGGCGACATCGGCACGATCGAGACCCCGGACCCGACCACCGTCGTCTTCAAGATGAAGTCGGTGAACGCGGCGATGATCGAGCACTTCGCTTCGCCGTGGAACTGCATCTACGCCGCCAAGGACCTCGCCGCCGATCCGAACGCGCCGAAGACCAAGATCAATGGCTCGGGCCCGTTCGCTTTCGTCGAGCACATCAAGGGCAGCCACGTCGCCGGCAAGAAGAACGACAACTACTTCAAGAAGGGCCTGCCCTATCTCGACGGCTTCAAGGGCATCTTCACGCTGCAGGCGGCCGCCATGCTCAACGCCCTGCAAGGCGGGCAGGTGCTGGGCGAATTCCGCGGCATCTCTCCGGCCGAGCGCGATCGCATCGTCGCAGCCATGGGGGACAAGCTGCGCATCGAGGAATCGAGCTGGACGCTCAACCTGCTCGTCGTCTTCAACACCCAGAAGAAGCCGTTCGACGATGTGCGCGTGCGCAAGGCGCTGCTGATGGCGATCGACCGCTGGGGCGGCAGCCAGGCACTGTCGCGCATTTCGACGCTGCGGTCGGTCGGCGGCGTCATCCGCCCCGGCTCGCCCTATGCGACGCCCGAGGCCGAACTCGTCAAGCTGCCGGGCTTCGGTAAGGACATCAAGGCGGCACGCGCCGAAGCCAAGCGCCTGCTCGCCGAGGCTGGCGTACCGAACCTCAAGTTCACCCTGCACAACCGCAACCTCGCGATGCCGTACACGCCCGCCGGCATCTTCCTGGTCGACCAGTGGCGCCAGATCGGCGTCACCGTCGAGCACAAGCAGTTCGACACCGCGCCTTATCTCGCCACCATGAACGCCGGCAACCACGACGTCGCGATCGACTTCTCCAATCTGTTCATGGACGAGCCCTCGCTCGGGCTGGCCAAGTATGTGTCGTTCAGCCGCGCGCCCGAGAATCGCTCGCGCGCCAACGATCCGGAGCTCGACAAGCTCTACGACGCGCAGGTGCGCGAGCGCGACCCCAACAAGCGCAAGGAGATGATCAAGGCCTTCGAGAAGCGGCTGTTCGAGCAGGCCTATCAGCAGCCGCTGCTGTGGTGGTACCGCATCGTCCCGACCCATAAGGTGCTGATGGGCTGGAATATGTCGCCCAGCCACAACCTCGGCCAGCAGTTGGAAGACGTCTGGCTGAACCAGTGACAGACGCATCCTGGACGCGGTGCAGCGCGTTAGCGTTGCACCGCTGCGCCGGGACATGAGATTGAAAGATGCTCCGCTACACCGTCAACCGCGTGCTGCTGATGATCCCGACGCTGATCGGCGTGGCGGTTCTGGTGTTCTTCATGCTGCGAATCGTGCCGGGCGACGTGGTCGAGGTGAAACTGCGCGGCGACGGCGGCAACGTCTCGCAAGAGATGATCGACATGGAGCGCAAGCGGCTCGGTCTCGACAAGCCGCTGCTGAATCAATTTGCGGACTGGATGATCGGGCTCGCCACCCTCGACCTTGGCAAGTCGATGTGGACCGACCGGCCGGTGACCGAAGAGATCGGCACCCGCCTCGAACTCTCGCTGCAGGTCGCCATCATGGCAACCATCATCGCGGTGCTGATCGCCATTCCGCTCGGCACCACGGCGGCGCTGATGCGCGATACCTGGGTCGACTATCTGGTGCGGATCATCACCATCGGCGGACTGTCGATCCCGTCGTTCTGGTTCGGCATGCTGATCATGCTCGCGTTGCTGTCGACGTTCAAATGGCTGCCGCCGATCACCTTCACGCCGATCTACGTCGACCCGGTCGCCAATCTGACCCAACTGATCTGGCCGGCACTCGCCATCGGCTATCGCTACTGCGCGGTGACGGCCCGCATGATCCGCTCCTCTCTGTTGGAAGTGCTGAGCGAGGACTACATCCGCACCGCCCGCGCCAAGGGCGTGTTCGAGCGGATCATCGTCAAGCGGCACGCCCTCCGCAACGCGCTCCTGCCGGCCATCACCGTGATCGGGCTCGAATTCGCCTTCCTGATCGGCGGGCTGGTGGTGACCGAGCAGGTATTCAACCTCAACGGCATCGGCAAGCTGTTCGTGCAGAGCGTTTCACGTAATGATTTCACCCTGATCCAGGGCATGGTGATGATGATCGCGGTGTTTTACGTGTTCACCAACCTGGTGATCGACCTCATGTACGCGGCGTTTGATCCGCGCATCCGGTACGGATAACGCGCCATGACCATGGTAACGCCCGCGGCCGCGACCGCACAGGAGCCCCGGCGGAGCAGCGCCGTCATTGATTTCTGCCGGCTGCAGCCGCTCGGCGCGGTGAGCTTTCTCATCATCTTCGCAATGATGTTCGCCGGCATCTTTTCGCCCTGGGTCGCGCCCTACGATCCGCTGGCGATCAGCCTCGACCCGGCGGACAGCCTGCAGCCGCCGTCCGCCGCGCACTGGTTCGGCACCGATGCCTACGGCCGTGACGTGTTCTCCCGCATCATCTACGGCGCGCGCACCGCGATGGTGATCGGCTTCACCTCGTCGTTCGTCGGCTCGACGCTCGGCGCGATCCTCGGTGTCGCGTCGGCCTATTTCGGCGGCAAGGTCGACGACTGGATCCAGCGATTCGTCGACGTCCTGCTGGCCTTCCCGATCATCGTGCTGGCGCTGGTCGTGGTGGCGGCGGTCCGCTCGGCCTCCTTCGCCGGCATCGACTTCAACCTGATCATCGCCATCGCCATCCCGATCCTGCCGCGGGTCGAGCGCGTGGTGCGCGCCGCCGCGCTGTCGGTGCGGACCATGCCGTATGTCGACGCCGCGCGCTCCGCCGGCTACTCCAACACCCGGATCATCTTCCGCCACATGGCGCCGAACGTCGCCGCGCCCTACCTGATCATGCTCACCGCCTTCATCGCCCAGGCGATCCTGGCGGAAGCTTCGCTGTCGTTCCTCGGCCTCGGCGTCACCGAGCCCACAGCCGCCTGGGGGCTGATGCTGTCCGGCAATGCGGCGGATTTCTTCGACAAGGCGCCGTGGCTGATCCTGTTTCCGGGCATCGCCATCAGCCTCGCGGTGTTCGCCTTCAACCTGTTCGGCGACAGCCTGCGCGACCACCTCGATCCGCGGTTCCAGCTCTGACGGCCGCGGCGTCCGCCGACGGTTCAACAATTTGGGAGGTCAAATGTCCTTGCGTTTCAGAATACTAGCCGTGGCCGTCGCCTGGTTGCTCGCGGGCGGCGCCGCGCTCGCACAGAGTGGCGACGCCGCCTGGCCCGACCGCCCGCTGAAGCTGATCGTGCCGTTCCCGGCCGGCAGCAGCACCGACATCATCGCCCGCCTCCTCGGGCAGCGGCTCGCCACCAAACTCGGCCAGCAGGTCGTGATCGAGAACCGCGTCGGCGCCAGCGGGAGCATCGGCGCCGATGCGGTCGCCAAGGCGGCGCCCGACGGCTATACGCTCGGCATCGCCACCGCGAGCACGCACGCGCTCGCCATGAGCCTCAACACGAACCTGCCCTACGATCCGGTCAAGGACTTCGCCCCGGTCGGCATGATCGGCGGGCAGCCCTACGTGCTGGTGATCTATCCGGGGCTTGGGCCAAAAACCCTCGGCGAACTGATCGCGCTCGCCAAGACCAAGCCCGGCACGTTGAACTACGGCTCGGCCGGGGTCGCGAGCCTCGCGCATCTTGCCGCTGCGCTGTTCGCCAACCAGGCGGGCATCAGCCTGACCCACGTCCCCTACAAGTCGTCGGCGCAGTCGGTCACCGACATGATCGCCGGCCGACTCGACATGCAGTTCGCCACCATCGCACCGACGCTCGCCAACATCCGCGACGGCAAGCTGCGCGCGCTCGCGACCTCCGGCGCCAAGCGCTCCGCGGCGCTGCCCGACGTGCCGACGGTCGCGGAGTCAGGACTGCCCGGCTACGAGGCGGTGCTATGGGTCGCGATGGTCACGCCGGCCGGCACGCCGACCGCGATCACAACGCGGCTCAATCGCGAGCTGAACGACATCCTCAAGGCCGCCGACACGCGCGAGGCGCTGGCGGCACAAGGCGTCGAGGCTGAGCCCGGAACGCCCGACGCGGTCACGCAGCGTATCAAGACCGACATCGACAAGTGGCGTGGTGTGGTGGCGAAGTCCGGCATCAAGCGGTAATCGACGCTCGCTACCCCCGAACGGACGGCAAATTCCGTCACCCTCTCCCCTTGCGGGAGAGGGTGACGGAGCGCGTGGTATCTCTGCGTCTACGATTGAAACGGGTCAGCTCACCGCAAGCGGGGCGAGCGCGTCGATCTCGGTGACGACGTCGATCACCACCGGACGGTTGGCCTTGAGCGCCTGCTCGATCGCTGGCCCAAGCTCGCCCGGTTTCTCGACCCGGATGCCAACCGCGCCCATGTCCTCGGCGATGCGGGCGAAGTTGACCTTGCTGAAGTGCCACATCTCCTTGGCCCGCTCGGTCTGCGTGCCGCCATAGACGCGGTCGAAGCCGCGTTTGCTCTGGTTACCGCTGGCGTTGTTGTTGACCACCGTGACGGCGTTGATCTTCCAGCGCGCGGCGGTCTCGATCTCGGCGATGTGGTACCAGAAGCCGGCGTCGCCGGTGAACGTGATCACCGGCCGGTCGGGCGCGCCGCACTTGGCGCCGAGTCCCGCCGGAAACGCCCAGCCGAGATGGCCGGCGCTGCGCATGTAACTCTGCGACGGCGTGCGCAGGTCGTACATGCCGCCCATCCACATGCCCGCATGGCCGGTGTCGACCACCACGATGCCGTTGTCGGGCACATGCTTGGTGAATTCGGCGCACATGCGCTCCGGCCGGATCGGCATGGCGTCCGAGGTCAGCAGCGGATCGTATTTGGCGTACCATTCCTTGCAGATTGTCCGCACTTCCTCGACCCACGCCTGGCGTTTGCCGGCGCTGGCGCGGTCGGCCAGCGCCGCCATGCGCGCCAGCGTCACCTTGGCGTCGCCGTTGACGCCGGCAACGAGCGGATAGTTGCGGCCGATCGCCTCCGGATCGATGTTGATCTGCACGGCCGGCGTGCCGATCTTCGGCACCGCCCAAAAATGCGTGGTCATGCCGCCGGTCTCGGTGCCGATGAAGCAGACGAGATCGGCGCGGTTGACCACGCGGTTGGCGCTCTCGCGCGAATAGGTGCCGACGACGCCGACGCTGAGCGGGTGCGAACCCGGGATCGTATCCTTGCCGTTGAGCGAGGTCGCGACCGGAATCTGCAATGCTTCTGCAAGCGCCACGAGTTCGGCACTCGCGCTCGAGGCGCGCACGCCGCCGCCCGCGACGATGACCGGCCGCTCGGCGGCCTGCAGGTGCTTGAGCGCGGCCTGGACGCTCGCATCGTCCGGCCCGGGCCGGAACGGCGGCACGCGTGCGAACTGCGGCTCGCACAACGGCTCCATCTCGGCTTCTTCGCCGTCGACCTGGCCCTCGTTGCCGCGGAATTGCAGATGAACCGGACCAGGCGTCCCAGACGTCGCCACGCGAAAGGCCTGCCGCACCATGTCGGGAAAGCGCGCGACATCGTCGATGGTGGCGTTGAACTTGGTCACCGGCTCGAACGCCGGTACGTCGTCGACCTCCTGGTAGACCTTGCGGAACTTGGTCTTGGCGTCGCGCCCGCCGGTCATGGCGATCACCGGCGAATGGGCGAGCCAGGCGTCGCGCAGGCCGGCCGCGAGATTGAGCGCGCCGATCACCTGCGCGGCGCAAATGCCGGGCTTGCCGGTCGCGCGCGCATAGCCGTCCGCCATGTAGGCCGCGGCCTTCTCGCCGTGGACGTGCAGCCGCTTGATGTCGGTTCGCGTTTCCATGACGGCGAAAGTCTTGCGCAGCACCGCCGGCACATGGAACACGTGGGTGACGCCGTAGCCCTTGAGCATGTCGGCGAGGCACTCCGCCCCGCTCATTTTTCGATTGTGTCCGAGCATCATTTCACTGTTCCTCTTGAACGTCCCGAGTTCCGTTCGTGCCCGCGCAAGCGGGCACCCAGTTCTATCTCGCGTTCAAGTATTGGGTCCCCGCTTTCGCGGGGACGAACGGAGAGAGTGCGATTAGTCCTGAAACACCGCGACGGCGCGGATCGGCGAGCCGGTGCCGCCGCGGAACTTGAGCGGCAGGCCGATGAACTGGAATTCGCCCTGCCCGATCAGCGCCTCGAGATTGCACAGGCTCTCAATGTGCGTGATGTCGAGCTCGAGGCAGGCCTTGTGCACCAGCGAGTTGACCTTGCCTTCCGGACCGGGCCGCATCGAGTCGATGCCGAAATGCACGACGCCCTGCTGAGCCAGCCACTCGGTGGCCTCGACATTCACGCCCGGATTGTCGGTTGAATACTTGGCGGTCGGGAAGGTGCGCTCGTGATGGCCGGTGCAGAGCAGCACCGTGCCCTTCTTCGGCACCGGCACGCCGGCCTTCTTCACTGCCGCTTCGAGGTCCGCCGGCGTGATCTCGGCCCGCGGCGGGATGTGCCGAAGGTCGATGCAGATGCCCGGCACGATGCAGCATTCCAGCGGATATTCGTTGATCGGGGTCGCGTCCTTGCCGAAATGTCGCGGTGCGTCGATGTGGGTGCCGCCGTGGTCGGGCATCGAGAAGAACATCACGCTGTTGCCCTGCACGTTGCCGGACTCGGCGAACGCCTCCTCGTGCGTCTTCCAGACGCCATGAATGATCGGCGGCTGCCCCGGATAGGTTGGCGTGCGGTGATAAATCTCGCGGCTGAGATCGACTATACGCATGTTGTTCCTCGTTGATGGGCGCGTTCCGCGTCGACACTACCCGCCGCACACCCCCGCGACAACGGTCGACGACATCGGCTACAAAGTCCGCCCCTGCCGCTCCGGAGCGCCTCATGAAAACCAGCACCGACCGAATTCTCACCACGCATACCGGCAGCCTGCCGCGGCCGAAGCCGCTGATCGACCTCATCCTGCGCCGCGAGAAGGGCGAGGCCGTCGACGCCGCGGAGTTCGAGACCACAACTGCCAAGGCGGTCGACGAGGTGGTGGCGAAACAGGTGGCCGCCGGCATCGACATCGTCAGCGACGGCGAGATGAGCAAGCCGTCCTACACGACCTACATCCGCCATCGCGTCGAAGGCATTGCCCCCGACCCGCGCGCCGCCGAGAAGGGGCGCGACATCATGATGGGACGCGACCTCCTCGCGCATCCGGATTTCGCCCGGGGCGGCAATTTTGCCGCCACGCCGTTTCCCGGTTGCGTTGGCCCCTTGCGTTACACCGACCGCAGCGGGCTCGACCGCGACCTCGCACACCTCAAGGCGGCGGCCGCGAAGTCGAACCCGACCGACGTGTTCATGACCGCGCCGTCGCCCGGCATCCTGACCCGCTTCATCATCAACCTGCACTACCCGACCGAGGAAGCCTACGTGGAGGCGCTGGCCGAGATGATGAAGACCGAATACCGGGCGATCGTCGACGCCGGCTTCGTTCTGCAGATCGATGCGCCCGACCTCGGCTCGGCCCGCAACAATCAGTATCGCAACCTCACCGACGACGAGTTCCGCAGCAAGATCGCCGAGCGCAACATCGCCGCGCTCAACGGCGCGATCGAAGGGCTGCCCGCCGACAAGCTTCGGCTGCATATCTGCTGGGGCAACTACGAGGGGCCGCACACCCACGACCTGCCGGTGACCAGGATCATCGACATTGCGTTCAAGGCCCGCATCCAGGCGATCAGCATCGAGGCCGCCAATCCGCGCCACGACCACGAATGGGAAGACCTGAAACAGGTCAAAATTCCCGACGACCGGATCCTCATTCCGGGCGTGATCGATTCGACGACAAACTTCGTCGAGCACCCGCGGCTGGTGGCGCAGCGCATCGCCCGCTACGCGGACATCGTCGGCCGCGAGCGGGTCATCGCCGGGGTCGACTGCGGCTTCGGCACGTCGGTTCGCGACAACCCAATCGTCGTGGACAGCATCGTATGGGCCAAGCTCGCCGCGCTCGGCGAAGGCGCCGCCATCGCCAGCAAGCGGCTGTGGCAAAAGGCGGCGTGAGTTGGCCTGAAGACCCCATTCCCGTTCGTCCCCGCGGAAGCGGGGACCCAGGGCAAAGCATTCGGTATTTGCGGTCTGGGTCCCCGCTTCCGCGGGGACGAACGGAGAGAGTTTCGATTAAAACGAAACCCCCGCTCTCCGCCCCGCTCAATTCTTCCGCGCCAATCCCAAAACCTTGGCGACGGCCGCGGTCTTCTCGGACTGCGCCTTGATCGTCGCTGCCAATTCCTCCGGGCCGGCGGGCACCATGTCCTGCCCGGTTGCGGCAATGCGTTGCGAGATCACCGGATCGCTCGCGGCCGCGACCACCTCGGCGGCGATGCGCTTGCGCAGGTCGAGCGGCATGCCGGCCGGACCGTAAAATCCGGAGGTGGTTTCGGTCACGAGTTCCGGAAACCCGCTCTCGCGCACCGAGGGAACGGCCGGCACCACCTTGCTGCGCTGGTTGCCGCCGACGGCAATGACGCGCACCTTGCCGGCTTCGACCAGCGGCCGCACCACCGCAAAGGACGACACCAGGAACTGGATGCGGTTCTCGCCGAGATCGCGGCCGGCCTGGACGACGTCACGGTATGGCACCGTGGTGACGTCGAGGTTATGCGCCGTGACGAAGGCACTGAGCGTAAATTCCGGCACACCGGCCGCGCCGGCAACC
>JBFXEX010000105.1:0-19475 GCA_050179645.1 Xanthobacteraceae bacterium | reverse complement strand
CTTTTCATGGGTACCGGCTCGGTCAATTCGGTGAACCCCGCAGTGAAAAAAAATCTTCCCTTCGATACTCTGCGAGATTTCGTTGCAGTTTCGAACTTCTTCACGACGCCGAATATCTTGGTGGTTCATCCGTCAGTGCCGGCGAAGACCGTGCCCGAGTTTATTGCAGTGGTGAAAGCCAACCCACAAAAATACAATTACGCCAGTTCCGGGCTAGGCAGCAGCCTCCATATGTCCGCCGAGTTGTTCAAGCAAATGGCGGGCGTGGAGATGACGAATGTTACTTACAAAGGAAGCGCTCCGGCCGTAGCGGACCTCATCGCCGGCCACGTCAAGGTCATGTTCGACAATCTGGCGAGTTCCTGGCCCTATGTGAAGCAAGGCTCGCTTCGGGCGCTCGGCGTTACGAGCGCGAAACCCGATCCTCTGGCCCCCGGCATACCGGCAATTGCCGAGACCTTGCCGGGATACGATGCCACATCATGGGCAGGGTTGTTGGCCCCGGCCGGGACACCGCCCGCGATTGTCGCAAAGCTCTCTGCGGCGGTGCAACGCGCCATCAAGATGCCTGACGTGGTCGAAAAGTTCAAAGCGCAAGGCGCGACACCGGTCGGCGATACGCCCGAGCATTTCGCAAATTACCTGAAACAGGACATTGAGAAATGGCGCGCGGTCGTCCAGAAGGCTGGAGTACAGATCAACTAGTACGCGGCAATAAGTCTCCGTTGATCCGAGCTTTCACCTCGGTTCGACGATTCGATACGACGAGGCTTCGCCACCGTGACGAGGCCCCGCCACCGTGACATGCGCCCATGGCGGGAATTTCTATGCGCGCGTGCTCGGCTCGCTCAGGCCGTAAACCTCACGCGCAGCCTCTGGAGACACATAGCCCCGGCTGACGTCCGAAAGGATGCGATTGCGATCTCTGCGGCGCGGATCTCCATAACCGCCGCCGCCGCCGGTACGGATGCGGACACGGTCGCCGGCCTTGAGCATCGTTACTTCTTTCATGGCGACTTGTGTGGTCCCGTCGGCGCGCTCTATCAATACATCGCCGGACGCACCTTCGCCGCCGCCATTCATGCCCCATGCCGGACAAAGCGTACGCTCAAAGCGCGTCGAGATCCGGCATGGGGCCAGCATCAGGTAGCAACGTTCCAGCCCAAGCCCGCCGCGGAATTCGCCCGAGCCGCCCGAATCGGTCCGCAGGCCGAAGCTCTCGATCATGAACGGATAGGTTGCCTCATGCGTTTCAATCGGAATTAGCCGCGTGTCGCCGTGACACATGGTGCGGAACGGGCCCGGGCCATCCATGTCGCTAAGTGCGCCCCAGCCGCCGAATCCACTGTCGTGGCATTGCCAGAACAGTCCTGTGTCGGGGTAGCGTCCGGCGTAAGCAAGCGTCGCGAAAGTGCCGTAGTGCCCGGCGGCCACCCGATCGGGAACGGCGGGGCCAAGCGCGCGAATGACGAGGTCAATCAGTGTCGGCAGCGCGGAGTTGTACGATCCCATCGGCGAGGTCGGTCCTGCGCTGACGATCGTGCCTTCCGGCAGGATCAGCCTCAGCGGGCGAAAGGTACCTCCGTTGGCGTCGCCTTCCGGCAGCAACAGATAACGGAAGGCGAGCCGCGCCACGGTCGAGCCGCCGCCGCTACGCCCGGAATTCATCGGCGCGTTGACCGCAGCGGGAAGCTCTGAAAGGTCGATGGTCATGGTGTCATCGTCGACGACGACCGTTACCTTGCACGGCAGGGAACCCGGATTAAGCCCGTCGTCGTCGAGTATCGCTTCCGCCGTGTACGTACCATTCGGAATGCAACGGATGGCGGCGCGAGCCTCGGCCTCCGATTGGTCCCAGATGGTCGCAAGCGCCTCGCGGAAGTCGCGAACACCGTACCGTTCGACCAGTTCGACCACGCTGTCGCGACCCATCAAGCAGCCGCCGATCTGCGAATTGATGTCACCCATCATCTCGACGGGAAAACGGGTATTATGCTCGATCATTCGGATCATTTCCGGCACAGGTTCACCGCGAGAGCGCAGCTTCACCGTGCGGAACTGAATGCCTTCCTGGAAAATGTCGGTGGCGAACTTGGAAAGTGAGCCGACGTCGCGTCCGCCGACGTCGATCCAGTGCATCACCACGACCATGAATCCGATTAACGAGCGCTCACTAACAACATGGATCGGAGTATACATGGTAACATTATTGAGATGCTGTCCGATCGTGCCGGCATAATTCGTGACGACGATGTCGCCATCCTCCAGCCGTTCGGGGCCGTAGATCTGCAGTCCGTCCTGTACCGCGGCACGCATGACATCGGCAACGAAGACCGGCATGCCCGCGGTGCATTGGCAGATCAGATCGCCGTTCGCATCGACGATGCCAACCGCGTAGTCCTTGTACTCGTAGATGTAAGGGCTGAACGCCGTTCTCGTAATGTTGACGTCGACTTCGTCGGAAATGGCAACGAGGCGTCGGCGAATGACCTCGACAGTGACGGGATCGATTTTCTCCCGGTCTCGTGCCTCGCCCGGTGGCGTTGCCGTGTCAACGGTGGCAGTCAATGTCGATCTCCCCGAGATTGCCGATGGAAAATCGGTCGTTGGGCCCAACAAGGGTGCTCGATCCGTATTCAACGATAAGTGCCGGCCCTTGTCCGCCGAAGCCTCGATCCAGCGAATAGCGATCATAAACTTGCGTCGGCAAAAAGCGGTCTTCTTCCAGGAAGAAGATCGGTCGCACTTCGGGGCCGAAAGTTCTGAAGGCGCCTGCAGTTCGGGCAAGGCGCGCAATCTCCGGTCGCTTCATATGGAGCGTTGCCAGCGAGTGCAGCACAACAATCTCCACTTCCGCCGCCTCGTTGGCGTGGCCATAGCGGTGCAGATACTCCCGGTCAAACCGAGCCCGCAGCCGGGCCACATCGTCGCTCTCAGCAACCGGGATCTTGATCGAATGCTGCTGACCCTTGTAGCGCAATTCGACCTCGCGTTCGATCGTGACAGGGCCGTCGCCGAACTCGCGTTTGAGCGCGGCGCGCCCCGCGGTTTCAAGCTCTGCGTAGATGGCGGCGACTTTGGCGAGATTGTCCGGATTGAGACGAACAACGAAGGTCTGCGCCGTGTCGAGCCGAGGATCGGCCAGAAGCATTCCAATCGCGGAGAAGTTGCCAGGTTCGGGGGGAACGATCACGCGAGGAATCTTGAGCGCGCGGGCCAGCTCTATGCCGTGCAGCGGGCCGCCGCCGCCGTAGCAAAATAAAGCAAAATCCCGTGGATCGTAACCCCGGGCAATTGAAACCTTCTTGATGATCGACGACATCGTCAAGTTTGCGATGGTCAAAACACCTTTGGCCGCTCTCGTCGCAGCATCTTCGCCGGCATAGCCGAGCGGTTCGGCGATTTGCCTGAGCAGAGCATCACGGCCGCTGTTTGGCGCCAAGTGCATCTCACCGCCAAGAAAATTGTCGGGGTCGAGACGGCCGAGCAGGAGGTTCGCGTCGGTCACCGTCGGCTCTCTGCCGCCTCGACCGTAGCACGCCGGCCCGGGCATCGAACCGGCGCTGCGCGGTCCGACATTCAGACGAAGCTGGTCGTTGAGCCAGGCAACCGAACCCCCGCCAACGCCGACCTCCAGGATGTCGATGACATTCCCGCGAATCGGAAAGCCGGCGTCCGGTCCGCCAATGTAGTAGATCGATTCGACGGCGTAGCGGCCCCGTTCGATCATGGCGCACTTGGACGTCGTGCCGCCCATGTCGAAGGCAACCAGATTGTCGACTCCAAGAATTTGTCCGTAGTTCGCCGCCCCGATACAGCCACCGACCGGGCCCGATTCAACAAGCGTGATCGGTTCGCGGCAACCGCGTTCGGCGGAAATGACCCCGCCATGCGATCCCATCAGAAGCAGTGAGCCCTTGAACCCGACGCCGCGCAATCCGGTGTCGAACTCGCTGATGTATTTGCTGACTTGCGGGCCGACATAGGCGTTAGCCGCAGCAGTCGCCGTACGTTCGAATTCATGCCATTCCCGCGTCAGTTCGGTGCCGGTCGTGACAAAGGTGCCGGGCAGCAACCGACGCAGCTCAGTTGCCGCCAGCTGTTCGTGTTCGCGTGCCAGATACGAATTGAGAAAGCTTACGGCGACGGCTTCGACCTGCTGTGTTCGCAGATTTTCCGCAAGGGGCGCCAAATCGCTTGGTGCGAGTGGGGTCCGGACGCTTCCCGTTCCGTCGACCCGTTCGACGATCTCGAAGCGCAATTCGCGGGGGATCAGCGGTGCCTCACGACGAAATCGCAGGTTGAATGGCTGTGTCCGATTGCCGCGTCCGATTTCGAGCAGATCACGAAAGCCTTTCGTCGTCAGCAGTGCGGTCTTCGCTCCCGAACGTTGCAACAAGGCATTGATGACGAGAGTCGTGCCATGCTTGATGAAGGTTGCGTCGCTTGCGTCCAGCGCGGCCTTGCGAATGCAATCGAAAATGGCGTCGCCCGGTTGGTCGTAGGTTGTCGGACTTTTGGTATAGCTGACCGCGCCGGTTTCGGTGTCGCAGGCAACCAGATCCGTGAAAGTGCCGCCGATATCAATAGCGATGACGTATGACACGTTTGGAGGGCTCCGAACTGGTCGCAAAAAGCGCCCGATCCGGCGCGTCCGTTCAAGTTTGATGGTATCGATCAGCCGATCTTGATGCTAGCGCCCGTGATCACGTCGGCCCATGCGGGATGTGAGGTTCCAGCATCTGAGGTATCTGCCCAAGTGTCTTCACATCCGGGTTGACCCCGGCAGGACGTTGTTTTGCTGTCCGTCTCAGATCGAGTCCAGACATATTGTGTATGTCCCGCACGGTCACATTCCGCTCGCGCGAACCGCTACATCTCCTGGTTGAATAGCGCGGAAATCATTGCTCGATGTGATTGGTTGCCGCAGTACCAGAATTTCTGCTGGCCCCTCGTAAAAATCGCGGCCTGTCTCAGCTCTGCGAAGGTTGGGAGCCAGGACCAGCGCCTGTCTCGCCCGCCGCCATGGCGTGGCGTAGCGCCGCGGAGACGAACCGGCAGCGCTCGTTGTAGAGCGAGGACATGCGGTATTCCTCGCTGCGCGGGTAGGACACGTCGATCGGGATGTCGGCGCTGATCCGCCCCGGCCGCGCGCTCATCACCACGATGCGGCTCGACAGATAGACTGACTCGTAGACGCTGTGGGTGACGAAGATCACCGTCAAGCCCTGGTGCGAGAACAGCTCCAGCAAATCGTCGTTGAGCTTAATGCGGGTGATTTCGTCGAGCGCCGCCAACGGCTCGTCCATCAGCAGGATCGTCGGCCGCGTCACCAGCGCGCGCGCGATCGAGACCCGCATCTTCATGCCGCCGGACAATTGGCGCGGATGCGCATCCGCGAACGCCGACAGCCCGACCAGCGCCAGCGCCTCGGCGACGCGCTCGCGGGCGTCGCGCGTGGGCGTGCCGGCGAGCATCAGCGGCAGGTGGACGTTGTCGGCAACCGTGCGCCACGGCAGCAGCGTCGGTTCTTGAAACACGAAGCCGAGTGCCGGCTCCGGCGTGCCCTCGGCGTCATAGGCGGACTGCGGCCAGTCGATGGTGCCTGCGGTCGGCGCGGCGAGCGCCGAGATCAGCTTGAGCAGCGTGGACTTGCCGCAGCCGGACGGTCCCAGCAGGCTCACGAACTCGCCGGGCCGGATAGCGAGATCGACGCCGGTCAATGCGGTGACGCCGTTGGAGAACACTTTCTCGATGCCGTCGAGGCGCAGGAGCGGCCGCGCCGCAGCGGCGGTGGTCTTGACCTCGTGCGGCTGCGGCTCTGCGAGCGTCTTGAGCTGGATCGGCGCCGACATCGCTGGTGCTGCCTCTATCCTGCCTGGGGCACGAAGCTTCGCATCTTGCCGGGATTCAGCAGGCCCATCGGATCGATTTCGTGCTTGAAGCCAAGCTGATCGGCGTCAACCCGCTTGTAGCGACTGCCGTCTTCGAGCGTGAGCACATGCGGGTCAGCGATCATGATTCCGCACGATTCATAGCCGGCGATGATCTCGTAGAGCCGCTCCTTGGAGCGATAGCGTACCACCGGAATGCCGCTCGCCGTCATCTGGCCGTTGATGCGGATGAATTCGAGGTGCTGCAGCACTTCGCCTTCGAACATCCTGCCGACCTGTGCGACTGCGTCGACCAGCCGGTCGGGCGGATAGAGGCATTGCAGGTAGGTGACGCCGCGGTCGGTCTTCAGCACCTGCAGCGTGGTGTGGTTCCAGGTGTGCTCGTAGAGCGGCGCCTTGGTGAGCACGTCCTCGGCCGGCTGCTGGTAGGTGATGGTGCCGCCGAACGGCTTGAGCATCGTCGCGAAGCTCTCGATCGACATTTCGCCGATCATGCCGAGAAGCAGGCTCTTGCCCTCCGGGCAGTAGTCCCGGTAGGCGGCGAAGTGGCTCGGCAGCGGCCATTGTATCGGCGACAGGAGCTTCTTGACGATGCCGTCCGCGAGGGCGACGGCGTGGCCGAACCGCACCGCCTGGACGAGGTCGTCAAACGCCACGATCACGTCGATCCACGGCAGCGCAGGCGCCAACGGCATTTCCAGTGTGGTAATGATGCCGGTGGTGCCGTAGGCGCGGCTGATCTTCTGCGAAGCGTCGCCGCGAAGTTCGATTATCCGCGGTGTTTCTTCCAGCGTCACGATGCGGGCGGCGAGAATATTGCCGGGCTCGCGCATGCCGCCATAAGTCACGCTGCCGGCGCCGCCGCTGCCGCCCGCGACAAAGCCGCCGATATGCGCGGCGCGCTTGGTGGAGGGATGCATCCGCAGTTCCCAGCCGTTCGGCCGGGTCGCGGCATCGATGTCGAACAGTTTGGCGCCGGCCTGGACGCGAATGCGGCCGGGCTTCTGCCACTCGATCCGGTTCATCGCCGCCATGTCGAGCACGACACCGCCGGTCAGCGGCACACACTGGCCGTAGTTGCCGGTCGCTCCGCCGCGCGGCGTCAGCGGAATCCGATGGCGCGCGCAGGCGGCCGCCACGCGGATCACTTCCTCCTCGTTCTTTGGGCTCACCACCACGTCGGCGAGCTTGTCCTTGAGCTCCTCGTAGAGAATCGGGCTGTACCAGAAGTAGTCGCGGGAACGGCGCCGGCGATCCGTGAGATCGGTGGAGAAATCGATGCCGGCAATGTCGGCGAGAAATTTCTCGACCGGGTAGCCCCCGGCCGGTTCGGCGTGGGTCGCGACGGCGGCTTGCGACATTGCTGGACCTATTCGGCAGCTTGCAGCAGGGCGTTTCCGGCGTTTCGCGGAGCAAACACTTCGGTCTCGCCGTGCTCGTCGAACAATTTCATCAGGCGCCGCCGCATCATCATGCCTGGCCGGTCCGAAACCATGTGGGCCTCGACCCGGCGCGTCATGTCGACCGGCATATCGTAGTCGGTCGATTCGATGATGTCCTTGTCTTCGCGGGTGATCTTGAAATCCCAGTCGATCAATTCCTGGGCCGGGCAGTCGGCCTCGGTGTCGTTGCGATAGAGCCACTGCACCACCATGATGTGGTCGTCGTCGATTGGGGTCGCCGAGTTGAAGATGATGTGGCGCAGTCCGGACGGATATTCGATGTCGAGCTTGCGGCAGAACGGCATGTACCACTTGTTGCGCATGTGGCGCTTGGTGGTCGGTGCGGTGGTGCCGGAGATGCGGTATTGCACCGGCGGGTTGGCGACGGTGATCAGCGTCTCGGCCTCGAAGCCGTAGTCGGTCTCCTTGATCTCGTACTTTTCCGGCAGTGGCTGGTCGATCTGACCGAACGTGCCCTTGTGGACGAAGGCGAAGTGTGCGTTGTCGAACGAATTCTCCATCAGCCGCAGCGCCGCGGTGTTCCACACCTCGTAGAACTGCGGGATGCGCCGGTAGGTCGGGTCGTGCTCCTCCTCGGCGTCGAGAATGGGCGCCAGCGGCTCGTCGAGCGCCACCCAGGCGTAGCCGTAACGCGCGGCGCAGTGATAGGCGGGGGTCGAGAGGTTTGGCACTTCCTGCTGCACCGGAAACTGCGGCACGTGAGTGAGCTTGCCGGTCCGGTCGTAGACCCAGCCGTGATAGCCGCAGACGATCTCGCCGTCGTTCATCCACCCCTTCGACAGCTTGGCGGTGCGGTGGCAGCAGCGGTCCTTCAGCGCGGCGGGTTTACCGTCCTTGTCGAGGAACAGCACGATGTCCTCGCCAAGAAGCCGGAACGGCTTCGGTCCCTCCTTGAGGTCCTCCAGCGGGATCACCGCGTACCAGAATCGTCGCAATACCTTTTGCTGGGTCGTGAGCATCGGAAAAGTCTCCGGCAAGTTCAGGTTTCGTTTTCGACGGCGCTGTCGTGCCACGAGCCGAGCGCAATTTTGGACAGGCCGACCATCAGCAGGAACAGCATAATGCCGGCGACCGTGATTAGGAACAAAGCGGCGAACATCCGCGGAATTTCGAGCTGGAAGCCGGCCTGCAGGATCTCGTAGGCAAGCCCGGTGTTGCGTCCGCCGGTGCCGGCAACGAACTCGGCGACCACCGCGCCGATCAGCGCCAGCCCGCTCGATACCCGCAGTCCGGCGAAGAAGAACGGCAGCGCGCTCGGGATACGCAGATACATCAGCTTCTTCAGCCGCGACGCGCGGTTAATGGTGAACAGATCCTGGTGGCCCTTGTCGACGCTGCGCAGGCCGACGGTGGTGTTCGAAATGATCGGGAAGATCGCGATGATGGTGGCGCAGATGATCAATGCGAGTTGGGTGTTCTTGACCAGGATGATGATCAGCGGCGCGATCGCGACGATCGGCGTCACCTGCATGATGATGGCGTAGGGAAACAAGCTGCGTTCGATGATCGGGCTCTGCACGAACAGGAAGGCGACGGCGGCGCCGATCACCACCGCAAGCGCGAGGGCGATCAGGGTGACACGCAGCGTCACCCACAGGGCACGCATCAGCGCCGGGGCGTCGGCCACGAACGTGGTGGCGATCTCGCTCGGCGTCGGGAACAGATAGGACGGGATCGCGAAGTACCGGCAGAATGCTTCCCAGCCGGCGATCACCAGGATGCCAACCGCCAGCGGCGGCAGCAGGTCGGCGAGTTTTTTGCGAACAGCCGGGGACATCGCGTTCCGTTATCGTCTCGGCCACGAAGCATGCCGCGCGCCGCCATCGAACGGAGCGCGCGGTGGCGATGAAAATCAGCGCGCGGTGATCTTGAGGTCCTTCACGAACTGGGTTGTGAAGCCCTTGGTCCACGGCGTCTCCTTCGGCAGCAGGCCTTCCTGCACCATCAGCTCGTAGGTCGTCTTCCAGCGCGGTTCGGTGATGATGCCGATGCCCATGGTACGCGCGTCGCCGCCATCAAGCACCTCGAGCTCGTTCAACCGTTTGATGCCGAACGCGATCTGCGCGTCGCTCATCTTCGGATTGTCCGCCTTGATCAGCGCATTGGCGGGAGCGGGATCGCCTTTGAGGTAGCTCTTCCAGCCCTCGAGGGACGCCTTCACGAAGCGCTGCGCCACCTCCGGCCGATCGGCGACAAACTTGGTGGTGGTGACCATGGTGGTGCCGTAGGGCGGGTAACCGTTGTCGGCCATCAGGAAGAATTTGACCGGCACGCCCTTCTGCATCGCCTGGAATGGCTCCGACGACGGATAGGATTGCTGGACGATGTTCTTGTCGTTGAAGAACGGCTGCAGGTTGAACGTATAGGCTTGGCTCTGGCCGTCGGTGTAGCCGTACTTGCGTTTGAGCCAGGGCCACCACGTGGAGCGCCCCGGCGTCGAAACCAGGATGGTCTTGTCCTTGAGGTCGTCGAGGCCCTTCACCTGGTCGTGGGCCATGATGCCCTGCAGGTCCTTCTGGAACGAGGTCGCGATGGTGATGACCGGCAGGCCCTTGGCGACCGAGAGCAGGACCTGGAAGTCGTAGCCCATCATGACGTCGGCTTCGCCGGCGAGCAGAAGCTGCAGGCCGTTGACCTGCGGTCCGCCCATCTTGATGGTGACGTCGAGGCCTGCCTTGTCGTAAAGGCCGGCGGCCTTGGCCTGGTAGAAGCCGCCGTGTTCGGCTTGCGCGTACCAGCTGGTGAGGAACGTGACCTTGTCGGCGGCGTTGGCGGCGCTGGTGAGAAGCGTGAGCGCCGCGGCGGTGGCGAGGCAGGTTATGCGATGGCGCGACATGGGATGATCCGTGGAATGTGTTGCGGTGACCGCCGGACGCTGTGGCCGGCGCGGACACGCACGGTGTCCTCTTGACAGCAGGATGCGGGTTTTGAATGTTTGTAAAAGCATCTATTTTCGCTTTAACCGCTGCCTCTTAGGCAACGCTGCCGAAGTATTGTGCAGGCCGGTTATTGCGCGGGCAGGCTGTTCAATGGCCCGACATCGCGGAATCCGGGCATGTTGCACTCCCGCCTGCTGAAATATCTCGACGAGGTCGCCCGGCTGGGGTCGATCCGCAAGGCGTCGGTCCAGCTCAATGTTGCCTCTTCGGCAATCAACCGTCAGATATTGGCGCTGGAGAACGAGCTTGGCACTCCGATCTTCGAGCGCATGCCGCGCCGCCTGCGGCTCACCGCCACCGGCGAAGTGTTGATCGCTCACGTGCGCGAGACCCTGAAGGGACACCAGCGAGTCGAATCCCACATCGAGGCGCTCAAGGGCCTCACCCGCGGCGAGGTGACGATCGCCACGATGAACGGGCTCGCCGCCGGACCCTTGCCGGCGTTCCTCAGCCGCATCCTCGACACTCATCCGCGCGTTCACATCCGCCTGCGGGTCCTGCCGCTCGATCAGATGACCAACGCGGTTCTGACCGGCGAGGCCGATCTCGCGCTCACCTATAACCCGATGGCGAGCCCCGGCATCCGCATCGTCGCGAGTCACGATCTCGCGCTCGGTGCCGTGGTGTCGGCGAAGCATCCGCTCGCCAAGCACAAGCCGCTGCGGCTGGCCGACTGCGCCGAGTTCCCGCTCGCAATCTCGGACCACTCGATGACCATCCGGCCGGCGATCGATCTCGCCTTCACGCGCGCGAATATCCCGCTGCATCCGACGATCGAGACCAATTCGATCGAGTTCATGAAGAAGATCGCGCGCAGCGGCCAGGCTGTCACGTTCCTCAATCCGCTCGACGTCTCGCAGGAGGTGGCGGCCGGGGAAATTCAGCACCTGCCGCTGTATGAGCTCGAAGGCCATCCGATCTCGCTGAAGCTTCTGGTGCGCGCGCGGGGCGGATTGGATACCTTCCCGAGCCTGGTGGTCGAGGAACTGCGCAAGGCCATGCCGCAACTCGAGCCGGCTGCCGCATAAGTGGCATGGCGCTTGCCTGCAAAAGCGGCAACGGAGATGACGCGTGTCGGGACGTGCATATTTCTGGGGTGAACTGACCACGAGGGATTTCGAGGGTCTCGACCCCGATAACACGATTGCGATTCTGCCGGTGGCGGCGACCGAGCAGCACGGGCCACATCTGCCGGTGATGACCGATACCGCGATCGCGGACGGCATGCTTGCGGTGCTGCGGGAACGGCTGCCCGACGACGTTAGCGTGTTGGTGCTGCCGGTGCAGCCGGTCGGCAAGTCGAACGAGCACCTGTTGTCGCCCGGCACGCTGACGCTGTCGGCCGATACGCTGTTGCGCGTGCTGGTCGAGATCGGCGAGAGCGTGCATCGCGCCGGCCTGCGCAAAATCGCATTCGCCAATTCGCACGGCGGCAACGCCTCGGTGATCGCAACCGCGGCGCGCGAACTGCGGGTGCGCCGCACGATGCTCGCGGTCGCCACGCACTGGCGCTGGTTCGGCCTGCCGGACGGAGTGTACGACGCGGTCGAGGCCAAGCACGGCATCCATGCGGGCGATATCGAGACCTCGCTGATGCTCGATTTCCGCCCGGACCTGGTGCGGATGGACAAGGCGAAGAATTTCGTGTCGTCGGCGATCGCGATGGAGAAGGAATTCAAGAGCCTCTCCGCCACTGGCAGCCATTCGTTCGGCTGGATGGCCCCGGACCTCAACCCGGACGGCGCGGTCGGCAACGCATCCATCGCAACCGCGGAGAAGGGCAGGGCGACCGCCATCCATCAGGCCGACGGATTTATCGCTCTGTTACGAGACATGGCCAACTTCGATCTGGCGCGGCTCAAGGCCGTGCCGGGAGCATAGCGATGGCGACGGTCCCAACGCCGTTCGCCGATATCGCGTGGCCCGACGCGCAGTCGTATTGGGTCCGCAACGCTCGCGTGCCACTCGCTTTGCTCACGGGTTCGCACGGCCTCACCGCCGAAGACCGCGACAATGGTTCGGCGCACATCGATATGCTGATCGAACGGGGAGCGATTGCGCGCATTGTGCCAGCGGGTAAGGCGCCGGTCGCAGCCGACGAATCGGTCGAACTGCACGGCCGGCAAGTTTGGCCGATGCTTATCGACGTCCACACCCATCTCGACCGGGCGCACACGGTGGTGCGCTCGCCTAACGTCAACGGCACTTTTACGGACGCGGTCGCCGCGACGCAGGCCGATCGGCTGCGTTGGACACACGAGGACCTGCTCGCGCGCATGAGCTTCGGCTTGCGCTCCGCCTACGCGCACGGCGTCTCGGCGATCCGCACGCATCTTGATTCCGTGCCCGAACAGGCCGAGCGGAGCTGGCGCGCCTTCGCCGACATGCGCGCAGAATGGCAGAGCCGCGTCGCGCTGCAGGGCGTGTCGCTGGTGCCGATCGACCTTTTCCGCGGCGAGTGGGGCGACAAGCTCGCCGCCCTGGTGGCGGAATCGGGCGGCATCCTCGGCGCCGTCACGCGCGCGGCGTCCGCGGGTGCGCACGGCGCACCGCTCGAGGACCTCGACGCGCTGCTCGACCGCTTGTTCACGCTGGCCGCGCGCCACGATCTCGATATCGACCTCCATGTCGACGAGAGCGGCGATCCGCGTGCGGCTGCCTTGCCCTATGTGGCGCGTGCCGCTATCCGAAACGGCTACCAGGGTCGCGTCACCTGCGGGCACTGCTGCAGCCTTGCGGTCCAGCCCGAGGCGGATGCCGACCGCACGCTCGATCTTGTCGCCGAGGCTAAGATCGCGATTGTCACGCTGCCGACCGTCAACCTCTACCTGCAGGATCGCGGGTCGGGCCGCACGCCACGCTGGCGTGGCGTCACGCTGGTGCACGAGATGCGACGGCGCGGCATTGTGGTCGCTGCGGCCGGTGACAACTGCCGCGACTGCTTCTATGCCTACGGCGATCATGACATGGTCGACACGTTCCGGCAGGCGGTGCGAATTCTTCACCTCGATCATCCGCTTGCCGAGGCGCCCGTGCTGGTCGGGCCGGCGCCTGCTACGATCGCGCGGCTGTCGGATCACGGCCGCCTGCAAGTGGGTGCGCCGGCGCGGCTCCTTGTATTTAACGCCCGCACGCTCAACGAGGTGGTGTCGCGCCCGCACGCCGACCGCATCGTGATCGACGGCGGCCGGCGTTCCAGCGCCCGCGCCCCCGATTATTCCGAAATGTGGGACGACGCCGCCGCGCCGGCGAGCCCGAGGAGCGCCACGCATGCTGATGAACCAGCTGCTTTATGACGGGGCTAAACGCCATCCCGACAGGCTCGCGTTTCGTTGGGTCGATCGCGACAAAGCGCTGACGTTCGCAGAGGCGACGGCGGCGATGGAGCGCTTCGCCGGCGCGCTGCATCATCTCGGCGTGCGCAAAGGCGACCGCGTCACGATCTTCGCCCACAACGGCATGGACTATCTCATCGGCCTGTTCGCCTGCTGGCGGATCGGCGCAATCGCCGCGCTGGTTAACATCCGCTTTGCCGACGAACTCGACTACTATTTCGCCGACCACGAGCCGAGCGTCGTGATTTACACCCACGACATGCTTGAGCCTGTGCGGACCGCGGCCGCCAGGGCGTCGTCGGTGCGGGCGCTGGTCTGCATGGACGGGCCGCAGCCCGGCGCCGAGAGTTTGCCTGCTTTGCTCGACGCCGGCTTCGCACCGCCGCTCGATCCGGCGGACGAGGACGCCATCGCACATCTCTCCTACACCTCCGGCACCACCGGCAAGCCGAAGGGGGCGTGCCTGGCGCACGAGCCGACCATGCGGGCGGCGAACTGCATCGCCGAGCGGCTGCGGATCACCGGCGACGACGTGTCGTTCGGGCCGACCGCGCTCTCGAGCTCGTACCAGCTGGTCGGCAACCTGCTGCCGCCGCTTCATCGCGGTGCGACCGTCAACGTCATGGGCCGCTGGACGCAGGAGAGCGGCTTCGATGCGCTGGAGCGCACGCAGGCGACGATCCTGGTCGGCAACCCGACCTTGCTCAATGAGTTGCTGATCGAAGCGCGCAGCCGCGGCCATATGCCGGTCACAGTGCGGCTGACGGTGTCGGGCGGCGCGCCAGTGCCGCCCACGCTCAAGCGCGCGCTGCGTGATGAGTGGAAGATGCCGCTCGCCGAGAGCTACGGCCAGAGCGAGCTTGGCGGCTTCATGGCGCTCGGCGATCCAGTTCTCGTGCCGGAACAGAAGTTCGGCGCCGCCGGTCGACCGCTGCCCGACAAGGAAGTGCGCATCCTCAACGCCGATGGCGTCGAGTGTCCGATCGGCGAGGTCGGCGAAGTCTGCCTGCGCGGTGGTTACATGAAGGGATACTGGGGCAAGCCCGACAAGACCGCCGAGGCGCTGCGCGGCGGCTGGCTGCACAGCGGCGATGCCGGCAGCATGGATGCGGACGGCTATATCACCATGCGCGGCCGGTTCGCCGAACTGATCACCGTCGGTGGGCGCACCTGGTTTCCGCGGGACATCGAGGAGGCGCTGTGCGCGCAGCCGGGTGTCAAGGAGGCTGCGGTAGTCGGATTGCCGGATGGCGCACTCGGGCAGCGGCCGGTCGCGTTCGTGACGCTGACGAGCGAGGCCGATCTCCTGAATTTGAAGCAGGCGATTGCGCCGCTCGTTCCTTACGATCTCGCGCCGCTCACGATCCGCAGCCTCTCGGACTTTCCGATGACGCCAACCGGCAAAATCGCTAAGGCCGACCTGCGCCAGAGCGCAATGGCGCAGGCGTGAGCGCCAGGACGAATTTCGTCGTGCCCGGTTAAGGCCGGGCATCTACGTCAATTTCTCTTGGTAACCTAATGGCTGGGAAAAGTCCGGCCACAATGCTGCACGTGGGCTCCGCGCATCCAGTCGCGCGCTATCTCACGCAGGCGCGGCTGCGAGTACCTCGACCTCAACCAGGAATTCCGGCCGCGAGAATCCGGACACGATCATCAGCGTCGAAGCGGGCGGGGGATCGGCGATGTAGTTGTCGCGCGCCGCCATGTATCCCTTGAGATGCTCGCGCCCGGTCACAAACGCGTTGATCCGCACCACGTCGCGGAAGGAGAGCCCGGCTTCGGCGAGCACAGCGCCGATATTGCGGAAGCATAGATGCGTCTGCTGCTCGACCGAAGCCGGAACCTGGTCGTCCAGCGAGACTCCGAGTTGACCCGAACAGACGAGGATGCGGTGGCCTGGCGGGATTTCGACGCCGTAGCTATAGCGCGCAAAGGGCGGGCGGATGCCGCTCGGAGTGATGTGTTTCATGGACGTCATGCGGGTACGGTTGTGGTTGTGATTGGAGTTGTGATGTTAGCTGAAATCGCCAACTCGGAGCGTGGCGGCCGCACAATTTTTTCGCGACGCTATTTCAAGCAGGAAATGTATCCGGACCGCGGATATTGGGCTCCTTCGATCAAAGCGTTGACGGCAGGCGTCCTGCTCGGCAGATGGCGCCCGCAGGAGCGGAAGTCGATGCAGTGCCGACGCACAATGGTCTCCGGCACAAGATAGCGCGTGCTTTGCCGACGTTCGGAAAACAACCGGCGTAGCCAGCTCAGGCCGTTCTCTACGTCGCGTGCTCCGTCTCACAAATCCGGTGAACCGCGATTGCCGCGAAAAATAATCGGAAAGAGATTCGCGGACCGGTCGCTACTCCGGTTGGCCATATTTTGCTACCTACGCACCGTGAGGTCATGGCCGCTGCTTGTCGGATTGCCGCTTGCGGGAAATGCCTTCTCAGGATTTCCCCGGCTCCCGTGCGTCGAGCTGCGTGTCTGCATTCCACGCCGCCGCGAATCGACTAGCATCGTACATGATTGGAGGTTTATAGACTGCGACTGACCGGACACACCTCGCTCAGAAATACGACGAGGCGTCGAAGACGCCCGTGCAGTGCAACAGCGCCGCTCCTGTCGTCAGCCTGCGATGTCGGACGAGACGAGCAGGGCGAATGGCCGCTTTTCGAACAGTTCAGCGACTGCGATGCGACCCCGTGCGGCGTATGGTGCAGAGCAAAATGCGTCGATCAATGGCACTTTGTGTTGTTGCAGCGCAATTGCTGTGTCCCCCCATTTCGCGGGCTCGAATTGGATGGTGCCGGCCTGTAACAACCGCGATGCCGTGCGCGGCACGACAGTGATCGCAATCGACCCGCGCGCGTGGCGCGCGAATGCGACAATTCGTCTCGCATGTCCGCCGATCACATCGAGCGGCAGGTATTGGCCCTCAGTGAAGAGCGCGGGACACTTTTTCCGCACCGCAAGCGTCCTGGCTATCAGGGATTGCTTGATCCGGCCGTCGCGCCAACTCGCGATCGGGTCCTCCAGATCGTCCGAAAAGGGTCGCGCGCGCGACACGAAGTCGACCGGACGGCGATTGTCCGGATCGACCAGGCTGAAATCCCAAAGTTCGGTGCCTTGATAGATGTCCGGTACGCCCGGCGCCGTGAGTTTGAGCAGCACTTGCGCAAGACCGTTGACCGCACCCGCGGGCGCAATGCGTTCGGCGAACGCTACGATCTCGTTCAGAAGTTCCGGCTTCTCGTTGCGTGCCACGAGCGCGGTCACTAGTTCGCGTGCCGCCGTCTCGTAGGCCTCGTTGGGGGCCGACCAACTGGTGGCAAGCTTTGCCTCGCGCAGGGCCTTCTGTTGCCATTGCGCCAGCCGGTCGGCGAATGCGATGCGGTCGGCCTCGTCGTAAAGATCGAGCGGCCAGGCACCGACGATCATTTGAAACAGGATGGCGATATCGGCCGCGACGGGTTTCTCGCGCTTGCATTGTGCAAGCCACCGCGGCACCGCCTGCGACCATTCGGCAGCATACTCGCTCAGAACCGCCAGCCGTGCGCGCACGTCCTCGCCGCGCTTGTGATCGTGGGTCGCGGTTGCCAGCATCGCGTTTGGAAATGTCGCCTGACGCTCCGTCATGTGGGCGTGAAAGTCCCGAGCGTCGTCGGAAAAACGCGTCACGTCGAACCCGACATCGTTGCGGGATATCAGCCTCCCGTAGCGATAGAAGGCGGTGTCCTCGACCGATTTCGCGGCGACCGGCGCACTCAACTGCTGAAATCGCGTGACCGCGCGTTTCCGGATCGCCTCGACGCCGGCGTCCTCGCTGCCCCGGATGAGCCAGCCATGCAGGCGCTCGATCACCTCGTGTCGCGCGACCGGACTTGTTCTCCGGGCAGCGGCAACGGCCGCGTCGATGAAAGGACTCTCGTCTTCCAGACGATCCAAAGCCGTCGGGTAAGTGCGATAGACCGGAAAGTGCGTGAGCAGTTCGATCAGTGCGCACCGCAAGTCCGCGCGGCTGCTCTCGCGCCCCTCAGCGCGTGCCAGCCGATGGAAGTCCGCCGCGCAGGCGTCAAGCTGCGCCGAGAAGCTCCCAGTGATGATTTGACGTCGCGCTGTTTCCTCTTCTGTCGCGAAATTCGCACTGCGTCCGCTGACGGCTTCCCATAACGCGTCCAGCAGCGGTTCGCCGGCAGCGTCGTGCTGCACGGCGCTCACCTGGTTCATGAAATCGTAGCCACTGGTGCCGTCGCATTCCCAACTGGCGGGGAGCGTTTCGCCGTGCAACAGGATTTTCTCGACAATAATGTACGGCCGTCCCCGCGGCGCCCCCGGGGGGCGGGTATCCGTCAGCAGGTCGAGACGAGCCCGCAACTTGCGGCAATAGGCTTCGGGATCGGCGAGGCCGTCGATATGATCGACGCGCACGCCGTCGATGATCCCTTCGGCATAAAGTCGGAAGATGAGCGCATGAACCTCCTCGAACGCGTCCGGGTTCTCCATGCGCAGTGCAGCGAGTTCGTTGATATCGAAGAAGCGCCGCCAGTTGATTTCGTCATTGGCGACGCGCCACCATGCGAGCCGGTAATGCTGGCGCGCCAGCACGGCTGCGAGATCTTCATCTTGATGCACATCGCCGGTGATCGGAAAGCGCTGCTGAAAATATCTCGCAACGTAACCGCCAGCTTCACGGGCCAGCACAAGCTCGCGATCGCGCAAGGCTTCCTGTGCCGGTTTGCCGAGGACCGGCAGCAGCACCTTGCCGCGCAGCCCCGCGTCCTCGGCGTTCCAATCGATATCGAAGTAAGCGGCGTAGCGGCTCGCCTGGCCATGCTTGAGAACATCGTACCACCAAGCATTTTCGGCGCCGACTGCCATGTGGTTCGGCACGATATCTACGATCAGTCCAAGCCCTGCTGAGCGCAGCGCAGTCACCAAGCTCCTAAGTTCCCCTTCGCCACCCAGCTCTGGATTGACATGTGCCGGATTGATCACGTCGTAGCCGTGCTTTGAACCGGGCCTGGCGGTCGTGATTGGCGAAGCGTAGATGTGGCTGATGCCGAGTCGCGCGAAATAGGGCACGAGAGCCTCGGCGTCCGCAAAGCGGAAGTCCTGATGGAATTGCAACCGCATGGTGGCGCGCGGTATCGTCATCGCTCGCGCAAGGCTTTGAGGCGCGCGCGCGCCTGCGGTGAATGGAGAAGCTGGGCAGCAGGCCCGTCGAGCCGCCGCCGCCAGTTCGGATGCTCGTCGATCGTGCCCGGCACATTCGTTTGGTCGGTCGACCCCAGCACATCCTCGATCGGGATCAGCGCCAGCGGTGCGGGAGATTGTGCCGTGAACGCAATCGCAGCGTCGGTCGCGGCGGAGCCCTCATTCGAAGCGGGCATTGCCTCGTCCACGATGCCGGCGTTGCTGAATGCTTCCCATAGCGCGGCGCGATCCTTCGCGCGTTGCCGCGTCTCGGCCCTCTTGTTCGCCACGAGACCAAGCGCATCGCGGGTCGCGATGTCCGCCCCGGTCCACCAGCCGGCGACCGTCGGCAGATCGTGGGTACTGGTCATCGCCACGGCGTCGCGTCGCCATAGTTCCGGCGGCAGGAACGCGTCGCCGTCGCGCTGAAACCACAGTACGTCCATGCCGGCGATACCAGCGCCGGACAAGCGCTCGCGAAACTCCGGCTGTACGGTCCCCAGATCCTCACCGATGACGATGGCGCGGTTGAGGTGGGATTCCAGCGTGATCAGCCGCAACAGATCATCCAGGGGGTAAGCAAGATAAGCGCCTTCGGCCGGCAGGCGTCCTGCGGCACCAGCCAGAGTCGCGTCAGACCCATCGCATGATCGATCC
>JBFXEX010000104.1:0-20351 GCA_050179645.1 Xanthobacteraceae bacterium | reverse complement strand
ACCCTGGAAGGCGATCATTTTGGTCGTCACCCCAAGCGAAAACCAGCCGCACGTTTCGACCTTCAGAAAAGCCTTGATCCGACAATCCGCGAAGAAGTGCTTGCGTTGGCTGAGCGAAGGCTTTGGCAGACGCAGGCGCAATGAACCCGACAACCGGCATCGTCGACTGCTGTGCCCGAACAATTACGGGGCACGCAGCAAAGCCGCCAAGCAACGTGATGAACTCGCGCCGCCTCATGGGAAGCCTCCCGTGCCGACCAGCAAGTTAAAAGTATCACAGAAAGCCCGCATTGTGCGTCACAGCGAAATCGGGCGCTCGACTTCCGAAATGGGTCAGACGCGTCATGATCGTAACCTGCGCAACCAATTCGATGTCGGCCATGCCCCCGTTTGCTACCCTCGGGCCACGAAGTTCGGACCAAGCTGTGCGCTTTGCCAACAATTCTAGGGTGCTAACGTGACGCCTTGATCCTCGCACGCATTCAGACTGGTCAAGCGATCAAAAATGCTTCGCTATGCCATCACCTGCCGGAAATTGGAAAAAAAATCCGGCGCCTCTACGTCGGCCTCGCGAAGCAACAAGTCGATATTGCCGAGGTGGTAGGAGCGATGCGAGTAGATGCCCCACAGAAATCCCATGACCGACCAATCACGCTCCATCCAGCGAATCTTCTTGTCGAGGCAGGACTGATCGTAGGCGCGAAAGCGATCCATATTGGTACGATGCAGAATCGCGGCGTCGCTCAGAAGATCAAGCGACTTGTCAAGCCGATCCGTGAGGACCTTACCTTCGGTGAACTGCGCGGGCGACAGCGACGCTCCCTCGGAACAGGCAGGCAGAATGCGCGACCATTCGCATTCGCCGACAATGGTATGGATATAGAGGCTCTTGATCGAAATCGCGCTGACACGATCACCGAACTTCATGTTCGGATTGTCGACCGGCACCCATTCGAGCTTGTCAGTGGGGGTGCCCTCCATCCATTTGTTGTTGGCAACAAACAGCGCGTCGAACAGTTCCAGAAACCTGTGATGTTCGTTCATTGAACGCTCCTACCCTTGCTCCGACCACGCGAGGTCTGCGCGCTGGCGCCCGCCGCTGCTCGGCTCTACACCAATTGCGTCAGCTCACAAGTCAGTGTTGCACATACCGCGATCTACGGCGAGACCGCCTGCCTTCGCTACAGCGAATCCACTAGCCATAGCATCGGTTATTTTCTCAGAGGGTATGCCTCATGCTTTCAGGATTGGCCGCTGGCAGAACTGGCAGAAGATGCTGCCTATGTTGCTATGGGTCATTTTCTACCGGCCGCACCCAGGCAGCAAGCCTGGCCGTGTCGGCTATGCCCCGTTTGCGACCGAGCTCGTGCGGCATTGCACCAAGTCGTGACGGGCCACTTTCAGACCTGAGCGTGTGCAGCAAAGCAGACCCTATTCGATCACCTCGTCGGCGCGCGCGAGTAGCTCCGGCGGCACCTCTAGCCCGAATGCCTTAGCTGTCCTGAGATTGATTACTAATTCAAATTTTGTAGCGCGGTCGACCGGTAGATCAGTCGGTTTGATACCTCTGAGTAGGCGACCAGTTTGCAGTCCTGCACGACGATAGGCATCCGGAATGCTGTTCCCATAGCTGATCAGTCCACCGGCTACCACCCATTCGCGACTCCCGCTGATTGCCGGGATTTTATGATGAGCGGCGAGCGAGGCGATTTGCATTCGGCGGCTGTGGAGGAATGGATCGGAGCTTATTATAAGGGCATCCGCTCCTTGCCGTTTTGCTTCTACCAATGCTGCGTCGATCTCGCTTACGCTGCTTGCCACGATGACCCGTAGCCGCCATCCGAGAGTTCGTGCCGCTTGCTGCGCAGCTTAGCGTTGCTGGGTGACTTCCGGACTTTGAGGGTTCACGATGAGTGCGGCGATGTTGACGTTAGGTACCAGCTGGCTGAGCAATTGCAGCTGCTTGGGTCCCAATTCAGCATCGAACCAGCTGACTCCCGTCACGTTTCCGCCCGGCTTGTTCAGGCTGGTGACGAGACCAACCTGAACGGGGTCGGCACTACTGGTGAAGACGATCGGGATAGAACTGGTCGCTCGCTTTGCCGCCAAAGCTGAATTATTTCCGCCGACAGCGGCGAGCACGGCAACCTGCCGGCGGACCAGTTCCGCAGCCAAATCAGGGAGCAGTTCGTTCTTCCCTTCGGCCCAGCGGTATTCGATCGCGACATTGCGGCCATTTTCAAAGCTCATCTCATTCAAGCCCTGAAGGAATGCCGCGGTGTCGCCTCTCGCCTCGTCCTGCGATCTGCCACTGAGAAATCCGATCACCGGCATCGTCGGCTGCTGCGCCCACGCCGCGAGCGGCCACACTGCCGCCGATCCAGCAACCATTGAAATGAATTCGCGTCGTTGCATGGCGTGTAGGCTCCGGAATACGCCGCACGCTGTTTCTCAATCAGCTATCAAAGCAGAAATGTGCGACCCACGGAACGGTTCATCCGTCAATTTGCACTGCACAAATCCGAACTGCTGATGACCGGGTTGGGTCTTGTGTCACGAGCATCGCCTGTCCACACGGTGATGCGCAACTGTACGAGAGATGAAGGAGGGCCCTTCGGGTTCGGCGATCAGGAGCCGATCCCAAGCCACCGCGAGCGGCTTTGGTCAAAAGCCAAGGTCGTGAGCGTCGCGGAAACGTCGGGACGATGATCCCGGCATGCACGGTCGAGAGAGGTGAGCGTAAGCGAACTGCCGGTGAAGCGTCGAAATCGGATTAGGGGGTGTCGAAACCGGGGATTGACCCACTTCCCGGGAAGAGCTCGGAGGATGACCTGATACCGGCCGAGCGGCATCCGGCGTGTAGGCAGCACGAAGCTCGATCAGGCTCTGGTACGGAACGTGAGAACCTTGCCGGTGATGCCAAGGGAAAAGGCACAAGCGGCTGCAACCGCAAGGCCGAAAGTACCGATGCACCGGAGAGGGGCGGATTGCCTCGTAGTAGTGATGAAGGTCCTGTAATGGGGCTGGAGCGAAGGGGGCAGGCCATCGCCGCTGATTTGGGCCAACCGGGCAACCGGGATGAGCCCTTTCGTTCAGTGGGAGCCGGCAGGCTCTACGCGATGGCACGAGCCGGATGAATCGAGAGGTTCAAGTCCGGATCTGTGAGGGGCTCGGGGTGAAATTCCCCGGGCCTACTCGGCATTCAGTACCAATCCGGCAAGCCCCATATTGCAGTGCGACAATCGCTGTCCATCCAAAACCGGACATGAATTCAGCGCGTTGGCCCAGGTCACAAGCCCTCGAATTCTGAACGAACCACGGCCATGACCCTCGAAGAACTGACCGCGCAGCGCGATGCGTTGCTCGCCGCACGTTACCGCGGCGTGCGCACGATCGAGATCGACGGCCGGCGCGTGACCTACGCCTCGGATGCCGAAATGGCGGCTGCCATCACGGATCTCGAACGCCGTATCGCGGCAGCCGAGGAAGGCGGCCGCAAGCGCCGAATCCTGACATCGGCTTCGAGGGGGCTTTGAGTGCTCGCCTCGCTAACGGCATTCAGGCGCCGCGTCGGCGCGTTCATCGGCGGATTCGAGGCGGGGCTCGCGAACCGGCGATTAAAAGGCTTCCAGCCAAGCCGAGCGCATCTGAATACGCTCATCGCGGCAGCCGGTCCCGATATTACGGCACGTGCCCGCTGGCTCGTGCGCAACAACGGTTATGCGGCGAATGCGATCGAGAGTTGGGCTGGCAATGTGGTGGGCGCCGGCATCAAGCCGTCGTCGCTGATCTCAGATTCCGGGCGCAAGGCGCAGGTACAGAAGCTCTGGCTCGACTGGACCGACGAGGCTGACGCCGAGGGGTTTACGGACTTCTATGGTCTGCAGCGGCGCGCCGCGCGCGAGGTGTTCATCGCCGGCGAGCTGTTCTTTCGGTTTCGGCCGCGCCGGCCGCAGGATGGTCTCACCGTCCCGCTCCAGCTGCAGATGCTGCCTTCGGAGATGCTGCCGCTCAATCGGAATGAGGTCTTACCTGGCGGCAACGTCATTCGGCAAGGGATCGAGTTCGATGCGATCGGGCGCCGAGTGGCCTACCACTTCCTGCGACGGCATCCGGGCGACATGACGGATCCGGGGTTGACGGGCGATATCGTGCGCATCCCGGCATCCGAGATCGTTCACATCATCGATCCGGTCGATGCCGGTCAGCTCCGTGGCATCTCGCGCTTCGCCGCCGGCATCGTGAAGCTTTTCCTGCTCGACCAATACGACGATGCCGAGCTGGACCGGAAGAAGGTCGCGGCGATGCACGCGCTCTTTATCACGACGCCCGCGCCAGCCGAGCCTTTGGATGCGGCGGAGGGCCGCGACGAGAACGACGAGCGCACACTCGACTTGCAGCCGGGCCAGATCACCATGCTGGAGCCCGGCGAGGAGGTGCAGATTTCGGCGCCTGCCGACTCTGGGCAGACTTACGAGCCGTTCCAGTACCGGACATTGTTGCAGGTCTCGGCCGCGTTAGGCGTCCCTTATGCGTATCTGTCGAACGACATGCTCAAAGCGAACTACTCGAACTCGCGCTTGGCGCTGCTCGAGTTCCGGCGGCGGACGGAAGCCTATCAGCATGCCGTGGTCGTCTGGCAGTTCTGCCGTCAGGTGTGGGCCCGATGGATGGAAACGGCGGTTCTTGCGGGCGTGCTTGATCTACCGGACTACGACCAGCGCCGGCGCGAGTATCTCTCTTGTGGCTGGCTGCCGCCAAAGTGGGACTGGACCGACCCGCTCAAGGACGCGCGCGCTGAAATCGAACAGATCGAAGCGGGCCTCAAGAGTCGGACGCAGGCATTGGCTGAGCGAGGTTACGACGTTGAGCAGGTGGACGGTGAGATCGCAGCCGATAGGCAGCGCGAACAGGCGCTCGGGTTAACATTCAGTTCCGTGGCGACGCCACCGGTCGTCGAACAGCCAGACCAATCGAACGCTGCCTAAAATGCTAGCTCCGACGACGCCAAGGGACCGTGAGGCCTGTCTCACGGTCGCCGAAGTCCGTCGACTGCTGAGGTACGAACCCGATACCGGAACATTCTTTTGGCGCATCGATACCAATAAGATTTCGGCCGGAGCGATTGCCGGTTGCCGAAGTCTCGTGGGTATTGGCACATCAGGATCAACCGCCGCCTGTACATGGCGCATCGCTTGGCCTGGCTCTATGTCACGGGCACCTGGCCCATCGAGCATGTCGATCATATCAACGGCATTCGATCCGATAATCGCTTCGTGAATCTGAGGCTCGCAACCAACAGCGAGAACGCGCGAAATTCGCGAAGGCGCATCAACAATGCGTGTGGATACAAAGGCGTCCACTACAAAAAACGATTGAAAAAATTCGTGGCGCAGATTCGCGTCGCCGGACGCGTTTTTCACCTCGGCGTCTTCAGGACAGCCGACGAAGCGCATGCTGCCTATTGCAAAGCGGCCAAAGAACATTTTGGCGAGTTTGCACGCGCAGCCTAAGAGCGGACTACAACCGGAATGCTCGATCTTCCGCACGTGGCTTCCCGTGTATTTGGGACGCCGCTAATGATCGCGCGCGCCAAGCTCGAGGTCATCCTTGGGGTTCTGGGCCCGCGGATCGCCGGCAGCCCGGTGGAATCCGTCGATCCGGCGGTCGAGCCAGCACCGCGGACCTCGATCACCGTGGAGCGGATCGCGGTGGTGTCGGTCATCGGCACGCTGGTCAGCCGCTCGGGCTATCTCGATGCAACAAGTGGCCTGCTGTCCTACGGCGACATCGGCAACGCCATTGCATCCGCCATGGACGATCCCTCGGTGCGCGGCGTCATCCTCGATGTTGACTCCCCCGGCGGCGAAGTCGGAGGCCTGTTCGACCTGGTGGACCAGATTCGCGCGATCAAGACCGCGAGCGGCAAGCCGGTCTGGGCGGTCGCCAACGAAAGCGCACTGTCGGCAGCCTATGCGATCGCTAGTGCGGCCGATCGATTGTACGTGACGCGTACCGGTGAGATTGGATCAATTGGTGTGGTCGCGGTGCATGTCGACGAGAGCGGTGCCGACGCCAAGGCTGGACTGTCGTGGAGCTTTGTCTTCGCCGGCGACCAGAAGGTCGACGGCAATGCGCATGAGCCGTTGTCAGCGCGAGCCCGTGCCACCATCCAGGCCGATGTCGACCAGCTTTATGCCGAGTTCTGCACGCTGGTCGCCGCCAACCGCCGCATCACCAGCGATGCGGCACGCCGCACGAATGCCGCGATCTACCGCGGCGAGCTCGCGGTCCGCGCCGGCGTGGCCGATCGCGTCGGCAGGCTCGATACGGCGATCGCCGAGATGGCGACCGAGCTCGATCGCGCTGCCTCGTCGACGCGACTCACTATCAACCCGCCCCCGAAAAGGAGCCCGTCCATGACGGAGAACGAAATCGATCACCTAGCGCTTGATCCAAACGAACCGGCTGCTGCCCCTGTGGATCGGGCGCAAGCGGCAATCGCCGAGCCCCCTCCGACGCCAGCCCAAAGGCCGGCGCCGGAGCTGTCGCCCGATCTCCTGCATGAAACTGCGACCGCGGACAGGCTGCGCGCCGAGTTTGGCGAGATCGCGGCCATCGCGGCGCAGGCCCTAAGGCTTGGCGTCTCGGTCGATGCGGCTGACGCCATGCGGCGCGGGATCACCGCGGCCGATCTTCGCCGCTCCATCCTCGACACGCTCGCGTCGCGCGCCGAGGCAACGAGCGTCATCGCGGCAGCTCCGCCCACGCCAACCGTCGGCGACAGCGCGATCGTACGCCGCGCCAAAGAGCGTGCCGTGGCGGCGCAAGCCTGATCGGATCGAGGAGAATCACACATGCCCACTCTCACCATGTCGCCGACGCTTGGCGACCTGCTCAAGTTCGAGCTCAATAGCAGCTACTGCCGCGAGACCGTGACGCTCAAGTCCGGCACCAACTACCCATTGGGCTCCGTGCTCGGTAAAATCACGGCTTCCAGCAAGTATCGGCTTTCGCCAGCCGCCGAAGTCGTAGGTGACGAGGGGGCCGAGACCGCCATCGCGGTGCTGATTGAGGCGGTCGACGCCACCCCGGCCGACAAGACCGGCTTGGTGGTCGCCCGCGGTCCCGCGATCGTGTCCAAGGCCGCACTGGTGTTCGACGCGTCCGTCGACCAGCCGGCCGAGAATGCCGCAAAGCACTCGCAGCTCGCAGCTGCCGGCCTGGTGCCGCGCGACACCGCCTGATCGATCGGCCCGCCGCAGCTAAAACAACTGCACCTTCATCAAGGTCTCGATGGCAGATGCCGTCGAGGCCTTTGGCTTTCAAGGACCTCTCCATGGCACCCATGATCAATCCCTTCGATGCTGGCGGTTACACGCTCGCCGAGATGACCACCGCCATCAACATCCTGCCCAACATCTACACCCGGCTGGGCGCGATGGGCCTGTTCCGGTTCGAGGGCATTACCCAGCGCAGCGTCATCATCGAGCAGGCCGAGGGGGTGCTGAACCTCCTGCCGACGGTGCCCTTGGGTGGGCCGGCTACCGTGGCCAACCGCGATACCCGCTCGATGCGCTCGTTCACAGTGCCGTGGATCCCCCATGACGATGTCATCACCCCGCAGGATATCCAGGGCGTGCGAGGTTTCGGGGTGGCGGATGCGGCCGATCCCCTCGCCACCGTCATGGAGCGCAAGATCACCCGGATGCGGGCCAAGCACGCCCAGACCCGAGAGTACATGGAGATCAATGCGCTGCGCGGGGTCGTGAAGGACGGCGCCGGCGCCGAGCTCTATGATTATTTCGACGAGTTCGGCCTCGCCCAGCAGTCGGTCGACTTTGTGCTCGGGACCGCCGGCACCAACGTGCAGGGCAAGTGCCGTGAGGTGCTGCGGGATATCGAGGTCGAGCTCAAGGGTGAGACCATGAGCGGGGTGCTGGCTCTGGTCAGCCCCGGCTTCTTCGACAAGCTGATCAGCCACTCCAAGGTCGAGGAGGCCTACAAGTACTTCTCGTCGACCGGCGCGCAGCCGCTGCGCGAGGACACCCGCCGGCGCTTCCCGTTCGCCGGCATCGTATTCGAGGAATACAACGCCACCGTCACGCTCTCGACCGGCGCCACCGAGACCCTCGTTCCCGCCAATGAGGGCATCGCGTTCCCGCTCGGCACCATGGACACCTTCGTGACCTATGGGGCGCCCGCCAACCTGATCGAGACCGTCAACACCATGGGGCTGCCGATCTATGCGCGGCAGCTCGCCCGGCAGGACGGCAGCGCCATTGACGTGAAGACCGAGGCGTCGCCGCTGCCGGTGAACAAGCGTCCGCGGCTCGCGGTCAAAATCCACACCAGCAACTGAGGCCACGCCGTGGATGTGTTCACGGCCGCGCTAAACGCGATCTTCGACGATCCGAACATCACCGTCGAGGCGACCTACACGGCGCCGGCGAGCGGGGAGCCGGTCGCCTGCAGGGTTTTGCTCGACCAGCGTGATCGGGAGCTTGCCGGGATATCGGGCCGTCCGGTGATCGAGGGCCGCACCCTCACGGTCCGCAAGAGCGAGATCGCGGCCCCGGCCCGCGGCGGTGCGTTTGAGATCTCAGGGGAGACCTTGATGGTCCTGGACGATCCGCGCTGCGAGGATGCGTTGCGGCTCCTCTGGGTCATGACGGTGCGCTGACGCCTGTTCCTCCATGACACTTCAGATCAAGCTCGTGGTCACGGGCGATCTCGCGTCCTTCGCACGCGACACCCATTTGCGGTTCGCCCGGGGCGCACGCCTCGGTGCCGAGCGTTTTGCGGCGCGGGCGAAACTCGCCTACCGGGGCGCCGTTCGAAACGCCAGCCTCGGCGATCGGCTCGCCAACACGGTGCGGGTCGACATCTACCCAAAATCTGCTGCGGTGCGCACTCACAGGCCCGCCGTCGTGGTCTGGAGCAAGACGCCCAAAATCCTGTTCGCCTTCGCGACCGGGGTGACCATCCTACATCATGATGGTCTGTGGCTCGCGATCCCGACTGAGAGCACCCCGCGCCGCGGCGGGCGGCCCGCCACCCCCGAGGAGGTCGAGAGCATGTTCGACCAGGACCTCATCTTCATCCCGGGCCGCGGCGGCCAGATGCTGGCTTTTATCGATCGCACCCTGCGCGGCAAGCTCAAGCGGGCGCGCGCCAAGGGCCGCAGCGTCGATATCCAGGCGCGCTTCGACAAGCTCGTGCTGATGTTCGTGATGGTGCGCCAGGTCCGCCTTGAGAAGCGCCTCGACTGGCAGGGCGTCACGGACGATCTCGCGGGCCAATGGGCCGACCTGTTCGGCACCGAGATCGCCCGGGCGCTGGCGGCGTAATCAAGCGATGTCGGCGCTCGGCGATGCGCTTGAAGCGCTGTTCGGCGTGCTCGACACGGCGGCGCAAGTTCCTGGTGCGTCCATCCCGCGGCCGCTGCAGAACGAGGCGCTGCCGGCGCGACTTGTCCAAATGCCGTCCGGCCTGGAGGAGCATCTCAATATCTGGGACTCGGGCGAGCAACAGGCGGACGAGTTCGTGGGCGCCGACAGCCTCGACCAAGGCTACGAGCTCGAGTGGTCAGTGCCGATCGACTACGTGGTGGCGGGTGGCACCCGTGCGGAGCGCCGCGACGCCTTCGAGGCTGGCCTCGAAGCAATCTGGGATGCGATCGCGGCCGACCGCACGCTCGGCGGCAAGATCGCGTATGCGGAGATGTCCACTCCTCGGCGCACCGGTTCGGGCCTCGTCACGGACGGCATGCCGAACGTGCTTGCCGCTGAGATCACCATGAAGCTCTCATTCACCTCATCGCGATCGTTCTGAGGTTCTGTCATGACTGAAACCGAAGAAGCGCCGGCCGAGGCCGGCACGCGAAACCCGCTGCCTTTGCACATCATTCTGCTTGCCGAATGGGCCGGCCATCCGGCCGGTCGCGTGTTCCGTGGCGATCCCGACCTGATTGGCAAGCTCGATATCGAGGGTGTGCGCTACCGCGAGGCAACCGATTTCGAGCGCCGCATCGGCGGCTTCGTCGATTAAGGAGAACAGCCGTCATGGCGACTTCGGCTCTTCCGCGCGGCAAGGTGACGGACTTTCTGCTCAAGAGCGAAACGACCTTCGGGGAGGCGCCGAGCGGAAACTGGACCAAGACCTTCATCTATTCGTTCACGCCGGGGTTCAGGCAGCCCTACGAAAACGATGCACTGCTTGGTCTTGCCCGCCACAACAACCGTGACACCACCCAGCCGGCGCCGGGTCTCATCGTCAATGACCCGGGCCTGGTGGTGCCAATCGATTTCAACCATATCGGTCTGTGGCTCTATGCGCTGTTCGGCGCCGCGAGCGTCAGTGGGGCGGGTGATCCCTACACCCACAGCTTCAGTTCTGGGCTGGAAGTGCTGCCGTGGCGCTCGCACGAGCGCAAATACGCCAATGTGCTATTTTACCAGGACCTCGGCCAGGTCGCCAATACGCTCGAACTCGAAATGAGCCGCGCGGCCGGCTTCCAGCGAGCTACACTCGGCTTCATGGGGCAGACCGAGGCCAAGGTGACGTCGACCGGCGGCGGCACGCCGGCCGCCGCGTGGGCGCGTGAGGATTGTCCGGCCGCGCTCGGCGTGTTCAAGGTCAACGGCACGGCTGCCGCCAACATCATGTCGGTCAAGGCCAAGTACGACAACAAGATCACGCCCCAAGATTATGTCGGAAGCCTTTTGCGGTCGGGCTTCGATCTCGACAGCGAGGCGACGTTCGACGGCTCGATCGACCTGCGCTTTACCGATTCGACCTATTACGATCTCGCCATCGCCGGGACGGCATTCTCCGGCGAGATGCTGTGGTCGAAATCGTCCGATCGCTCGCTGTCATTGCTCGCCGCCAACATGCGGTTGGAGCCGGTCGGCGTGCCGATCCAGGGCCCTGGCAAGATCCAGCAGACCTTCAACTTCCGCGCCGAGCAGTCGGACAGCGACGCCATGCTGGTGGCGACTCTGAAGTCGAGCGTCGAGAGCTACACAATCTGAGAGGTCTTTGAGATGTTTTTGCGGTTGCGGAAAAGTAAACCGGTGGCACGGCGCGTCGTGCTCGGCGCCAATGACCGCGATCCGGACGGCAACGAGATTCCCGACACCGCGCCCTGGATCGTGGTGCGGCCGGCGACGCAGTTCGAGGTTGACCGCGTCGCGGCCCTGGTCGGTATCCAGCTGGCTGGGCTTGTCGCCGGCAGCGAGGCGGCCAGCGCCTTGGCCGGCATTCTGGGCGACGACTTCGTCGTCGACGGCCTGGCTGACCAGCCCAAGTTGCAGGCAGCGTCGGCGCGCTTGAGCGAGATCAATCTGGTGATGGCCTGCCAGGACGGCTGGGGCCGCATACAGACCGAGGACGGCTCTGCCATCGCGGCGCCAGACGAAGCGTCGATCGCGCTGCTGCTCAATGAGCCGGAGATCCGCGCCCGGGTGCTGGCCGTCGTCAACGCCCGCATTCACGAGGAAACCGCCGAGGGAAACGTATTGCCCGCCTCGCCGGATGGCGAGGCGGGAGCCCCAGCTACTGCGCCGAGTGCCGCGCCGGCAACGATCCGTGTGCGTTAGGCCTCAGCGTTGCGGGCGAGCGTTGCCCGGAGATTGTGTTTGCGCCGCGGACCGATGAGGGACGAGCGGTGCTTGATTGTCTCGATCGGCCCGGCATCTGGCGACGTGCCGGCATGGCCGGCCATGTGATCGGTCTCGACATGCGTGAAGCTCTGGCCGCCATACCGACAGGCCTCGATGTCGGTGTCGTCAAGCGTCTCCTGATGATCGCCGAACGCCACTTCGTTGCGGCGTGGCTCGCCAGGGCTATGGAACAAAAGCCGGACTAAGCGCCATGCCCAGCACCAATGCCGGCAACGTCACGGTTCGCTTCTCCGTGCAGGACCAGGAAGTGGTCCGAAAGGCGCTTGAGCAGCTCGGCGCCGACGGCCAAGCCGCACTGAAGAAGATCGATGCGGCGGGTCAGCAGCCCAGTGCGAGCCTGAAGTTTCTCGACTCGATTATGGGGGATCTGCGCGGCCAGGCGATGGGGCTGATCGCGCCACTTGGCGGTGTCGGCCAGGGCTTTATCCAGCTCGGTCCGGCCGGCTTCGTCGCTGCGACGGCGCTCGGCGGGGTGGTCGCGGCGTTCTCCGCCGCCTCCGAAAAGGCGGTCGAGTTTGCCGAGAAATCGCATGCGCTGAAGGAGGCCGCCGAAACCGCCGGCCTCACCATCACCCAGTTCAAGCTGTTGTCGCAGCAGAACGCTAAGGTCGGGCTTGATTCCGACCAGTCCGCGCAGTTCGTCAACCGGCTGACCGTCAGCATCCAGGACCTCCGCTCGAAGGGCGCCGGTCCGCTGTTCGATGCGCTGTTGAAGATCGATTCCGGACTGGTGCGCGAGGTCGCTTCGGCCAACGATACCGCCGAGGCGATCGACATCGTGTCGCGGGCGTTCCGTAGCCTTGACGATCAGTTTAAGCGGAACGAGTTCGTCGCCGCCATCAGCGGCAAGCGTAATCTGGATGCGGGTCAGTTGCTCGAGCAGCTGGGCGGCGCCGGCGGCTTGAAGGGGGTCGAGCAGGACGCCATCACGACCGGAAAATCGATCGACGAGCACCTGGTTCGCCGCGCTGCGCAATTGAAGCTTGAGATCGAGGAGATCAAGAAGCGGACCGACAATATCTGGGGTCGCGCCTTTGCGGTCGATATCCTGGAGACGCAGAAGCGCTCGGCGGAATTCTGGGAGCGAATTGCGCGGGCGATCGAAAGGGCAGCGACATTCAGGGATTCGCTGCCGAATGCGCCGCAGGCGACGGCGTTCGGCCGCCGCTTTCGTGGCGTGGATCGGCCATTTGTTGCGGGCACCGAAAACGATAGCGGGTTGACTGAAGACGCATTGCGCCACGCCGGTCTCAGCCGCGTGCCGTCAAGCGAACCGACGCCGCTGCCGCAGCCACGTCCCGACATCGCCGCGCCGGTCCCGGCGTCGGTCGACCTGGCATTGATGCAGAGGTGGATTTCTCTGCTCGGCGCGGCCGTGACGCCGGCCGAGCAATACAAGGTGAGGCTGTTGGAGATCGCCGCCGCGCAGGAGCGCGGAGGTATCGGCACCGAGCAAGTCGCCCGGGCCACGAGCGCTGCGGCGCTCGCTCACAATCAGGCGCTGCTTGCCATCCGCGAGCGTCTTGGCGTCGCCGGCGTTGAAGAGATCACCAATGTGCGCCTGGCACAGACCTACGACGATTTGGCGAAGGCAGGGGTGAAAAGCGCCGAAGCCCGCGCGACCGCGGAGCGCATCGTCCACCGCGAGGCGCAGGAGACCGCGGATGCGATCAAGGTCCGCGGCTCTGAGACACCCGCCCTGACCAAGCTTGCGGTCGACGCCGACAAGCTGACCCAGAACCTCGACCAGGGTCTGGCATCGGCGCTGCAGTCATCGACCTCCGACCTCATCGCCATGGCCAAGGGCACGCAGACGCTAGGTCAAGGCTTCGCCAATCTTGCTACCAAGATCGCCGAGACCGTATTGCAGGCGCTGCTGCTCAAGAATGTGGTCGGGCCGCTGACCGGCGTTGCTCAGTCCGCCGTTGGATCGCTCTTCGGCGGTCCAATCGCCAGCGCACGCGGCAATGTCTTCGACCAGCACGGCGTGATGGGCTTTGCCCGCGGCGGCGTGATCGATCGGCCCGTGTTCTTTCCATTTGCCCGCGGCATCGGATTGGCAGGCGAGGCCGGCCCCGAAGCCATCGTGCCGTTGAGCCGCGGGCCAGGCGGCGTCCTGGGTATCAACGCGTTCGGCGGGGCAAGCGCGCCCGCGACCGGGAATGTCACCGTGAACCTGATCAACGCGCCGGCCGGGACGCAGGTCGACAACGTCTCGAAGACGCGGGACCCGCAGGGCGGCGTGCGCCTCGATGTCACGTTCAAGCGCATGATTTTGGATGTCGTGTCGGGCGACATGGGCGATGCCAACGGGGGACTGAACCGGATCCTGCGTTCGATGGGCATCGATTCGACCAGACGCGGCTGACGTGGGATCGACCTGAATGTCATTGCCGGAAATGCCCGATACTGTGCCGTACCGGCCGCGGCGCGGGGAATGGCAGATGTCGCAGCCTTGGCTGGCGCCGCTGCGCACGCAGATGAATGGCGGCAATACCAGGGCGCGTTCGCGTGCCGGCGACAATGTCGCGACCATCAGCCAGACGATCCGCATGTCGGCGGCGCAATACGACGCGTTCGATGCGTTCGTGCGCCACGACCTCGTGAATGGCACCGGCCGGTTCACCTGGAACGTGTTTCTCGGTTCGGCCTATGCGGAGAAGACCGTGCAGTTTGCCGAGGATCCGGTACCCGGCGAGGGCGGCCTGCGCGTTGCGGTCGCCATGAAGCTTCTGGTTTATGGGGTGTGACGGCGCATGCCCCATCCCTGGTCCGAAGCCTGGGCGGAGGCGGAGGCGAGCGTGTCGCCCTCGGTCAAGTCCTACGATACGCTCGAAATCGTGCATTCGAGCTTTGTCGGTCCGCTGCGCATCGTCGCTGGCGTGGCGGAGGATGCGGACTTCACGCTTGAGGACGACGCGCCCTATAACGCCGGCGAGACCGTCACCTTCAAGGCCGTCGATTTCGTGTCGGAATGGCCAGAATTTGCCGAGGGCCAGGTGCCGGAAAGCCGTGTGACGATCGACAATGTCGCCCGCTATCTCATTCCGTCGTTGATGTCGGCGCTCGCCATCAAGGCCGACCTCCGGCTGATTCTGCGCCGCTATCGCTCCGACGACACGTCCGAGCCGAGCTATGGGCCGGTCGAGTATCTGATGCGCAGCGTCGAGATCGTCGGGCAGTCGGTGTCCGGTCTGGCGCGGCTCGACAATCTCGCCAACCGGCGTTTTCCGAACCGGCGCATTACAGTCGAAGATTTTCCGGGTTTGCAGACATGAGATCATCTTGGGGAGGATCAAGCGATGGAGCGAGCCCGGCGCATTGCGGCGCTGATGGCGCAGCCACCCGACGTCGCCATGCGGCCGGCCGGGCGTTGCTGGGCGTTCGCGGCCGCGGCCGAGCAGGCGTTGTTTGGCCGCGTGCTGCCGGCGGTAGCCGTCAGCCAAGAGCTTGACGTCGGATGGGTCAAGCACGCCTTCGCCTGTCATCCGGAGCATCAGCGCTGGGCCTTACGGCCGCCGGCTCGGCATGGGCTGGCCGACGCAATGGACGGCTCGCTGGTACTGATGTCGGGGGCGGGACGGCCGCATCACGTCGGCGTCTGGCTGAAGGCCGAACGCGCCGTGCTCCACGCCGATCATCAGGCGGTCAAACTCGAAGACGTCGTCACGCTCAAGGCCAGGGGGTTCACCCGGCTGCGGTTCTACGAACCAAAGGCGTGAACGTCTGTGTGGTGCACCGTCTGCTGCCCGGTCACGAGATGGCGCGGGCGGATGCCAGGTCGGGCGAAACCGTTGGGGCGTTTTTGCGCCGGACCCAATGGGCGCGGCGCGACCGGCGCCATGGCTGGCAATTTCGTCTGCCGACCATCCTGGTCGTCAATGGGCGCCCCGTGCTGCGCCGGCAATGGCGGCGGCTCCGCATCGCGCCGAACAATCAAATCTAGTTCCTGTCGCGGCCTGGCGAGGTCTTAAACAGCGCCTCGGGGCGATCGAAACTGGGGTTGGCGGCCGTCATCGGGTTGAGCCTGCTGGCGCTGGGCATCGGTGCCGCGGTCGGCGGCTCGCTGTTTGGCCTGGCGCTTGGCGGTGCCGGCACGACGATCGCCTCCCTGATCGGCGCCGGCGTCGTCCTTGGCGGCTCGCTCCTGGTCAACACGCTGATCGCCAGCAAGCCCGCGACGCAGACCGAGGCGCCGGTCGATCAGATCTATTCCGCGAGCGCGTGCGGCAACGTCGTGCGGCTGATGCAGCCGATCAAGTTGAGCTATGGGACGATCAAGACCTTCCCGGATCTGGCGGCGCAGCCGTGGAGCGAATTCGGGGCGCCGCCGATTGCGGCGGGCAACGCCAAGGCGGTCGATGCCAATCAAGACAAGACCGGCAACGATCAGTACCTCAATGTCCTGCTGCTGGTGGGGCTAGGCAAATATACCGACATCAGCATCTTTGACGACGATACGCCCTTCTGGGACGAGACCGGCGGTCTGAGCGAGGACTTCTCCGACGCGCAGGTGCAGCTCTGCGGTCCGGGCGAGGCCGTCACGCTGTTCCCGACCAACGTCGTGCAGGCGGTCGAGGCGTCCGGCCAGGAGTTCGGCGATCCGGCGACCGCGCCCAATGACGGCTGGATCGGCGGCTTCATCTTTAATGCGAGCGGCACGCTGGCCGACGCGATTGCCTGCGATCTCGCCTTTCCGGAGGGCGTCTATTGGCAGGATACCAACGGCGTGCACGCCTGGTCGGTACCGCTGATCGCCGAATACCGGCCGGTCAACGATGCCGGCGCGCCGCTCGCCGATTATGCCACGCTCTGGCGGCAGGACATCACCTATGCGACGCGCACGCCGCAGCGGGTTACGATCAAGACCACGGTTACGCCGGGCCGCTACCAGGTCAGGATGCGCCGTCTCAACGCGCCGCATCTCGAGGCATTCAACGGCAACGGTTTCGATACCGCGATCTGGGCGGGTCTGCGCGGCTTCCTGCAGGGCTCGTCGACGTTCCACGGCGTCACCACGATCGCCATAAGGGTGCGGGCGAACAGCCAGCTTTCGGCGCTGGGCGGCCTGCGTTTCGCGGTGAAGCGGACCCGCATCCTGCCGGTATGGGATGACGGCATTGGCGACTTCGTCGAGCAGCCGACGCAAAATCCGTTCTGGGCGTTCTATGACGCTGCCGTAAACGAGGACTATGGCGCCGGCCGCAGCACGAGCAAAATCGACCTGGCGTGGATCATCGATCAAGCGGCGGCGGCCGACGCCCGCGGCGATACCTTCAATTACGAGTTTGCCGGCGAGGTGCTGGCGCCGCAGGCCTTCGACACCATCCTGGCGTCGGCGCGCTGCAAGCATCGCTGGTCGGGCGATGTGCTGACCGGGGCCCGCGACGAGTGGCGCGCGGTGCCGCAGATGCTGCTGACCGATCGGGAGATCGTTCGCGACAGCGTCAAGATCGCGCTCGATTTCAATACCGAGGATCAGGCCGATGCCGTGGTCCTGGAATATCTCGACGAAGAGACCTGGGGTGCGGCGACCATCCAGTATCCGCCGGATGATCCGCCAACATTCGTCGCCGTAAACCCGGCGCGCCGCCGCATCGACGGCGTCACCAACCGCGCCCACGCCCAGCGCGAGGTGGCGTTTCTCTGGCGCCAGGCCCAGCTGCGCCGTTCCAACATCACGCTCGATACCGAACACGACGGCCGCATGCTGGGGCTGCTGTCGCATGTCGGCATTCAGACCGAACTGCCAAGGACCTGGGGACAGGGCGGTCGGGTCGCCGCCGTCGACGATCGTACGCTGACGCTCGATCCTGCGCCGGTATGGACCGTTGGGCCGCAGCACTATATCGCCATCCGCAGCAAAACCGGCGCGCAGTTCGGTCCCGTCAGGGTCGCCAGGGGCGACGACGACAGCCTTGCGGTGCTGGATGCGACCGATCTAACGGACGTCGAGACCGCGCAAAACATGACATTGGCGCAGGCGCTCGATCGCCTCGATGGCGCCGAGGACCCCTCATTCGCCTTCGGGGTTGCGCTGGTGCGCGGCATCGTGCTGTCCGGCCGGCCGAACGGCGAGCGGGTGTCGCTCGTCATGGCGATCGACAGCGCGGCGGTCCATGACGATGGCGATCTCGGCGAGCCAGAGAGCCGGCCGATGGTTCCGACGCCGCGTGACGATCGCGCGCCGGTGGTCACCGGCATTGAGGCCAATTTCCTGCAGGGCGTCGCCGAGCCCGTGCTGGCGGCGTCGTGGCCGCCGGTTCCGGGCGCGACGCTCTACCTGGCGCAGATCTCGCAGGACGAGGGTGCCTCCTGGACGCAGGTTCATCGCGGCTCGGTGACCCGTTTAAGCGTCGTGGTCGATCTGTCGCCGACAAGGTTGCGCATCGCGGCGATCGGCAGCCGGCAGGGGCCGTGGGTTGCGGTCGATGTCGAGCCGCCGACGATCGTCATCAAGGACGATTTTCTTGATGTAGGCCTGGCTGGTTTCAACAGTTCGGTGCTGGATTATCTGATTCGTCAAATTCCAGCGTTACAAAGCCAGCTTCGGACGTTTCAGCAACTGATTGCCTCGGTCGCGGCGGAACAAGATGCGGATAATTGGCTCGACAAGCAGGAAAACAGACGACTCCTGACCCTTACGCGCGACAACCTGTCGGCCTCCATCGAGGAAGTCTCCACAGTTGCGCTTGCGACCGAGGCGGCATTCGCCGCCTATCAGGTCACCGTGAATGCGCATCTCGGCGACCTCGACGCGTCTGTCGCCACGAATGCCACCGCGATCGCTGCCGGGGATTCTACGTTTTCGTCTTACCAGACGACGGTCAATGCCCATCTCGGAACGCTTGACTCGTCCGTGACCACCAATGCGGCCGCGATCGTCGCGGTCGACGGCAAGCTCGCCGCGACCTACCAGGCTGTCCTGGACGTTGACGGCTATATCTCAGGCTGGCGGTTCTACAACGACGGCAGCTCTGCCAGCCTGGCATTTATGACTGACAGTCTGCTGATCGGCCACAGCACACTCAATGGTGGCACGCCGGTGCCGATGTTCTCGCTGACCACCATCAGCGGCACCGTCGTGGGCGTGCTGAATGGCAATCTCTATGTGCAAAAGCTGGTCGCGGGGGCGATCGATGCCGGGGATATCATCGTCAACGACATTATCGTGACGGGGCATCTTACGGCCAATTCGGTGACATCGGTCGTTACATCGACGCACGCGGATATCGTTACGTCTGACGCCGACGGCAGCTATCACGACCTGACTTCGCTATCCATCACGATCGCCGATGGCACACAGGGCACGCTCGTCAATGCGTCATGCCAGGCGGACTCGTGGAACGGCTCCGTCCTGGCCTTTATCAATACCGTCTATACCAACATGCTCGGGCATACCCTCAGCATTTGGCTGGACGGCGTGAAGCAACGCGAACTCGAATTGTTTCCGCACTATTTCGGTGGCAGCGGGTTCAGTGCCACGTGGGCTTGGTATCACAACCCGGCGCTCAGTGTTTTGTTGTCCGGATTGTCGGCCGGCTCCCACACGATCGCGTTCAGGTACAAGACCGGGACCGGATTCACCGGACTAAGTCCCATCAACTACAAAAATATTCTCCTCACGGCTCAAGAGGCGAGACGGTGACCAAATACTACGTCGTTTATGATCGCGAGACCGGATACGTGCACCGCGCCGGGCAGTGTCTGGACGCGGATTTGCCAAAGCAGGCGATGCGCCCGGCGGACGCCGTGATCGAGCACGATTGCCCAGTTGATCCGAACACGGTCCGCGTGGAACTCGCGACAAAATCGGTCGTAGTCCGCAATGGTCGCGGCAATGTCGGAGCCCCAGACGACGGTGCCGAAGAAGATCCCGGAAAACTGCGCGAGTACCTCTCGAGCAGCATCGCACCGCGATCTTTCGTCAGGTCAACCGCTAAGGGGTAGCTCTATGTCGTCTCTCGGAGGCACCTATAGCACCGGCACGGTCGCTCTGACGAACGATAACGCGGTCGTGCTCGGAACAGGAGTGCTGTGGTCGGACGTCGAGGAGGGCGACTGGCTCTATGCCGGGGGATTCGTCGGCATCATCGATTCGGTGAACGATGATCTCGACGAAATCACCTTGCAGGCGCCTTGGGCCGGCCCCTCCGGGGCCGATCTCGACTACGTCATCGTCAAGATGTCGTGGCTGCGCTACGAGCCCGCCATCACGCAGGCCAAGCTGCGGGCGCTCCTGGCGGCGCTCGAGGCCCCGACCGTCATCTTCTTCGTGGAGGGAGCTGCTCCCGATCCAGGGCTTGGGGTCGACGGTCAGTACGCGCTCAAGTCGAACTCCGGCGTCTGGAAGCTGTGGTTCAAGACCGGCGGGACATGGGTTCTGCAGAGCACGCCGGTTGGCGTTCAATGGGGAGGGGCGTGGAATCCAGTCACCAATTATCCGGTCAACTCGGCTGTCGAACGCCTCGGGTCGACCTATGTGTCGCGCAGCGTCAACATCAACAAGCCTCCGGAATCGAATCCGAGCGACTGGGACATGGCGGCCGCCAAGGGCGCCGACGGCAATCATGGCGGCATCTCGATCCGCTACGCCTTCGACGCCGCCTCGCAGGAGGACTCCGATCCCGGCAATGGCAGGCTGCGTCTGGACCAAGCCACCCAGAA
>JBFXEX010000103.1:1898-20475 GCA_050179645.1 Xanthobacteraceae bacterium | reverse complement strand
GCGCGGAACGCGGCAGCGCTCCGCCCAGCCGCGCCTTGCGCGCGTTCTGGGGATATTGTCCATGCTGACCGGGATGCGCGGGGGACGCCCGCTTGCCATGACAACCAGGAGACGGCCATGACCACGTAGAGTTACGAAGCCATCAAGATCGAGAAGGACAAAGGCATCACCTGGCTGTTCATGAACCGGCCGGACAAACGCAACGCCATGAGCCCGCAACTCCACATGGAGATGGACGAGGCGCTCGACGAACTCGCGGTCGATCCGGAAACCGAAGTGCTGGTTCTGACCGGCGCCGGCGACGCGTTCTGCGCCGGGCAGGACATCAAGCTGTATTTCCGCGGCGGCGACGCCGACGCGAAGCTGCGCCGCAAGGCGGGCCGGGCGTCGAACAACTGGCGCTGGCAGAAGCTCTCGACCTTTCCGAAGCCGACCATCGCCATGGTCAATGGCTACTGCTTCGGCGGCGGCTTCACTCAGGTCTGCGCCTGCGATTTCGCGATCGCGTCCGACGAGGCGATCTTCGGCCTGTCCGAGGTGAACTGGGGCATCCTGCCGGGCGGCATCGTGTCGTGGAATGTGGTGCAGACGCTCAACTTCCGCGACGGCATGTATTACGCGCTGACCGGCGACACCTTCGACGGCAAGAAGGCGGCGCAGATGGGGTTCGTGAACTTCTCGTACCCGAAGGCGAAGTTGAAGGAAGAGGTCACCAAGCTCGCCAAGAAAATGATGGACAAGAGTCCGGCAGTGGTGCGCTACACCAAGGAAGCGTTGCGCGCGGTGCGCTTCATGAACGAGCCGCAGGCCGCCGACTATCTCGGCGCCAAGAGCGACGCGCTGCGCTTCAACGACAAGGAAGACAGCCGCACCCAGGGCATGAAGCAGTTCCTCGACGAGAAGACTTACCGCCCCGGCCTCGGCCACTTCAAGCGTCAGAAGGCAAAGGCGTAAGAAGCACCCTCACTCCGCGTCATGGCCGGGCATAGCCCGTCGAAGACGGGCGTAAACGCCCTGGAGTCCCGGCCATCCATGTCTTGCTTCGCCAAAGGAGCAGGAAGACGTGGATGCCAGGCTCAAGGCCGGGCATGACGGCTACCGGGTGTCGGAAGAGAATAATGGACAGCGCGGACTTCGATGCGCTCGAAGACAAGGCGCGGGCGAAACTCTCGCCCGCGGCGTATGCGTTTGCGGCTGCCGGCGCCGACGACGAACTGACGCTTGCCGACAACATCGACGCCTGGCAACGGTTGCGTTTGCGACCGCGGATTCTCAACGACATCACGGCGATCGACACCGGCGTCGATATTCTTGGCAGACGCCTCGCCGCGCCGGTCATGGTGGCGCCGTTCGGCCGACATAAGCTCTTTCATCCCGAAGGCGAGTGCGCCACCGCGCGCGGTGCCGCCGGCACGGTTTTCGTGCTGCCGACTACCGCGACAATCGACATGGAAGCTGTGGCGAAGGAGCCGGGCGATGCGCCGCGCTGGTTCCAACTCTATCTTCCGCCCGACCGCGGGCTCGCCGAGAGCCTGATCGACCGCGCAGCAGCGGCGGGCTACAGCGCCGTCGTGCTCACCGTCGACCAGCCGGTCTACGGTTCGAGCCCGCGGGCGGCGCGCGCGCCGCTGGTGCCGTCGCCGGACATCCGAAGCGCCAACCTGCCGGGTGCGCCGATCGCGCAGAACGCCTACAAGGCGGGCTGGACCGGGACCGTGACGTGGCCGGCGACCTGGCGCGATCTCGACTGGCTGGTGGGCCGCTGCAAGCTCGACGTCGTCGTGAAGGGCGTCTTGCGCGCTGACGACGCGGTGCGCTGCACCGATCTTGGCGCCAAGGCGGTGATCGTCTCGAACCACGGTGGCCGGCATCTCGACGCCGCAGTGGCGACTGCCGATGCGCTGCCGGCGATTGCGCAGGCGCTTGCCGGCAAGGCCGAAGTCTATGTCGACGGCGGCATCCGCCGCGGCACCGACATCGTCAAGGCGCTGGCGCTCGGCGCCCGTGCCGTGCTGGTGGCGCGGCCGGTGATCTGGGGGTTGGCGTTGGAGGGCGCGGACGGCGTGCGCTCGGTGCTGGATCATCTGCGCGATGAACTGCGGCGCAGCATGGCGCTTTGCGGCGTTGCCCGACTCGACGAGGTCACACCCGATCTCCTGGCTGTCATTCCCGCACCAACGGGCATCCAGTGACCACTGGTCATCCGCTTGCGCGGATGATGACAACCGAGAATGATGACGTTGCGCATCGAGTGGAGAGGACATGACCGAGGCAGCAACCAAACCCGCGACAGCCGCTGCAGCGCCGCGCGTTGCGGCGGCCGAGCTTGTCGCCTTCACCAGGCGCACATTCGAGGCGGCGGGACTTCCGGCAAACGACGCCGAGGCGGTCGCCACGCTGATGGTGGAAGCCGACCTGCGCGGCTCCGATACCCATGGCGTTATTCGCTTGCCGATTAACATCCGGCGGCTCACGGCCGGCGGCAACAATCCGCGCCCCAATATCCGCATCGTGCAGGACCGGCCGTCGGCTGCGCTGGTCGATGGCGACAACGGCATCGGCCACCTGGTGATGCGGTTTGCGACGCAGACCGCGATCGAGAAGGCCAAGAAGCAGGGCGTCGCCTGGGTCGGCGCGCGCATGAGCAATCACGCCGGCCCGGCCGCGCTCTACGCCACCATGCCGCTCGCCCACGACATGATCGGCATATATCTCGCGGTCGGCAGCAACAACCATCTGCCGCCGTGGGGTTCGGTGGAAAACCTGCTCGGCACCAACCCCATCGCCATTGCGATCCCGGCGGGCGACGAGCCGCCGATCGTGCTCGATATGGCTCCTACCGTCGCGGCGTTCGGCAAGGTGCGGCTCAAGGCGCAGCGCGGCGAAGAGATGCCGGTCGGCTGGATGATCGACCGCGAGGGCAAGCCGCTGACCGATCCCAAGCGTATGGACGAAGGGCTGCTGGTGCCGATCGGCGACTACAAGGGCTATGGCTTGAGCCTGGTGATCGGCCTCCTCGCCGGGACGCTCAACCGCGCGGCGTTCGGGCAGGACGTCGTCGATTTCACCAAGGACCTCGGCAAGCCGACGAACACGGGTCATGCCATTGTGGCGCTTTCCGTCGAATCGTTCATGCCAGTGAAGGACTTCAAGCGGGCGGTCGACGAGGCGGTGCGCGCCATGCGGGGCGCCGAGCGGTTGCCGGGCGTCGACCGCGTCTGGCTGCCGGGCGAGCAGAGCCACCTCAAGCACCAGGACCGCGTCAAGAACGGCGTGCCGATGCCCAAGCCGCTGCGCGACAGCCTCGACGCCGTGGCGCGCGATCTCGGCATCGCGCCGCTTGCGTAGGGGCGCTGCAATGACGAATGTGTCCCGGATGCGGTGCAGCGTGAAGCGACGCGAAACGGTGCGCCGCTGATCCGGGACCGCAACAGACACCGACCTTTTTGCGGTCCCGGTTCTGCAGCGCATCACTTCGTGCTGCGCAGCGCCCGGGACACAGTTGCGGCTAGGCGGTTGCTCGATGTCAGCTAGTCAAGTTGTCGGCCTGATCGGCCTCGGTCTGCTCGGCCAGGCGCTGGCGCAGCGCCTCACTGGCGCGGGTTTCGATGTCATCGGATATGACATCGATCCGGCCAAGAGCTCGGCACTCGCCAAGCTTGGCGGGCAGCCCGCATCCTCGATCGCCGAACTGGCAAAGCGCCGCGGCCCGATCGTCCTTGCCGTGTTCAGCACCGACCAGGTCGAAGACGTGATCGAGCGCGACTTGCTGCCCACGCTCGGCGATGGGTCGCAGCGTATCGTCTTGTCCGCCAGCACCTGCGATCCCGACCGCATCGCGGGGCTGGCCGAACGCGTGACGCCGCGCGGCATACGTCTGCTCGAAACACCGATCTCCGGCTCCAGCGGTCAGGTGGCGCGCGGCGAAAGCGTCGGCCTGATCGGCGGCGATCCGCAGATCGCGGCTGAAGTGGAACCAATCCTGCGCGCGCTGTTTCCGACTTATTTTCACATCGGCAAGGTCGGCGACGGCGGCCGCGCCAAACTCGCGGTCAACCTCATCCTCGGCCTCAACCGGCTGGCGCTGGCGGAAGGGCTGACCTTTGCCGAAGGGCTCGGGCTCGATCCGGCGGCATTTCTCAAGGTGGTGCGCACATCGGCGGCCTATTCGCAGGTCATGGACGTCAAGGGCGGCAAGATGGTCGGCGGCGACTTCGCGCCCGAGGGCCGGATCACCCAGCACCTCAAGGACGTTCACCTGATGCAGGAGCAGGCCGAGCGCATCGGCCAGCAGTTGCCGGCGCTGGCGGTGCATGCCGACGTGCTCGAAGCGTGCGTACGGCACGGGGAGGGCGACCTCGACAATTGCGGGATCATCCAGGAAATTCGCCGGCGGCGGACGACATAGTGCCGGCAACGATCCGGGCAACCAAGTGGACTGGCAAACAGGTTCACAATGGAGGAAAAATGGTCCCCTTCGACAAACAGACCGTCACGGTGGTGCGGCAAAATAAAATCGGCATCGACACGACCTACGAGCCCCCGCTGCGGGTCGGCTTCGGCATCAGCGACAAGACCATCGATGGCGCCAACGCCGTGATGGGCCGCACCGTCCTGGTGCCGGGCGCCGAGGCCAACCCGACGCACTATCACGCCAACAACGACGTCTGCTGGTACATCATGTCCGGCAAGATCCGCTGCATCGCCGCCAGAAGCGACTGCAGCGACCGCAAGGAGATCATCCTCGAGGCGGGCGACTTCGTCTACATCCCGAGCGGTGCGATCCACGTCATCGCCAACGCGTCGCAGACCGAGGAGGCATCGCTGGTGTTCTGTTATATCGGCGTGCCCAATGTCGACGCGTCGGGCAATGTCTGGCTCACCAAGGAGCATGACGCCTTCGTGGCGCCCAGGGGGTGAACGCCATGTCGATGATCGATTCGCATCATCATTTCTGGTGGCATAAGCGCCACCCCTATACATGGCCGGCGTCGGCCGGCGATCGTTTTGCGCGCGACTACACGCCCGACGATCTGCGCCCCGAACTCCAGCGTTGCGGTATCGAGGGCACCGTCCTGATCCAGGTGCTGCAGCAGGCCGAGACCGAAGAGTTTCTCGACGTCTGCCGCGACGTCGACTTCGTGCGCGGCGTCGTCGGCTGGCTGCCGCTCGCCGATCCGGATGCCACCGCCGAGGCGATCGAGCGGCTACGGGCTCACGGCGGCAAGCTCGTCGGCGTGCGCCACCTCATCGCCTACGAGCCCGATCCGAAGTGGCTGCTCCAGGACCGCGTGCTCGAATCGCTCAAGCTGCTGGCGCAATCGAAGCTCGTGTTCGACGCGATTCCGATCAACGCCGAGCAGTTCGAGTCGGTGCTCGCCGTGGCGCAGCGGCTGCCGGAGCTGAGCATCGTGATGAATCATCTCGGCCGGCCGCCGATCCCGGATCGCGGCTGGGAGCCGTGGGCGACGCAGGTCGCGCGTGCCGCCGAGTACCGCAACATCACGATGAAGCTGTCGATCGGCCTCGACGTCATCATGCGCTGGCGCTGGAACACCGACGAGGTGCGGCGCTATTCCGATCACGTGCTCGACCTGTTCGGCCCGCACCGCACCATGGCGGCCAGCAACTGGCCGGTGATCCTCTTGGGCGCGAGCTACGAGCAATGCTGGAGTGGCATCACCGCGCTGCTCTCGAACCTGTCCGCCAACGAGCAGCGCGAGGTGCTTGGCGCCACCGCGACGCGGATTTATGGACTGTGACGCTACCGATTCCGATACTGTAGGGGTGGGCATAGGCGCATCTTCGCGCCGTGCCCACGCCCAACGTCAGAGCTGCAACGCTGAGTGTGTCGATACTCACAACGCGTGGGCACGCGGCGCAGCGCGCCGCTATGCCCACCCTATGCCGTCTCGCAGAGATGCCGCCTACTTCGCCGCAGTGAAGATCGACTTCGGGATCATGCCGTGGATGCCCTTGGTGCCGTCCACGACCTGCGTGACGTGATAGTCCACCGCGACGCTGGCGATCATGTAGGCCTCCTCGCGGCTGAGGTGCGGGAAGCGCTTGGTGAGGAAGTCGATGGTCTCGCGCACCGCGATTTTCATCGCCTCTTCGAGATTCGGATTCAGGCCCATGACGATCCAGTGCGTCGGCGTTTCGGCGCGCGGCCAGGTCAGTTTCATGTCCTTGCGGATGATGAACTGAAATTTGCCCCGCAGCGCGGTTTCGATCGCCGTCAGGTCGACCTCGCCGTGGCCCTGTGCGGCGTGGGCATCGCCGACGGAGAACATGGCGCCGGCCGTTTGCACCGGCATGAACAGCGTCGTGCCGGCAATGAGGTCCTTGTTGTCCAGGTTACCGGCATGAATGCCGGGCGGGCCGCTGCTGATCCGGCCGCGGGCGGCGTCGGGGGCCACCCCCATCGTGCCGAAGAACGGCCGGTCCACCGGAACGACTACACCCTTGACGACCTCGGCCGCTTTCTTTTTCCGATCTATGGGAATGATCCGGATCCAGGGTGCGGTAAACTCTTCCGGTAACGTGCCGGCATAGGGGCCTTGGCGGTTATATCCCCAATCGATCGCAAGCTCGATGTCGAGGATGCGGACTTCGAGCACATCGCCCGGCTTCGCGCCCTTGATCTCGATCGGACCGGTCAGAACGTGCGGCCCTGGGCCGCGATCCTTCACCTTGCCGTAGATGTCGCGCTGATACTGCGGAAGTGCGCTCGGCGGCACGACTCCCGATCTGTCCACGACGTCGGGCACGATCGGGGCGACCGTCTCGATCGTTACGATGTCTCCGGAATCGATCGTCAGCACCGGCTTCAAAAGTGCGAGAAAGTATCCGATGTGGACGGTCTGCGGGGTCGGCATGAGCGTGTGTTCCGCCGCGGAGAGCGGTGCGAGATAGGCCGATGCGGCGAACAGCGCGCAAGACGCCGCGCGCAGGGCATACGAAAAGCGATGTCCCGCGGTGGCTGACATGTCGAACTCCTCACGGCGATTTAGGAGCGTATGGCGCAGGCTGAACCGTGTAAATCATGGTCCGGCCGCCATCTTGCATGTATTGTGGCGGCGATTGCTCGTATTTTTGGGGAGCCTTGGATGACGAGTGCGGGAGTGCGTCGGCAGCCGGTCGAGCGCCCATTCGAACAGAGTCTGCGCGAGCAGGTCGCGGCCTGCACGCTGCTGCTCAACGACCTCGAACTGCTCGGCTACAGCGGTCATGTCAGCGCCCGGCTGCCCGGCCAGGACGCCTTCCTGATCCAGCCGTTCGACCAAAGCCGCGCCAGCCTGCAGCCCGACGATCTCCTGGTTTGCGGCTTCGACGGCAAGGCGTCCGGGACCAACGTCAAGCCGCCGTCGGAAGTGTTCCTGCACAGCGAAATCTTGCGCGCGCGGCCGGACGTGCAGGCGATCGCGCATTTCCATCACGACCTCACCACCGTGTTCACTCTGGTCGAGGGGCTAACGCTCAGGCCGATCAAGAATCACGCAGTGCGCTGGGAGAGCGGCATTCCGGTGCATGCCGATCCGAGCCACGTCAGCGATCCGGCGCTCGGGCGGGCGCTCGCCGAAACGCTTGGGACGCATCACGCGCTGCTCATCCGCGCACACGGACAGGTGGTGACGGCCGAAAGCGTGCCGGCGCTGTTGATCGATTGCGTGCACTTCGTCGAGAACGCGGTCGCGATGTACCAGGCGGCGGCGGTCGGCAAAGTGATCCCGCTCAGCGCTGCCGAGATGGCGGCGTTCCGACGCGATTTCGAGCGCGATCGCCACGTCGCCAAGCTCTGGAAGTATTACGTCGGCCGTGGCCGTGCCAAGGGGCTGCTGCCGGAGTCGTGGGAGTTGTGAGGCCGGATGCAAATCCGACCCTCATGCTGAGGAGCGTTGCGAAGCGACGCGTTTCGAAGCATGGCGGCAGGCTCGGAGCGTGCTGCCATCCTTCGAGACGCCCACTGCGCGGGCTCCTCAGGATGAGGACTGTGCAGCCTCGGCGGAAGCAGCCTTACCGGAACAGGTCGGGATACTTCGCGCGCACCTCGGCGGCCAATTCCCGCGAGGTCTGCGCCACCTTCGGGAAATCGTCGATGCGCTCGTACGGCTTGCAGGCATCGACCACGATCCGCGAATTATAGAGCCGCGAGTAGTCCGTCACCATGGTGTCGAGCCGCGACGACCAGCAGTTGTCGAGGATGGTGGTGCGGGTTTTCGGGTCGCAGCGCGTGCCCATCGCCCAGATCACGTCGTGGATGTCGGTCGGGTCGATGTCGTCGTCGACCACCACGATCCAGCGGCCGATATAGCCATTCGGATTGACTTGTGAGGCGACCAGCCCGACCTGGGTCGAGTGGCCGAAGTAGCGCTGCTTGACCGAGACCACGCAGAACGTGCGTCCCGCGCCGGCCTGATGCTGCCAGGCGCCCTTCACATCCGGGATGCCGGCGCCTTCCAGCGAATCCATCAGCGCCGCCGAACGCAGGAAGCAGCGCTCGAACAGGTGCGAGTGCGGCGGTTTCTGGCTGGCCGCGCAGGTCAGGATCGGATCGTTGCGATGGTAGATGCGCTTGATCCGGATCACCGGCTCCTCGCGGGCCTCGCCGGCATAGTAGCCGTGCCATTCGCCGAACGGTCCCTCGAGTGTCTTCTCGCCAGGGACGATCTCGCCCTCCAGGACGATCTCGGAGCGGGCAGGGAAGGGGAGTTTGGTCACCTCGCCCTCGATCAGTTCCAGCGGCTGGTCCATCAGGCCGCCGGCCCATTCGTACTCCGACATCGAGTCCGGCATGGTGTAGCCGGCCGCCAGATAGGTGATCGGGTCGCAGCCGACGATGATCACCACCGGGCAGACCTTGCCGGCCTTGAGGTACTTGTCGCGGTGGATGCGGCCCTGCTTGCCGTTGGAAATGTAGGAGGCGCAGATGTTGGCGCCCTTCACCTGCACCCGGTAGGTGCCGACGTTGATCCGCCCTGAATCCGGATCGCGCGTCACCACGCCGCAGGCGGTGCCGATGTAGCGGCCGCCGTCGTCCTCGTGATGGATCGGCACCGGCAGCTTGAGGAGATCGACCTCGTTGTCCCGGACGATGTTCTCCAGCACCGGGCCGTCGGTCACCATCCGGGGCGGGACCTGCTTGAAGCCCTTTTTGGTGAAGGCGCGGTAGTGGTTCAGCATGGCCATGCGGTCGTCCGACCAGGACGGCTCCATGCCGAGCACGGTGGCGAGCCGGAACGGCGAGCCGAACATGCCGTAGGCGCAGCGATAGCCCTTGGCATAGCCGGGGATGTCGTCGAACAAGAGCATCGGCGCCTTCTCGACCTTCTGCCGGTAGAGCACCTCGGTGACGGCCCCGATCTCCTTGTCCCAATGGGCGTCGGCAACGCGCGCCAGTTCGCCGCGCTGCTCGACCACGGCGATGAATTCCCGCAGATCGTTCTGCGCGGTGGGGCTCACCACGTTGCTTTTCGACATGCGCGTACCCCTTTGAATTCACGAGTGAAAATATGGCCCTCCGGGATGCTTTACTGCCCCGCCCGGAGCAACGCAAGCGAGCGTCGCCGGCCGTCGCAGACGTCCGTTGGCATCGGCAAGGAGCCCGAAAAGGGCCAAAACGCCACGGCCTTGGGCCTTTTGGCTCCAAGATCGATCCACTAAGATCGCGCCAGCTCTCACAATCTTCCGGAGGAAGAACGACATGAAGAAAGTGCTGCTTGGAACGACTGCGCTCATGCTGCTCAGCGCGGCGCCAGCGATGCCCCAACAGAAATCGATCAAGATCGGCTTCATTTCCACCTTCAGCGGGCCAGTTGCCGCAATCGGCAACGATATGCGCAATTCGTTCGAGCTCGCGCTCGACCATCATGGCCGCAAGCTGGGCGGGTTGCCGGTCGAGGTGATCTATGAAGACGACCAGCTCAAGCCGGAAGTCGGCGTGCAGAAGACCCAGAAGCTGATCGAGTCCGACAAGGTCGATTTCGTCGTCGGCTATATCTGGTCGAACGTGCTTTTGGCCTCGCTCAAGCCACTCAAGGATTCCAAGACGTTCACGATCGTGACCAACGCGGGCGCCTCGCAACTCGCCGGCGAGGAGTGCTCGCCTTACATCTTCTCGACCTCCTGGAACAACGATCAGACCCCGCAGGCGATCGGCACCTACATGAACCAGAAGGGCGTCAAGACAGCCTTCCTGATCGGGCCGAATTACGCCGCCGGCAAGGACATGCTGGCAGGCGTGGAGGCGACCTTCAAGGGTAAGATCGTCGGCCGCGAACTCACCCGCTGGCCGGACCAACTCGACTTCTCGGCCGAACTGTCGAAGGCCCGAGCGGCCAAGCCGGACGCGATCTTTGCGTTCTATCCGGGCGGCGCCGGCATCCAGTTCGTCACCCAGTACGCGCAGAGCGGCCTCAAGGGACAGATCCCGCTCTATACGGCGTTCACCATCGACTCGCTGTCGCTGCCGCGGCTCAAAGACCTGGCCATCGGCATCCCGGGCGCGCAGCAGTGGGTGCGCGACCTGCCGAACGAGGCGAACAAGAAGTACGTCGCCGACTTCAGGGCGAAGTACAAATCGGACCCCTCGTTCTACGGCTCGCAGACCTACGACGCCGTGCCGCTGCTCGACAACGTGGTCAAGGCCGTCAACGGCGATCTCAGCAAGAAAGACGAGATGCGCCGCGCAGCCGAGAAAGCCGACTTCAAGTCGGTGCGTGGCAACTTCAAGTTTGGCCCGAACCACATCCCGATCCAGAACTTCTACCTCCAGGATACGGTTAAGGACGGAAACGAATACCGGCTCAAGACCGTCGCCACGATCGTCGAGAACGACCAGGACAAGCACGTCGACAAGTGCAAGATGCCGAACTGACGACCTCCAAGCCGGCAGCGCGCTGCCGGCTTGTTTCTTCTGTGGGGACGGCCGGTTTGCTTCTTGCCCTGGCTTGAACTTTGCAAGAGCATGTTCGCCGTAAGTTGGACTCAGGCGTGCGGCGGAATCCAATGACCCTTTCCCGGCGGGAGAGGGTCATCGCCGAGCGCGTGAAGTAAACGACCGCGGCGGGGTGGGGTGAAGCCTTCGGAAGCATCAGCCCACCCCGCCTGCGTTTGCAGACAGGTGCCTCTCCCGCCCTTGAGGATGGAGGGGGCAGCCGCCGATATGGGGGCCTCAGATCGATGCTGGCCGGGCCGGTTGCCTTCGGGCGCGGAACTCTTGAAGCGACGTCATGCTGTATGTGATCGAGCAGGGCCTGAACGGCATCCAGCTGGGCATGTTGTTGTTCCTGCTGGCGGCGGGCCTGACGCTGATCTTCGGCATCATGGACTTCGTCAACCTGGCGCATGGTTCGCTTTACATGCTCGGCGCCTATTTCGCCGCGACGTTTGTTGGCCTGACTGACAGCTTTCTCGTCGGGCTCGGGCTCGGCCTGGTAGCGACGCTGGTGGCTGGAATGGTCATGGAGGTGATCGCAATCAGGCCGCTCTACGGGCGCGATCACCTCGACCACGTGCTCGCCACCTTCGGCCTCCTGATCTTCTTCAATGAACTGGTGCGGGCGATCTGGGGCCCGGCCGGGCTGACCATCTCGCTGCCGTCCGAAATGCTGACAGCCGTGCAGGTCCTGCCGGGCGTCTACTATCCGCTCTATCGGCTGGTCATCATCCTGGCGACGCTTGCGGTCGCGCTGCTGCTCTACATCCTGGTGATGCGGACGCGCATCGGCATGCTGATCCGTGCCGGCGCCTCCAACCGCGAAATGGTCGGCGCGCTCGGCATCAACATCAAGCTGCTCTACACCCTGGTGTTCGGCCTTGGTGCCGCGCTGGCGGGCTTTGCCGGCATGATGCAGGCGCCCCTGGCCTTCGTACAGATCGGGATGGGCGAGAACATCCTTATACTCGCCTTCGTCGTCATCATCATCGGGGGCATTGGCTCAATCCGCGGCGCGTTTGTGGCTGCCGTTCTCGTCGGGCTGATCGACACCATGGGCCGCGTTTTCCTGCCTGATCTCGTGCGCCAATTCGTCAGCTACAGCGCGGGCTCGAGTGCGGGGCCGGCCTTGTCGTCCATGCTGATCTATATGCTGATGGCGGCGGTGCTCGTGTTCCGGCCGGAAGGGCTGTTTCCCGCAACAAGCAAATGACGGCAATGCTCACCCCGCGTAACGCGATCGTGGCGCTTCTGATCGCGTTTCTCCTCGTACTGCCGGTGTATGCGGGCGTGACCGACAATACGTTCATGGTGACGCTGTTTACCCGCATCGTCATTCTCGCGATCGCAGCCGTGAGTCTCAATCTGATCATGGGCTTCGGCGGAATGGTCAGCTTCGGCCACGCGGCCTACCTGGGCATCGGCGGCTATGCGGTCGGCATCCTCGCAAAGGAGGGCGTGGACAGCGGCTTCATCCAATGGCCGCTCGCGCTCGCCCTCTCGGCATTGTTCGCGCTCGGCGTCGGCGCGCTCAGCCTGCGCACGCGGGGGGTGTACTTCATCATGATCACGCTCGCCTTCACGCAGGTGCTCTACTATGTCGCCAACGGGCTTGATCGCTACGGCGGCGACGACGGCCTGACGATACAGACGCGGAGCCAATTCGACTCTTTGTCCGTCGCTCTACAGGCGCCGTGCGTGTGGGTTGCTACCGCGCTGCAGGACCTGTCCGCCCGGCTTGGTTTTCCCGTCACTCCCGATCCGACACCGGAACTGACCTGTCGCGAGGTCATGAGCCTCAACGACAAGACCGCATTTTACTATCTCTGCCTGATGTTTCTGTTGGCGACGGTTTATGTGGTTTGGCGCATTGTCAATTCGCGCTTCGGGCTGGCGATCCAGGGGGCCCGCTCCAACGATCGGCGCATGCAAGCGATCGGATTCCCGACCTTCCGCTACAAGCTTATCTGCTTCGTAATCGCCGGCGTCATTTGCGGCCTGGCCGGCGTGCTCCTGGCTAATCACACCAACTTCATCAGCCCGGCGCTCATGCACTGGACGCGCTCCGGCGACCTGATCGTGATGGCGGTGCTCGGCGGCATGGGGACGGTGTTCGGGCCGGTGTTCGGCGCCGTCGCGTTTCTGCTGCTCGAGGAAGTCCTGCCGCCGCTGATCAAGCCGCTCGCTGATCTCTTCACCCTTCTTACGGGTATCGACGCCAGCCACGCGCATGAATACTGGCAACTGGTGCTCGGGCCGTTGTTTCTGCTGGTGGTGCTGTTCGCCCGCGGCGGCATCGATGGCTTGCTGACGAGGGAACGCCGTGACTGAGGCGCTCTTGCAGGTCGACAATCTGAGCAAGCGCTTCGGCGGCGTGGTGGCGTCGGAAGCGATCACCTTCGATGTGACGAAGGGCGAGTTGCACGCGGTGATCGGTCCGAATGGCGCCGGCAAGACCACGCTCATCGGCCAGTTGGTGGGCGAGATCATCTCCGATTCGGGAATCATTCGCTTCGACGGCACCGATATTACCGGGCTGCCGACCTACCGGCGCAGCCAGCTTGGGCTCGCGCGCTCGTTCCAGATCACCTCGCTGTTTCCAGATTTCACGGCACTCGACAACGTGGCGCTCGCCGTCCAGGCCCATAGCGGTCATTCGTTCCGGTTCTGGCGCGACGCACGGCGCGAACCCGCGTTGCGCGAGCCGGCGCGCATGGCGCTCGAGCGCGTCGGGCTCGGTCAGCGCGGGGACGTGCTGGTGTCCAGTCTCAGCCACGGCGAGCACCGGCAGGTTGAAATCGCCATGGCGCTCGCCACCCGCCCGCGCATGCTGCTGCTCGACGAGCCGATGGCCGGCATGGGGCCGGAGGAGACGGCGAGCATGGTCGAGACATTGCGCGAGCTCAAGCGCGAGCTGACCATCCTGCTGATCGAGCACGACATGGAAGCGGTGTTCGCGCTCGCCGACCGCATCACGGTCCTGGTCTACGGCCGGATCATCGCGTCCGGATCCCCGGACGAAATTCGCGCCAACAGGGAGGTGCGGGAAGCCTATCTCGGCGAACAGGAAGCGGCCCATGGCTAGCGATCTGCTGCTCGAACTCGATGGCGTTGAGACCTGCTATGGCCTGAGCCAAGTCCTGTTCGGCATGTCGCTCAAGATCGCGGCCGGCGAGATGGTCACCCTGATGGGTCGCAATGGCATGGGCAAGACCACCACGGTGCGCTCGATCATGGGGCTCACCCAGGCACGCGCCGGTGCCATCCGGTTCGCCGGCGCGCAGATCCGCGGCCTGCCGTCCTATCGGGTCGCCAAGCTCGGCCTCGGCCTGGTGCCGGAGGGGCGCCAGATCTTTCCCAACCTGAGCGTGCGCGAAAATCTCGTGGCGACCAGCGCGAACCGCAGCGGCGCCGCCCGGCCCTGGACGCTGCAAACGATCTGCGCGCTCTTCCCGCGGCTTCAGGAGCGGCTCGGCAACATGGGCAACCAGCTTTCCGGCGGCGAGCAGCAAATGCTGGCGATCGGCCGGGCGCTGATGACTAACCCGCAGCTTCTCATCCTGGACGAGGCGACCGAGGGCCTGGCGCCGCTGATCCGAGCGGAGATCTGGCAGTGCCTGACCAGGCTCAAGCACGACGGCCAGTCGATCCTGGTCATCGACAAGAATGTCGAGGCGCTGATTCGGATCGCCGACCGCCACTACCTGATCGAGCGGGGTCGGGTGGTCTGGACCGGTACGTCGGCGCAACTCGCTGCCGAACCGGAGACTCAGCACCGCTATCTGGGGATTTAGAGACGTAACGATTCTCTTACCAAATCGCTACAGAAGCTTCGCTGGACGCTGCCGGGAGGCAAATCGTAACCAAATGGTAACCGGATTAGTTTCCAATTCGTGAACGGCGAATTGGGGATTTGCGATGGGCAAGCAGGGAAGCTTTGAGGGTGTTGACGAGGGGGTCGGTACCCTTGTGCCGTCGGGGGTGCCGGGGCCGATCAGGGGCCGGGTAGGCGAGCCGACGATGATCGCGTTTGCCGCGATCGAGGGGCTCAGGGTCGATATTCCCCATGAGGCCCCGCGCATCGATTGGTCCGTCTCTCAGGATATACCCTCGCTCGAATCGCCGCCGCTTGACCCCCATGACTCCGGTGAGCCCGAAACTCCGCACGCTGAAGAGCGGCCGGCGGACGAACCGTCGGAACGCCGCCGGCGGCTGAGCCCGTTCGCCGTGATGGCGGCTTCGCTCGCCGCAGCGGCTGCGGCCGGCGCCATGCTGGGCGCGATCGTGGTGACCGGCCTGGCCCGGCCGACCCCGGTGGCCGCGCTGAATTTCGGCGTCCAGGACGTCAATGCGCTGAAGGAGCAGGTGGTCCAGGCGCGGGTCGAACTGGCCGCGCTGAAATCGAGCCTCGATGCGGGGCATCGCAGTGCCAACCAGCAATTCACCCGTATCGCCGAGCGCGTCGAGCGCATGGAGCGTATCCAGGCCGAGCCGGTCGCCAAGCTCAGCAAGGCGGTCGACGCGCTGGAGCGGTCGCGCCGCGCCGAGGCCGCCGAAGTGACGGGCTCGATCGTGCAGAACGGCGCCAAGCCGGGCGTGCTCGAGGGCTGGATTCTGCGTGACGTTCACCGCGGCACGGCCTTCATCGAAGGCCGAATGGGCATTCTCGAAGTCGACCAAGGCGACATGATCCCCGGCATCGGCCGCGTCGATGCCATCCGCAAGCAGGATGGGCGCTGGGTGGTGGTAACCTCGAAGGGGTTGATCGTTTCGCCCAAATAGTCGCGAGTTCGCGGCGGAACTGACTGATTTTTCGGCAGGCGGCGACTCGTGCGCCGCCCTGCTGCATTTATTGACGCCTGCAGCGCCGGTGGCGCCGTCCCCGATTCCATGGCAGATTCTATCCCGCGCTGGTGTCCCGCGAGAAGGTGGCTGCGGGGCAGGAGGACCGTCACATGCCGCGGTTTGCAGGTCGTCTTCATACCGTGCTCGCGACCCTGACTGCTTTGGCGCTCGCCGCCACCGAGGTGATGGCGTTTGAGCGCGCACAGACGCCGCCAAAGCCCGAGATGATGGAGAACTGCCCGGGCCTGATTGCCGCGAAGCGCCCGCGTGTCATTCCGGCTGCGCTACGGCTCGCGCTCGGGTCCGACCAAGTGCGCATTACCTATGCGGGTCACTCGACCTTTCTGATCGAGAGCCCGCAGCTCGTGCGCATCGGCACCGACTACAACGACTATGTCCGCACGCCCGTGCTGCCCGACATCGTCACCATGAACCATGCCCACTCGACGCATTACACCGACCGGCCCGATCCGGCGATCCGGCACGTGCTGCGCGGGTGGGGATCCAGCCCCGACCAGCCGGCCCGCCACGACGTGCATTACAAGGACGTACGGGTGCGCAACGTGCCGACCAACATCCGCAGCTGGATGAGCGGCGGGACCGAGCGGCACGGCAACTCGATCTTCATCTACGAGATGGCCAACATGTGCATCGCCCATCTTGGCCACCTGCATCATACCTTGAACCAGCAGCAGCTTAACGAGATCGGCCGCGTCGACATTGTCTTCGTGCCGGTCGACGGCGGCGCGACACTCGATTTGGAGGGCATGTTCGAGGTGTTGACCGCGCTCAAGGCGCCGCTCATGATCCCCATGCACTTCTTCAGTACCTACACCCTGCACCGCTTCCTCGACCGCGCGCGGACGCAGAAATGGGCGATCGAAACCAGCGAAATCCCCTCGATGGTGGTCTCGAAGACCACGCTGCCCGGCACGCCCAAGGTGCAGGTCCTGCCGGGGCAATAGTGCGCGTCGCTAAACTTCGCCACCCCAGCATCACCTTAGAATAGCGAAGTGCCGAGCCACGCCACGCCGAGCCCAATGGCAGCGACGATCGTGCTGACGCACAGCACCACAAGAACCGGGCGGTCGAGAAATCCGGCGCGCGCTTCGACCGCGGTTTCCACCTGACGATCTGATTCTGTGTGCATTGTTCTCTCCAGTATTCACCTGCAAGGTAACGCCCGGCACAGGGTCGGGTTCCGCGCAGAGCCTCTGGTCGGGGATGGTGGCGATCCGCTAAGTTGCGGCATCGAAGTGCGAATACGACGGAACCACGCCATGCTGAGCACTGAGCAGAACGACCTGATTACCCGGACCGGTCCCGACACCCCAGCGGGCAAGCTGATGCGACGCTACTGGCAGCCGGCCGCTCTGGTTGACGAATTCGCCAGCAACCGTCCGATCAAGCCGTTGCGTCTCCTGGGCGAGAACCTGGTGATGTTCCGCGACGGCTTTGGGCGTTACGGCCTGATCGAGCGCGCCTGCCCGCATCGCGGTACCGATCTGGCCTACGGGCGCCTTGAAGACGGCGGCCTGCGCTGTGCGTTCCACGGCTGGCTGTTTGACGTGACCGGCCAGTGCCTGGAAACGCCCGCCGAGCCGGCCGGCAGCCGGATGTGCGCCAACATCAGGCAGAAGGCCTATCCGGTGATCGAGAAGAGCGGCATCCTGTTCGCCTATCTGGGCGGCGGCGAGCCGCCGGCGTTCCCGCATTTCGATTGCTTCATGGCGCCCTCGACCCACACCTTTGCGTTCAAGGGCATGATCGACTGCAACTGGCTGCAATCGCTCGAAGTCGGCATCGATCCCGCCCACACCTCGTTCCTGCACCGGTTCTTCCATGACGAGGACATGTCGCAGGGTTACGGCAAGCTGTTCCGCGACCACTCGATCGATTCCGACATGCCAATGACCCGGATCATGCGCGAGCACCCGCGGCCGCAGATCGAGGTCGAGCCGACCGACTACGGCCTGCGGGTGGTCTCGCTGCGCCGGATCAGCGACGCCAACACCCACGTGCGGGTGACCAATCTGCTGTTCCCGCACGCATTCTGTATTCCGATGTCCAGCGAAATGACGATCACGCAGTGGCACGTGCCGATCGACGACACCCGGCACTACTGGTACGCGATCTTCACCAGTTTCGGCGCACCGGTCGACAAGGACGAGATGCGCCGCCAGCGGCTGGAACTCTACGAATTGCCGGACTACGTCCCGCGCAAGAACAAGAGCAACGACTACGGCTACGATCCGCACGAACAGGAGGAAACGACCTATACGGGCATGGGCGCCGACATCAACGTCCACGACCAATGGGCCTGCGAGTCGATGGGGGCGATCCAGGATCGCACCAAGGAGCACCTCGGGCAGTCCGACAAGGCGATCAGCGCCTATCGCCGCCTGCTGCGCGCGGCGATCGAGCAGGCGACGCGCGGCGGCAAGCCGCTGATGGTGCTCGACCAGCCTTCCGCGGCGCGGCTTACCGGTCCTGCAGCCATCGACGGTATCGGTCCCTCGGATGGCTGGCAGTCCTATTGGCAGAAGACCGACGCGATCCGCCGTCAGGCATCGAGCTGGGCCGATGGACTTTAACCGCAAACGGTATCCGACGCGCCGCAAGGTTCTCGCCGGCGCTGTAGCCTCGGTGGCGGCGCCGGCCGCAATCGGGCGGTCCATGGCCGAAAGCGCCTATCCGGGCGCGGGGCCGATCCGTCTGATCGTGCCATTCGCACCGGCCGGCCCGGTCGACATCCTGGCGCGCATCATCGTCGATCCGCTGGCCAAGCAGCTCGGA
>JBFXEX010000103.1:0-1798 GCA_050179645.1 Xanthobacteraceae bacterium | reverse complement strand
GAGAATCGCGGCGGCGCCGGCGGCAACATCGCGATCACGGCGGCCGCGCGTGCCAAGCCCGACGGCTACACGCTGCTGCTCTGCTCCAGTTCGATCGTCGTCAATCCGCTCCTGCACAAGAGCGTGGCGTACGATCCGGTGAACGACTTCACGCCGATATCGCTGCTCGGGACCTCGCCCAACCTGATGCTGGCAAAGCCCGACTTCGCCAAAACGTTGATGGATTTCATCGCCAAGGCCAAATCCCGGCCAGGAGAGTTGAACTATTCAACTCCCGGCATCGGCACCAAGGGGCATTTCGCGGTGGAATTGCTCAAGCAGCGCGCCGGCATCGATATTCAGCATGTGCCGTATCCGAGCGGTGGGCAGGTGGTGCAGTCGCTGTTCACCGGGACCACGCAGCTCGGCTCGACCGCGCTGCCGGCCGGCGAGCCGCTGGTGCGCGGCGGAACGCTCGCGGGGCTCGTCGTCAGCGGCGAACGGCGATGGCGCACGCTGCCCGAGGTGCCGACGATGATCGAGCTCGGCTTCTCCAATTTCGTCGCCGAAATCTTCACCGCCCTGATGGCGCCGGCGGGCACGCCGCCGGAGGTGACGTCGCTGCTGGTCGCCGAAGTCGGCAAGCTGGTGAAGGACCCGGCGCTGGTCGAGAAGGCCGAGCGGGCCGGCTACGAGTGGATCGGCGCTGGCCCCGACGCGTTACGTCGCAAGATGGCCGAGGAAAAAACGCAGTCCGAGGCGGTCATCCGCTTCGCCGGCATCAAGCCGCGATGAGCTTGTCTCTCCGTTCGTCCCCGCTTTCGAAAGCGGGGACCCAGAATCACAAACACCGAATGCGTCGACCTGGGTTCCGGCTTGCGCGGGAACGAACGCGGATAGAATCAACTCGAACGGGACAAGCTCTACACATCCACGCTGGCGTAGAGCGCGTTGTCTTGGATGAAATCGCGCCGCGGCTCGACCACGTCGCCCATCAGCTTGGTGAAGATGTCGTCGGCGTCGTCGATCTCCTTGACGGTCACCTGCAGCAGCGAGCGCGCGTTGGTGTCGAGCGTGGTTTGCCAGAGCTGTTCGGGGTTCATCTCGCCGAGGCCTTTGTAGCGCTGCAGTGACAGCCCCTTGCGGGCGGCCGCCGTCACCTGCTCGAACAGGCTGACCGGGCCGTGGATCGGCCATTGCTCGTCCTTGCGGCGGAGCATGGCGGGCGGCGTCGGCCGGGGGAACGTCTCCTGCAGCTTCGGCGCATGTTCGTCGAGCTTGCGCGCATCGGCCGAGCCGAGCAGCGCCTGGTCGATGATCGCCACCTCCTTGACGCCGCGCACGGTGCGCTCGAACAGGAAACCCTCGCCCTCGGTGAAGCTGCCCTGCCAGCCGCGCTCGGTCTCGTCGGCGAGCGCATCGAGGCGCTTGCCGATGTACTGGGCCGCGGCGGTCGCCTTCTGCAGATCGGTGAAGATGTCGGAGTGCAGAACGCCGGTGATCGCGGCTTGCTCGACCACCTGACGACTGTAGCGGCTGTGCAGGCCGTTGAGGATGCCGCGGATAGTGCGAGCCTCCTCGACCAGCGCGCGCAGATCGTGGCCGGCGCGTTCTTCGCCGCTGGCGAGCCGGAGCACGGAATCCTCAATTCCAGAGTCGATCAGGAAATCTTCCAGCGCGCGTTCGTCCTTGAGGTATTGCTCGGACTTGCCGCGCGACACCTTGTAGAGCGGGGGCTGGGCGATGAAGAGATGACCGCGGTCGATGATCTCACGCATCTGCCGGTAGAAGAACGTCAGCAGCAACGTGCGGATGTGCG
>JBFXEX010000102.1:0-21248 GCA_050179645.1 Xanthobacteraceae bacterium | reverse complement strand
GACCCGCGGGGCCGAAAGGGGCTATGACGCGGTGCAGCGCTAGTGTGGCGGTTCAGAAGTCCGCATCATTTCTTGCGGCGCGTCCGATATGCGGATTTCTGAACCAAAGCAACACTAGATCAATAACTTGCTAGTGTCGTTCGATTCCGAAGTTCGCAAATGAGGGTGCCGCAGAACAATGCGAACTTCGGAATCGAGACACTAGGCCGTTGCACCCCACCTGACTCGAGGATTTCTCCCACATGGCGCGTCCCAAGATTGCATTGATCGGTGCCGGGCACATCGGCGGCACCCTTGCCCATCTCATCGGTCTCAAGGAACTTGGCGACATCGTCCTGTTCGACATCGCCGAAGGCATCCCGCAGGGCAAGGCGCTTGATCTCGTCGAGTCCTCGCCAGTCGATGGCTTCGACGCGCGCATGACCGGCACCAACTCCTACGATGCGATCGACGGTGCCAGCGTCTGCATTGTCACCGCCGGCGTCCCGCGCAAGCCCGGTATGAGCCGCGACGACCTTCTCGGCATCAATCTCAAGGTGATGGAGCAGGTCGGCTCCGGCATCAAGAAGTACGCGCCGAACGCGTTCATCATCTGCATCACCAACCCTCTCGACGCCATGGTCTGGGCGCTGCAGAAGGCCTGCGGTCTGCCCAAGCATATGGTGGTCGGCATGGCCGGCGTGCTCGACAGCGCCCGCTTCCGCTACTTCCTGGCGGACGAATTCGACGTCTCGGTCGAGGACGTGTCGGCGATGACGCTCGGCGGCCACGGCGACGACATGGTGCCGATGATCCGCTATTCGACGGTGGCCGGCATTCCGCTGCCCGATCTGGTGAAGATGAAATGGACCACGCAGCAGCGGCTTGACGAGATCGTCGATCGTACCCGCAAGGGCGGCGGCGAGATCGTCAACCTGCTCAAGACCGGCTCGGCGTTCTATGCGCCGGCGGCGTCGGCGGTCGCGATGGCGGAAAGCTATCTGCGCGACAAGAAGCGGGTGCTGCCCTGCGCGGCCTCTCTCAATGGCGAGTACGGCATGAAGGATATTTATGTCGGCGTGCCGGCTGTCATCGGGGCGAAGGGAATCGAGCGTATCGTCGAAATCCAGCTCAACAGCGCGGAACGCGCCATGTTCGACAAGTCGGTCGAAGCCGTGCAGACCCTGATCGACGCCTGCAAGAAAATCGCGCCGCACCTGGCGAAGTAGCAGCGCAGCACGACGCCGCGCTTCGCGCTGCGCCCGGGACACGGGGGGCACCATGAACATCCACGAATATCAGGCCAAGGGCGTGCTGCAAGGGTTCGGCGTGCCGGTGCCGCGCGGACATGCGGCGTTCACCGTGGAAGACGCCGTCAAGGCGGCGGGCGATCTCGGCTCGGCGGTGGTCGTCGTCAAGGCGCAGATTCATGCCGGCGGGCGCGGCAAGGCCGGCGGCGTCAAGGTGGTCAAGTCCGTCGAGGACGTGCGCAAGGAAGCGCAGCGGCTGCTCGGCTCGGTGCTGGTCACGCATCAGACCGGGCCGCATGGCAAGCAGGTCAACCGGCTCTACATCGAAGAAGGCTCGGCGATCGATCGCGAGTTCTACCTCTCGGCGCTGGTCGATCGTGAGACCTCGCGCGTCGCGTTCGTGGTCTCGACCGAGGGCGGCATGGATATCGAGGAGGTGGCGCGCAGCGAGCCCGACAAGATCGTGACGTTCTCGGTCGATCCGGCGACCGGGATCATGCCGCATCACGGCCGGCGCGTCGCGCAGGTGCTCGGCCTCACCGGCGACCTCGGCAAGCAGGCCGTGAGCCTGATCGAGAAGCTCTACACGGCGTTCGTCGCCAAGGACATGAGTCTCCTGGAAATCAATCCGCTGGTCGTCACCAAGGGGAACGAGCTGATCTGCCTCGACGCCAAGATCGGCTTCGACGACAACGCGCTCTATCGTCACCCGGACATCGTCGCGCTGCGCGACCTGACGGAGGAGGACGAGAAGGAGATCGAGGCGTCGAAATACGACCTCAACTACGTGGCGCTCGATGGCACCATCGGCTGCATGGTCAACGGCGCCGGCCTCGCCATGGCGACGATGGACATCATCAAGCTCTACGGCGCGGCGCCGGCGAACTTCCTCGACGTCGGCGGCGGCGCCAGCAAGGAGAAGGTGGCGGCGGCATTCAAGATCATCACCTCCGATCCGAAGGTGAAGGGCATTCTGGTCAACATCTTCGGCGGTATCATGAAGTGCGACGTGATCGCCGCCGGCGTGGTCGACGCCGTCAAGGAGGTCGGGCTACGCGTGCCGCTGGTGGTGCGGCTCGAGGGCACCAATGTCGAGCTCGGCAAGGAGATCATCGCCAAGTCGAACCTCAACGTCACCTCCGCCGACGATCTCGACGATGCTGCGCAGAAGATCGTCAAGGCGGTGAAAGGCTCGGCCTGATGTCCATCCTGATCGACAAGAACACCAAGGTCATCTGCCAGGGCTTCACCGGCAAGAATGGCACCTTCCATTCCGAGCAGGCGATCGCCTACGGCACCCGGATGGTCGGTGGTACGTCGCCGGGCAAAGGCGGCACGTTCCATCTCAACCTGCCGGTGTTCGAGACGGTGGCGGAGGCGAAGGCCAAAACCGATTGCGACGCCAGCGTGATCTACGTCCCGCCACCCGGCGCCGCCGACGCGATCTGCGAGGCGATCGACGCCGAGATCCCGCTGATCATCTGCATCACCGAGGGCATCCCGGTCGCCGACATGGTGAAGGTGAAGCGCTCGCTGTCGGGATCGCGGTCGCGGCTCATCGGCCCGAACTGCCCGGGCGTCATGACGGCAGGCGAATGCAAGATCGGCATCATGCCGGGCAACATCTTCAAGCCCGGCTCGGTCGGCATTGTTTCGCGCTCCGGCACGCTGACTTACGAGGCGGTATTCCAGACCACGCAGGTCGGGCTCGGCCAGACCACGGCGGTCGGCATCGGCGGCGATCCGGTCAAGGGCACCGAGTTCATCGACGTGCTCGACATGCTGCTGGCCGACAAGGCAACCCAATCGATCATCATGATCGGCGAGATCGGCGGCGCGGCCGAGGAAGATGCCGCGCAGTTCCTGATCGACGAGGCCAAGCGCGGCCGCAAGAAGCCGGTGGTCGGTTTCATCGCCGGACGAACCGCGCCGCCCGGCCGGCGCATGGGCCATGCCGGCGCGATCATCTCGGGCGGCAAGGGCGATGCGGAATCCAAGATCGCCGCGATGGAAGCTGCCGGCATCAAGGTGTCGCCATCGCCCGCGCGGCTCGGCCGGACGCTGGCAGAAATATTGAAGTCGTAGTGATGCAGCGCAGCGAACGGCGCGATGGTTGTCGCGGCCCCGGACCCCCGCCGTTGTGCGACTGCTTAACCTTAATTTGAATCTCCACGCGAGCGCGACGTAACAGGAAATGCCCGCCGTTGCGGGCTTTTTCGCATGTCGTCGCAGGTTGGCGGGTCGCTTCGAGAAGCCGTGTGGCGCGACCGTGACAGCCAATGCGAGCCGATCGCGTAAAATCATTTTCATCGAGCGCGCACTTAGCCGCCCGACATGGCCGATTTGCCTGATGCGATCGGCCGGGGGATTTCCGCGTCAGGGGAGGACTGCGATGAACAGACTATTGCTTGCGACGGCTGCGATTGCGGCGGTTGCGATGACCACGTCGGCAGGTGCCGCCGATCTGCCGGTGAGGGGCCCGGTGTATAAGGCGCCGCCGCCCGTCGTCGTCGCCACGAACTGGAGCGGATGCTACGTCGGCGGTCACGCCGGCTACGGCTGGAGCAACTGGCAAGACAACGATCTGCCGAATGCGGCCGTTCCGGCGGCCGGCGGCAATCCGGTTGCCCCTCCGGGCTTCCCGCTCGTCTATGGCTACAGCGGTGACTTCAAAACCGGTGGCTTCGTCGGCGGCGTGCAACTCGGCTGCGATTACCAATATGGCCCGGTTGTACTCGGCCTGGTGTCCGACATCTCGTGGACGTCGCAGAGCGAAAGCAGTGCGCCGTTCGCCATCGTCCCGGCGCTTCCGCCCAACAGCGCCGACGAGGTCGCCTCGGTCAAGATGACCACCTTCGGCACGGCGCGAGCCCGTCTGGGCTGGGCGGTAGGCAACGCCCTGTTCTATGCCACCGGCGGTCTCGCCTGGGCGCGCGGCGAGGTCAGCTATGCGGGCCAGGCTGCGCAGTTCGGCGTTCCGGTCGGCGCATTCGCCGTCTCCAACCAGGCCTATCACCTCGGGTGGGCGGCCGGACTGGGCCTCGACTATATGTTCGCGCCGAACTGGACCATCGGCCTCGAGTATCTGCATCTGGATCTGGGCAATGCGAACTATCGGTTCGGCACCACGTTCCCGAACGTTACCGTCACCCAGGCGCTCTCGCCAGGGACCAATGTCAGCCTTCGCTCCGACATCGTGCGCCTGACGTTGAACTACCGCTTCGGCGGTACCTCGCTCGCCAGGTATTGATCCTCGCCGATCATCGGCTGTCGCAATGGGACCTCGGGCCATTGGCCTGAGGTCTTTGCATTTTGGCGCCACACGCTCGGAGCCAAGAATTCACGAACGGCTCTTACCGGCACCCCTCCTTCGCTGCTTCGCCCGCATGTCTCAAATCGGAGCAAAATTGTGACTGCGTATTAAGGTACCAGGAGCAAGCTCGCGCATTTCAATGCAGGTGTTGCGCGGCAGGCACAGATTGCGGCGGCTTTATGATGTAAGGTGATCCCCACGCGATCGGTCAACATCGACCAGCATTCGCAGATCAAGTCGCAAGCTTCGCCGGGGACCGATTTTGAGCGAGGCTTGGCGCCGGGACCGAGAACCAAAACAGGGGATCACATGAAGAAACTCTTTCTTGCTACGACGGCGCTTGTTGCGCTTGCCGCCGGTTCGGCGGCGGCAGCGGATTTGCCGGTGGCCTACAAGGGGCCTGCTCCGGTGGTCCGGCCGGCCTGCGCGCAGTTCGGCGGCTTCTATATCGGCGCCAACGTCGGCGCCGGCTACGCCACCGCGCACCGCAACGACGACGACGGCTACTTTATCGATAATGCCGGTCATACCACCTATGGCACCGGCTGGAACGGCGGCGTGCAAGGCGGTTACAACTGGCAGCGCGGCTGCACGCTGTTCGGCGTCGAGATCGACTGGAGTTGGGGTTCGGCGAAGTCGACGTTCCAGGATAATCCGAATGTTCTCGGTACCCTGGCAACGATTGAAAGCAATGTGAAATCGTTCGGCACCGCTCGCACGCGCACCGGCATCATCGTCGACGACGTGATGCTCTATGTCACGGGTGGTTTCGCTTGGGCCAACGTCAGCAACACCTATACGGCCAACTTCGGAGCCCCCGAGCAATTCGAATTCAGTTCGAACCGCTGGGGCTGGACGGTCGGCGCCGGCAGCGAGTGGAAGTTCGCCTCCAACTGGAGCCTGAAGTCCGAGGTGCTGTACATTAACGTCAAGCAGTACCAGGACAACTTCTTCAGCCCGGTGCAGAACGGTAACTTCCGCTTCACCAACAACGACAGCGCGGTCGTGGCCCGCATGGGTGTGAACTACATCTTCAGCTCCAGCCCCTACTGAGCCGATTTCCCCACTTCGGTGCCCAGGGCCCCGGCAGAAATGCCGGGGCCTTTCTCGTTCGGTCAGGCCAGGGAGGGTGGAACTGCCGGTTTTGCGATTTCTCGCAGGTACCGGAGAGAAGCGCATAAAGTGAATATAGATTCATAAATCGTGGCAATTGTTACCACGCAGTTGCAGCATAGATGTTATAAGGGCCCGGAATCGCCCAACCCACCTATCCGCGGGCCGATTTGGCCCGCCTCCTGCCGATCAGGACCTTCAGCAATGTCCCGCCAAGACGCCAATGCCGCCTTTGCCCGCACTTCCTTTCTCTATGGCGGCAACGCGCCCTACATCGAGGATCTCTACGCCCGCTATCAGACCAACCCGAATTCGGTCGACGCCGAATGGCAGCAGTTTTTCAAGAGCCTGAAGGACGAGCAGACTCAGGCGCTGCGAAGCGCCGAGGGGCCTTCCTGGAAGCGCCCGGGCTGGCCGCTCCTGGCACGCAATGAACTGGTTTCTGCGCTGGACGGCGACTGGCAGGAGGTCGAGCGGGCGATCGGCGATAAGCTCAAAGCACGCGCGCAAGCCGCCGGCGTCGAACTCTCGCCCGCGCATGTCCAGCAGGCAACGCGCGATTCGATCCATGCCCTGATGTTGATCCGCGCCTATCGGGCGCGCGGCCACTTCCACGCCAATCTCGATCCGCTTGGCCTTGAGCCGCAACGTCCGGAGGCCGACCTCGACCCGCGCTCCTACGGCTTCACCGAAGCCGACATGGACCGCCGCATCTTTCTCGATCGGGTCCTCGGCCTGGAGTTCGGCACGCTGCACGAGATTCTTGCGATCCTGCAGCGCACCTACTGCCAGACGCTGGGCATCGAGTTCATGCACATCTCCGATCCGGCGCAGAAGGCATGGTTGCAGGAACGCATCGAGGGGCCCGACAAGGAGATCAGCTTCACCCGCGAAGGCAAGCGCGCCATCCTCAACAAGCTGGTCGAGGCCGAAGGTTTTGAGAAGTTTTGCGACCTGAAATTCACCGGCACCAAGCGCTTCGGCCTTGATGGCGGTGAATCCATGATTCCGGCCCTGGAACAGATCATCAAGCGCGGCGGCGCGCTCGGCGTCAAAGATATCGTCATCGGCATGGCGCACCGCGGACGGCTCAATGTGCTCGCGCAGGTGATGGGCAAGCCGCATCGGGCGATCTTTCACGAATTCAAGGGCGGTTCGGCTTCGCCCGACTCGGTAGAGGGCTCAGGGGACGTCAAGTATCACCTCGGGGCATCCTCGGACCGCGAGTTCGATAACAACCGGGTGCACCTGTCGCTCACCGCCAATCCTTCGCATCTGGAAATCGTCAACCCAGTGGTGCTCGGCAAGACGCGCGCCAAGCAGGACCAGCTCGGCGGCACGCGTGAAGACCGCACCATGGCGATGCCGCTGCTGATTTCCGGCGATGCGGCGTTCGCCGGCCAGGGCGTCATCGCGGAATGCTTCGGATTGTCGGGACTGCGCGGCCACCGGACCGGCGGCTCCGTGCATTTCATCGTCAACAACCAGATCGGCTTTACGACTTATCCACGATACTCCCGCTCGTCACCCTATCCGTCCGACGTCGCCAAAATGGTTGAGGCGCCGGTGTTTCATGCCAACGGCGATGATCCGGAGGCCGTGGTCTACGCCGCGAAGGTGGCGACCGAGTTCCGGCAGAAGTTCCAGCACCCGGTCGTGATCGATATGTTCTGCTATCGCCGCTTCGGTCACAACGAGGGCGACGAGCCGGCCTTCACTCAGCCGTTGATGTACAAGGCGATCAAGGCGCACCCGACGACGCTGGAAATCTATTCCGAAAAGCTCGTGGCGGAAGGCGTCGTCACCGGCGAGGAAGTCGAGAAAATGCGCGCCGAATGGCGTGGTCGCCTCGACGTCGAACTGGAGGCGAGCCAGGGCTACAAGCCCAACAGTGCCGACTGGCTGGACGGCCGCTGGGCCGACATCAGCGCTGCGCGCGACCAGGACGATCCGCGCCGCGGTCATACCGGGGTTGAGATTGCGACGCTGAAGGAGATCGGTGAGAAGATCACCGTGGTGCCGAAGGACTTTCACGTCCATCGCACCATTCAGCGGTTCCTCGATGCGCGCGCCAAGGCGATCAAGTCCGGCGAGGGCATCGACTGGGCGACCGGCGAAGCGCTGGCGTTCTGCTCGCTGCTGCTCGATGGCCATCCGGTCCGGCTCTCGGGCCAGGACAGCGAGCGGGGCACCTTCTCTCAGCGCCATTCGGTGCTGATCGATCAGGACAACGAGAACCGCTACACCTCGTTCAACCACCTCAGCGACAACCAGTCGCGCTATGAAGTCGTCAACTCGATGCTGTCGGAAGAGGCGGTGCTCGGCTTCGAGTACGGCTACTCGCTCGCCGAACCCAATGCGCTGACGCTGTGGGAAGCGCAATTCGGCGACTTCGCCAACGGCGCCCAGGTCGTATTCGATCAGTTCATCTCCTCGGGCGAGCGCAAGTGGCTGCGCATGTCGGGATTGGTCTGTCTGTTGCCGCACGGCTACGAAGGGCAGGGGCCGGAGCATTCCTCGGCGCGGTTGGAGCGTTTCCTGCAGATGTGCGCCGAAGACAACATGCAGGTCGCCAATTGCACGACGCCTGCCAACTATTTCCACATTCTGCGCCGGCAGTTGAAGCGCAACATTCGCAAGCCCCTGATCCTGATGACGCCGAAATCGCTGCTCCGCCACAAGCGCGCAGTGTCGCGACTTGAGGAGATGGGATCGGGAACGTCGTTCCATCGGCTGCTCTGGGACGACGCGCAGCTCTTGCCCAATGAAAAGATCAAGCTGGTTGCCGACGAGAAGATCCGTCGCGTCGTGCTGTGCAGCGGCAAGGTGTACTACGATCTCTACGAGGAGCGAGAGAAGCGCGGCATCGACGATATCTATCTGCTGCGGGTCGAGCAGCTCTATCCGGTGCCGCTCAAGGCGCTGGTTCACGAACTCGGGCGGTTCCGCAACGCGCAGTTCGTGTGGTGCCAGGAAGAGCCGCGCAACATGGGCGCGTTCCCGTTCATCGAGCCTTACCTCGAATGGGTGCTCAACCAGCTCGGCGCGAAGAACCCGCGCGCGACTTATGTGGGCCGCCCGGCTTCGGCGGCGACCGCGATCGGCCAGATGTCGCGGCACCTCGCGCAGCTCAAGGCGTTCCTCGACGAGGCGCTGGGGTAGGGAACGCACTGACTGTCATGCCGGCGTCACGGGGCGCCCGGCAGATGCAGACGATTATCAATTGCGGCCCCGGATCACGACGGGGTGGCGGCAAGGAAGAGACTGATGACTGAGATCCGCGTACCGACGCTCGGCGAATCGGTGACCGAGGCCACCATTGGCAAGTGGTTCAAGAAGCCGGGCGATCCGGTGGCGGTCGACGAGCCGCTGGTCGAGCTCGAGACCGACAAGGTCACCATCGAGGTGCCGGCGCCGGCCGCCGGAGTGTTGGGCGAAATCGCCGCGCAGGATGGCGAAACCGTCGCGGTCGGCGCGTTGCTTGGGCAGATCACTGACGGCGCGGCCGGGACGGTCGTGCCGAGCAAATCGACGCCGGCGCCGACCGGACGGCCGGACCAGAAGACTTCGACCACCGCGCCGATCAACGCCGCAGACGAAGAGCCGCGGCCGAGGGTGCCGCCGAAGGCCGATGCCGAGCCGAAGAGCAAGCTCGCGCCCGACACGCCGGTCGCTCCGTCGGTCCGCAAGCTCGCGGCGGAATCCGGGGTCGAGCCGTCGACCGTCCCGGGCTCCGGCAAGGACGGCCGCGTCACCAAGGGCGACATGCTGGCGGCGATCGAACGGGCCGCGTCGGCGCCGACGCCGGTCGCACACTCTGCCGCCGCGATTCAAATGCGCGCGCCGTCAGTGCCGGACGATGCTTCGCGCGAAGAGCGGGTGAAGATGACGCGCCTGCGCCAGACCATCGCGCGGCGGCTGAAGGAGGCGCAGGCCACCGCCGCCATGCTCACGACCTTCAATGAGGTCGACATGACCGCGGTGATGGCGATGCGTAACGAGTACAAGGAGCTGTTCGAAAAGAAGCACGGTGTGAAGCTCGGCTTCATGGGATTCTTCGTGCGCGCGTGTGTTCAGGCGCTCAAAGAAATTCCCGCCGTCAACGCCGAGATCGACGGCACCGACATCATCTACAAGAACTATTATCACATCGGCGTCGCGGTCGGCACCGAGCGCGGGCTGGTGGTTCCGGTGATCCGCGACTGCGATCACAAATCGCTGGCCGAGATCGAGAAGGCGATCTCCGATGTCGGGCGGCGGGCGCGCGACGGCGCGCTCAAGATCGAGGAGATGCAGGGCGGCACCTTCACGATCTCGAACGGCGGCGTCTATGGCTCGCTGATGTCGACGCCGATCCTCAACGCGCCGCAGTCCGGCATTCTCGGCATGCACAAGATCGAGGAACGCCCGATGGTGATCGGCGGCAAGATCGAGGCGCGGCCGATGATGTACCTCGCACTGTCCTACGACCACCGCATCGTCGACGGCCGCGAGGCCGTGACCTTCCTGGTGCGCGTCAAGGAGGTGCTGGAGGACCCGGGCCGGCTGGTGCTGGACCTTTAGATCTTTGAAGAGCGAACGCTTTGTAGAACCAGACCGTAGTTAGAGTTGGAACTGAAGAAGTTATGTCCTACGACCTCATCGTCATCGGTTCCGGCCCCGGCGGCTATGTCTGCGCGATCCGCGCTGCGCAGCTCGGTATGAAAGTAGCGGTGGTTGAGAAGGACAAGACCTTCGGCGGCACCTGCCTCAACGTCGGCTGCATCCCGTCGAAGGCGCTGCTGCATGCCTCGGAGCTGTTCGACGATGCCGCGCACGCCTTCGAACGCATGGGCATCAAGGTCGGCAAGCCGCAGCTCGATCTCGCCGCCATGATGAAGTTCAAGGACGAAGGCGTCGACGGCAACGTCAAGGGCGTGGCGTACCTGTTCAAGAAGAACAAGATCGACAGCTTTCAGGGCGTCGGCCGGATCGCGGCGCCCGGCAAGGTCGAAGTGAAATCCGCCGACGGCAAGACCGAGACACTGGAAACGAAGGCGATCGTCATCGCCACCGGCTCCGACGTCGCGCGCCTCAAGGGAATCACGATCGACGAAAAGCGCATCGTGTCCTCGACTGGCGCGCTCCTGCTCGACAAGGTGCCTGGCAAGCTCCTGGTGATCGGCGCCGGCGTTATCGGCCTTGAACTCGGCTCGGTGTGGCGGCGGCTCGGCTCGCAGGTGCTGGTGGTCGAGTTCCTCGACCGCATCCTGCCCGGTATGGACCACGAGGTCTGCCGCCAGTTCCAGCGCATTCTGGAAAAACAGGGAATCGCGTTCAAGCTGTCTTCCAAGGTCACCGCGGTGGATGCCTCGGGCAAGACGCTCAAGGCAACCATCGAACCGGCGGCCGGCGGCGCGGCCGAAACCGTCGAGGCCGACGTCGTGCTGGTCGCGGTCGGCCGCGTGCCATACACCGACGGGCTCGGGCTCGAAGCGGTTGGCGTCAAGAAGGACGAGAAGGGGCGCGTCGTCGTCGACGCGCACTATGCCACCAACGTCTCGGGCATCTATGCGATCGGCGACGTGATCGCCGGTCCGATGCTGGCGCACAAGGCGGAGGACGAAGGCGTCGCGGCAGCCGAGGTCATCGCCGGCCAGGCCGGGCACGTGAACTATGACGTGATCCCGAACGTGATCTACACGTTCCCGGAGGTCGCTTCGGTCGGCAAATCCGAAGAGGAACTGAAGGCTGCCGGCGTTGCCTATAACGCCGGCAAGTTTCCGTTCACCGCCAACGGCCGTGCCAAGGTCAATCACCAGACCGACGGCTTCGTGAAGGTCCTGGCGGATGCCAAGACCGACCGCGTTCTTGGCGTCCACATCGTCGGCGCCGATGCCGGCAACATGATCGCGGAGGCCGCCGTCGCGATGGAATTCGGAGGTGCAGCCGAGGATATCGCCCGCACCTGCCATGCCCACCCGACCTTGAGCGAGGCGATCAAGGAGGCGGCGCTCGCGGTCGGCAAGCGCGCACTCAGCATGTGATATGATGCCTTGGCAATGGCCGACCGGGCCGTCGCAATGAAGGTTTGGTGTCTCGATGAGCGCCGATGCGGCATCCGAAACGTGGCCCCCGGCCTGGCGCCGGATCGCGCGACGTCTCTTTCGGCCCTTCCTCGTTCTGCTGGCGCTGCTGTTTCTGTTCGAGGCGTGGCTGTGGAGCCATCTGGCGCCGATCGTCGCCTTCATCGTCGCCCGCATTCCGTTGCGCGAGATCAAGGCCCGGCTCGCTGGCTGGATCGAACATCTGCCGCCCTATGCAACCCTGCTGGTGTTCCTGATCCCGATCGTCGTCCTGTTTCCGCTCAAGCTGATCGGCCTGTGGATGCTGGCGCATGGCTCGTGGCTTGGCGCCATGACAACGCTCGCAGCCGCGAAGGTGATCAGTACCGGAATCACCGCGTTCATCTTCGATCTTACTCGCGATAAGCTCCTGCAGTTGGCGTGGTTTCGGCGCCTTTACGAACTCGTGCTGCGCCTCCTCGCCAAGGCGCATGCGCTGGTCGATCCGATCAAGCGCCGGATCAAGCTGTGGTTCCGCATGTTCTCGCCCAAGCGTGCAAACCGCACCATCAGGCTCATGCTGCGCATCCGCCGGCGCATGCACGCGACTTAGGCGCAACTCTCTCTTCGTCATGCCGGGGCGCGCGTCAGCCCGAGCCCGGAATCCATATCTTCTGAAATCCGAAGCAAAGAGGCATGGATTCCAGGCTCCGGCCTTTGGCCGGCCCGGAATGACCGACGTCAATGCCTGGCGGCACCTGACGTGAACAGGTGCTGGGCCCAGTGCAGCACTTCGTGCGGCACATCAGGTGCAAACAGGCCGAGGCCCATGAAGCCAAGCCCCACGACGGCGAGCCCGATTGCGCCGAAGGCGAGTCCCATCATGCCGGTGATGACCGCCGCCGAGGCGAGCACGATGCCGATCTGAAACGCAGCCGATCCGAATTCGTAGTTGTGGTAGCGTGACATCGCGATATTGCGGTCGTGCTCGTATTTCTCGGCGAGCGCACGCAATTCCTTGCGCCCGTCCTGCTCTTTCGGATCGGAGTCGTAGCGGGCGACGGTCGCCTTCCACTTGTTGATCTGCTCCTGCATGGCGGTTCGGGCCTGATCGTTCGGCGCAGTTGCGAGCTGGAGCGTCATCGCCTCGGCGGCGGTGCGCAGCGAAGTTTGCCGGACGGTCTTGGCCTGGAAGAAATTCCAGGTATCGGAGGCCTTGATGTTGAGCTCGATGCCAAGCGTTTGCGCGCTCTTGCCCATGGTTTCGCACAGCGCCAGGAACAGCGCGATTACCGCGATGAGCAACGCGATCTTGCGGTTCTGGCTCAGGCTGGCATCGGCCGATTTGTCGTGACCGCCACCGTGGCCATGTTGCTCGTGTTCGAGCTGGTGCTCGACCTCATGCTGAACTGCATGCACGCCGTGACTCATGTGGTTTTCCCCGCGAGACGTTTTCGGGCGAGACCATGGATCGAAGCCATGGCGGCCGGCAAGGGCAGGGGAGCGAAATCGCGGGCGGTGTCACAGCTTTCGTCACGCCCGCGGATGGGCGTTGCGGTAGACCTCGAGCAGCCGCTCGGTATCGACTGCGGTGTAGATTTGCGTGGTCGAGAGCGAGGCGTGGCCGAGCAACTCCTGGATGGCACGCAGGTCGCCCCCGCGCGTGAGGAGGTGCGTGGCGAACGAATGGCGCAGTGCATGTGGCGTTGCGGTCTCCGGCAGCCCGAGCGCGCCGCGCAGCCGTGCCATCGCAAGCTGCACGACGCGGGCAACCAGCGGCCCGCCCTTAGCGCCGAAGAACAAGGGATCGTCATCGCCCGGCTGGTACGGGCAGAGCGCGCGGTAGTCGTCGACCAGTTTCGCGACCTGCGCCAGCACCGGCACCATGCGCTTCTTGTTGCCCTTGCCGGTGACGGTGATGACGTCGCCCTTGCCGCATTCCGGAAAATCCCTCGCCCGCAGACCCAGCGCCTCGGAAATGCGCAGGCCGGAGCCATAGAGCAGCGCCAGCACCGCGGCGTCGCGCGCCAGAACCCAGGGTTCGCGCGGTTCGCCCGCGCGCAGGGCGGTGTCGGTGATGCTTCTTGCGCTGGCGACCGCCAGCGGCTTCGGAAGGGTCTTTGGAGTTTTCGGGGTACGTATGGCGGCGAGTGCCCCGACTTTGCCCTTGCCGTTCTTTTCGAGGAAGCGCGCAAACGAGCGGATTCCGGCGAGCGACCGCATCAGGGAGCGGCCGCCGATCCCTCGCGACCGCCGAAGTGCCATGAAGCCGCGGATGTCGGCCGGCGTCAGGTCCTTGAGGGCGACGAAGGTCACGCGCGCGCCAAGGTGCTCGCACAGAAACTCGATGAACTGCCGGAGATCGCGTTCATAGGCTTCAACGGTCTTGGGCGACATCCGCCGTTCAGCCGCCAGATAGCCGAGCCAGCGCGCGGCTTCGCCGGCCACATCGGGCGCAGCGCCGGGCAGGTCAGTGGAGGGTGTTGAGCTTGACACGGCCGACTATATCTCACCCCTTTCGTTCAGGCTTCCTTAACCGCCGCGGACCGGCAGATCGCGCATGGCCCAACCTTTGGCCCAGACCTACGTCGACGTGCTCGTGCCGGTCGCGCTGGATCATGCCTATTCCTACCGGGTGCCGGCCGGACTCGATCTCGAACCGGGCGACCTCGTCTCGGTTCCGCTCGGCGCCCGCGAGGCGACGGGCGTGGTCTGGGCCGGCGACGTGGCGGTCAAGCCGGGCCTGCACAACCGGCTCAAGGACATTGACCACAAGCTCGATGTGCCGCCACTCAAGCCAGAGCTCCGCCGATTCGTCGACTGGGTTTCGAACTATACGCTGGCGGCGCGCGGCATGGTGCTGCGGATGGCGCTGCGCATGGGCGAACATCTCGGTCCGGCGCGCGACCGGGTCGGCGTGCGCCTTGCCGGCCCGCCGCCGCCTCGCATGACTCCGGCTCGTCAGCGCGTGCTTGCCGTCTTGTCCGACGGCCTGGCGCGAGGGAAAGGCAGCGTGGCGGAGGAAGCCGGCGTCTCGCCCGGCGTGGTCGATGGTCTCGTCGACGAGGGGACACTTGAATCGCTGGTGCTGCCGGCCGAGCCCGTTGCGCGGGCGCCCGACCCGGATTTTGCTCCACCCGATTTTATTCCGGCGCAGCGCGCCGCCGCCGACGGGCTGTGCGTCGGGGTGCGCGGCGGCGGCTTCGGCGTCACCTTGTTGGACGGCGTCACCGGCTCGGGCAAGACCGCGGTGTATTTCGAGGCGGTGGCGGAATGCATCCGCCGGGGCAAACAGGCGCTCGTGCTGATGCCCGAGATCGCGCTGACGACGCAGTTCCTCGATCGCTTCACCGCCCGCTTCGGCACCCGTCCGGCGGAATGGCATTCCCAGCTCTCACCGCGCTTACGCGCCCGCACCTGGCTGGCAGTGGCGTCGAACGATGTCAGCGTGGTGGTCGGCGCGCGTTCGGCGTTGTTTCTGCCGTACGCGGATTTGGGCCTCATCATCGTCGATGAGGAGCACGATCCGGCCTACAAGCAGGAGGACGGTGTGCGCTACCACGCGCGCGACATGGCGGTGGTGCGGGCGCGGACCGCCGATATCCCGATCGTTCTGGTATCGGCGACGCCGTCGGTCGAAACCGAGGTGAATGCACGGCGCGGGCGCTACACACGCGTCCATTTGCCGGAACGATTTGGCGGTCAGCTCCAGCCGGGCATCGAGGCGATCGACCTGCGCACCGAAGGTCCGCCACGCGGACGGTTCATCGCGCCGCGGCTCGCCGAGGCGGTGAAGACCGCGGTCGAGCGCGGCGAGCAGGCGCTGCTGTTCTTGAACCGTCGCGGCTATGCGCCGCTCACGCTCTGCCGTCAATGCGGCTATCGCCTCGCATGCCCGAACTGCGACGCCTGGTTGGTCGATCATCGCTTCAAGCGGCGGCTGGTCTGCCATCACTGCGGCTTCGCCATGCCGCCGCCGGCGCAATGCCCGCAATGCCAGGCGACCGATTCGTTCGTGGCGGTCGGGCCGGGCGTCGAGCGACTCGAGCAGGAGGCGGCGGCGCTGTTTCCCGGCAGCCGTATCCTCGTGCTCTCAAGCGACCTGGTCGAATCCGTCGAACGCCTGCGCGAGGAACTCGACGACGTCGCAGCCGGCCGGTTCGACATCGTGGTCGGCACGCAACTTGTCGCCAAGGGACATCATTTCCCCAAGCTCAACCTGGTCGGGATCGTCGACGCCGATCTGGGCCTGAGCAACGGCGACCCGCGGGCTGCAGAGCGGACGTTCCAGATGCTGCATCAGGTCGTCGGCCGCGCCGGTCGCGAGGCCGGACACGGCATCGGCTATCTGCAAACTCACCAGCCCGAACACCCGGTGATGCGGGCGCTGGTCGCTGCCGACCGCGATGCGTTCTATACCAGCGAGATCGAGCTGCGCGAAAAGACGCAGTATCCGCCGTTCGGGCGGCTTGCCAGCATTCTGATTTCCGCCGGAGAGCGGCATGCGGCGGAAGGCTATGCCCGTCGGCTCGCCGCGCTGGCGCCGCGCGAGGACCAGGTGCGCGTGTTGGGTCCTGCGGAAGCGCCGCTTGCCGTGGTCCGTGGCCGCTACCGTTTCCGGCTGCTGGCGAAGTCGCCGCGCAATCTGGATCTCTCCGCCTACCTGCGGGTTTGGCTGGCGGCGGCGCCGAAGCACAAGAGCGACATCAAGCTCGAAGTCGATATCGACCCGCAGAGCTTCCTGTAGCGGGCCGATGCAACTTGCCGGCGTCAGTCGGGAGGAAGTTCTCCGAGCCGTCCTACGGCTTCATGCAGATGCCGATCACGCCGTTCGCTGCGCCGCATTTCGCATTGCGCTTCTGGCTGATCGCGGCCGCTGCGCCGTCGCTGCAGATCACCGAGGCGAGCACTTCGTCTGCGTTGCACGACAGCGTATCGCCGTTATCCTGGACGAGGCGGATGTTTGCGGCCGCGGTGCCCGGCGGTCCCGGCTCGCCGCGATCGCCCTTCGGGCCTTGCGGACCCGCCGGGCCGACAGGGCCGAGCCCGCCCCGCGCACCGTCGGCGCCGCGCTGGCCTGGCGTACCTTGCGGACCCTGGGGACCGGGAGGTCCGATCTGTCCGGCGGGACCCTGCGGCCCCTCAAAGCAACCCGTCAACAGCAGAAGCGAACCGAGAGCGATACACAGCCCGAGCTTTCCCAAGACAATGCTCCAATTGATTTGACAATGCTCGAATGGATTTGATGAACCTTAGTCGTTCGCGCCCGCAGGCGTCAGGCTCTTGGCAGACTGGATGGATGAACTTCGTGGCGCGTTGATTGTTCCGCATTCGCGAGGGACGGGTTAACCTGCACCATCGCGATCCAGTTTGAACTCAGACCGATGCACGCCGCGATGTCCGGCCGTGGAGGCTGAGCGCGAAACCGAGTGCGGTGAGCAGCAGCGGACACAGCAGCAGCAGCAGAAACGCCGTCCAGGGCAGCCCGGTCAGATCCCACAGGGCGCCGCAGACGATCGGGACGATCACCGCGCAGCTGAAGCTCACCGTGAACATCCCGGCCGACATGCGATGCACGTCGCCGGGCGGACTCAGCACCGGCGGCAGCGCAAGCGTGACGACGAACGTGATGGCCAGCGAGAATCCGATCAGTGCCGCGGCCGCGACGACCCACAATCCGTCGCCGAACACGACGCCGACCACGCCGAGAAAGGCGGCCGGTCCGAACACCAGATACGGCCACACGCGGTTCTGGAGGCGGTCGGCGGTGACGAGAAGCAAGATCGACGCAACGAACTGGCTGCCGTTCATGAATCCGAGCGCCGCGCCGATGAGGTCGGCCCGGCCGCCGCTCGCCAGGTAGTCGGGCAGAAACGCGTTGGTGCCGTAATAGAGCGAATTGTTGGCGCCGAACGTCAGGCCGAGGAGCCAGATCAGCGGGTTCTTCCAGTCCGGCCACCAGCGCCGCGGAATGCCGATTTCGGCCGACGTGACTTCGGTCATGCGCGGCGCCAGCAGCGGAAAGAGGAGCGCCAGCATCAGCACCGGTGCGGCCCACCACAGAAATGCCAGCCGCCAGCTTTGATCGAGCAGCGGCAGGACGAACGGGATGGTCAGCGCGGGACCGGCGGCGACGCCGACCATCATGCCGTTGCTCGAGACTGCGGTGCCGAGCCCGATGTGATGCGGAACCCATTCCCGCACCAGGGTCGGCAGCGCCGGCTGCATGACGGCGATCCCGCATCCCATCAGCATGGTCGCCGCATAGAGCACCCAGACGTCGGGCGCCGCGCCGCGGCCGGCAGCGGCGAGGCCGGTCAGCGCCAATCCGGCGGCCAGCGTGAATGTCGCGCCGAGCCGTGCGATGAGCAGCGAGCCGGGAATCGCCGCCAGCGCCCAGGTCAACACCGGCAGCCCGACCAGCAGCCCAACCTGGGTCTCGGTCATCCGCAGGTCGTCGCGGATCAACGGAATGACCGGCGGAACCGCCAGAATGGTGATGCGCGTCGACATGCCGACGAGCCAGAGCAGGCAGAAAAGATTGAAGGTGCGCGCGCCCGAAGTCATTGGACGTTCGTTCCGACGGACGCGGGTCTACGCGGAGGCGGTACGATCAGCACGCAGGCGGCCGCGGTCAGAATGAGCGCGCAGCCGATATAATCGGAGAGCGTCGGCCGTTCGCCGAGCGCAAGCGCCGAAGCCGCGATGCCGATGACCGGTCCGGCGAGCACGCCGAGCGATGCCGTGCTGGCCGGCAGGCGCCGCACGATCGCGAACCACAGGTAATAGCAGAGCCCGGACCCGATCATTCCCGAAAAGGCCAGCGCCATGATGGTCCGCCCCTGCAGCGGCCACAGATGCAGCCCATCCTCGAACACCGGGACCGTAATGGCGATGACCGCCAAGGCAGCCGCAAGTTGCCAGCCGGCGATGGCCACGGGATCGCCATTAATGCGGGCCCACTTCAGGTAGACGGTGCCGGCGGCCCAGCTCACACCCGCGGCCAGGGCGAACAGCAGTCCAGGCGGGATGCCGGCGCCGGCGAGCGGCGAGACCAGCACCGCGATTCCGCTTGCGCACAGAATGAGAGCGAGAAGGCGGGGCCGGGTGATCCGCTCTCCCAGGATCGGCCGGGCCATGAGGCACGCCCAGATTGGCATGCTGTAGCCCAGAATGATCACCCGGGACGTGGTCGTTCCCATCTGTCCCAGCGCGCTGAACACAGTGAAACCGGCGATATTCAGCGTCCCCGCGATCACGACATGCAGCCACGCGGCTCCGGGCGGCAGCCGGAGACTGCGCCGTTGCACCCCCGCCATTGCAAATACGACCAGCGCGCCGAGCAACGTCGTTGCGAACCGCATGCTGAACGGCGGCACACCGTCGAGCGCGATACGGTTGAACGGCCAGGTGACCCCCCAGGCGATGCTGAGCACGACCAGCATCAGCCGGGCAGTGGTATCCGTGGCGTCCTGCGGGGGAGGCTTTTGCAAGGCCTTTTGTTCTCGTTGGAGCGGCGGGAAGGGTATCGTGGAGCCGCGGTCGGGCGTTCATATCGGGGTGGGCGGACTGCACAAGGGGCATTCACACAGGGCGGCTCCCCGGCCGACGGTCATGTTGCACCGCCGTTCCCGGTGTGTTAGCAAACGCGCGATTTTCGTGGGGTTCCACGGGCACGCCGGTGTCTACCCCGGAAATCCGAAGTCCCACTTGCATTTCAAGGGCTTAGCGCCCCGCCCTCGTCAGCGGTGCCGAGCCTGCGGATTGCCCAAAAGAGAATTGACGTGGCAGGGGCGCAAGGCATCGTTTCGGGCATGGCAGGCCGCTATGCCACCGCGCTTTTCGAGCTCGCGCTCGAAGCAAGCGCAGTCGATTCGGTCAGGTCCGATCTGGCCCGGTTCGACGCACTAATTTCCGAAAGCGCCGATTTCACCCGGCTCATCCGCAGCCCGGTGTTCTCCGCCGACGAGCAAACCAACGCCCTCATGGCGGTGCTCGACAAGGCCGGCATCTCCGGGCTAGCAGCGCAATTTCTGAAGGTCGTGGCCTCGAACCGCCGGCTGTTCGCCGCGCGCGACATGGTCAAGTCATTCAACCAACTCGTCGCCAACCACAAAGGCGAGGTCACGGCGCAGGTCACGCTGGCCGAAAAGCCCAGCGATGCGCATCTCGCGGCGATCCGGGACACGCTCAACGCCGTGACCAAGAAGGACGTTCAGGTCGACGTGAACGTCGATCCCTCGATCATCGGCGGGCTGATCGTCAAGGTCGGCTCCCGCATGGTCGACAGTTCGCTCCGCACCAAGCTCAATGCGATCAAGCACGCGATGAAAGAGGTCTCTTGATGGACATTCGCGCCGCCGAAATTTCGGCAATCCTCAAAGAGCAGATCAAGAATTTCGGCCAGGAGGCCGAGGTCTCGGAAGTCGGTCAGGTGCTGTCGGTCGGTGACGGCATTGCCCGCGTGTACGGCCTTGATAACGTCCAGGCCGGCGAAATGGTCGAATTCGAGAACGGCGTGCGCGGCATGGCGCTCAATCTCGAAACCGACAACGTCGGCATCGTGATCTTCGGCAACGACCGCGAGATTAAGGAAGGCCAGACCGTCAAGCGTACCGGCGCCATCGTCGATGCGCCGGTCGGCAAGGGCCTGCTCGGCCGCGTGGTCGACGCGCTTGGCAACCCGCTCGACGGCAAGGGGCCGATCGAGGCTGCGGAGCGCCGCCGCGTGGACATCAAGGCGCCCGGCATCATCCCGCGTAAATCCGTGAATGAGCCGATGGCAACCGGCTTGAAGGCGATCGACGCGCTTATTCCGATCGGCCGCGGTCAGCGCGAGCTGATCATCGGTGACCGGCAGACCGGCAAGACCGCGATCGCGCTCGACACCATCCTCAATCAGAAGTCGCTCAACGCCTCGGGCGACGAGAAGATCAAGCTCTACTGCGTCTACGTGGCGATCGGGCAGAAGCGCTCCACCGTTGTGCAGTTCGCCAAGGTGCTGGAGGAGCAGGGCGCGCTCGATTATTCGATCATCGTCGCGGCCACCGCCTCCGATCCGGCGCCGATGCAGTTCCTGGCGCCGTTCACCGGCTGCACGATGGGCGAATACTTCCGCGACAACGGCATGCACGCGGTGATCATCTATGACGACCTGTCCAAGCAGGCCGTCGCCTATCGCCAGATGTCGCTGCTGCTGCGCCGCCCGCCGGGCCGCGAGGCCTATCCGGGCGATGTCTTCTACCTGCACTCGCGGCTGCTGGAGCGCGCCGCCAAGATGAACGACGCCAACGGCTCGGGCTCGCTGACGGCGCTGCCGGTGATCGAGACCCAGGCCAACGACGTGTCGGCCTACATTCCGACCAACGTCATCTCGATCACCGACGGGCAGATCTTCCTGGAGACCGACCTGTTCTATCAGGGCATCCGACCGGCCGTGAACGTCGGCCTCTCGGTGTCGCGCGTGGGCTCCGCGGCACAGACCAAGGCGATGATGAAGGTCGCCGGCAAGATCATGGGCGAGCTGGCGCAGTACCGCGAAATGGCGGC
>JBFXEX010000101.1:0-21606 GCA_050179645.1 Xanthobacteraceae bacterium | reverse complement strand
CCCCGGGTTTAAACACATCTTCCAGCCCGGCTGTTCGGGGTTCTCGGCATCGCGGCCACGGAAAATCCTGGCGTCGATGCCTTGTGCGGCGAACAGTTGCAGAATCTCGTCGCCGAGCTTGTGCCTTGGCACCAGATAGACCACCGGACCGCGCAAGGTGCCTGCGTTCGCCCGTATCCATGCCGCCAGTTCTTCGATGGCGATGCGCGTCTTGCCGATACCGGTACCGACACGGGCCGCCCACACTGGCGGTGGTGCGGTGTCGGTTGCATCGTCGGTGTCAGTCGCTTCGGCCCAGATCGCCACCTGCTGCAGGAAGTCACGTGTCAGCGCCTTCAATCGCTGCCTTGCCTGTGTGAGGTCGCTATACGTCGGCAGCTGATACGTCGCCGCCTTCGGCATCCAGCCATGTTTACCCGCCGCCTTGAAAATCTTGCCGCTGCCGGTCTGATTGGGCGGCGAACCGGTGATCGCTTTCCAGCGCTCGGCCGGTGTTTCCTTGACGCCGTACCATGGCGACTTCGCTGACCATTCGTCGAATATCTCGAAGCCCTTGCCGCCGGTCGCCGCCCAGATCGCCATCCCGAAGTTGTTCCAGTCAGTCCAATCCAGATCGTCATTCGGGATCGCCCGCATGGCGTCGGCCAGCTCCGTCTGATCGACGATCTCACCACTGCTGAATTGTGCTGGCGACTGCTTCGCCAGGATCAGGTCGAGGAGCCACTTCGGCGCTGGCTCTGGATCGATGTCGCGAAACACCGTGTACGAGCGGCCCTTCCGCTGGCTGGGCGGGACTGCGATGTAGCCACCCTGCCCCTTGACCTCCACACCGCCCGGCAGCTCGCCCGTGGCGCAGCGAATGCCCTCGACCCATAGGAAGATCAGGTGCGGCCCGCCGGTCGCGCTACGGTGCTCCCTTGTTGTAAATTCGGGGTGTTCAGCGGCGAGCGCCTGCCATGCCGAGACGCCATCGGCGTGATCTTCGGGCGTATCCACGTCGATCGTGAAAACCCCGGTCCGCTCGCCCATCGGCATGCCGATCAGGGCGTTGGGTGTCCGCCGCCACCAGCGCCTGATGACGTCGGCGTCGCAGGTTGCCTTGTAGTGACCGCCGGTGCGGGGAATGCCGTCGGGATACGCCCCGGTCGGGTCTTTATCGCGGCGCGGGATCGGTGCCTTGCTGACGGGATCGAGCGGAAAGATCGGAAAGCTATGCTCGGCGTAGGCCAGTGCAGCATCGAGCATGCGGCCGCTTTTCTTGTAGGCCCTGCACGCGGCACGGACGGCGGTGCGCAGGCTGTTCATTGCGCCCTCCGTCGATCGGAGGCGCTCTGGACATCATGCGGGCCGATGGTGTAAGCGTTGCGAAGTTTCCGCCGCCCAGCAGAAACCATCGCTCGGGGCTCGCGATCCGGTCTATCGGTCGCGGGCCCCGAAGCTTTTCGAGACCGCACCCCGTCACGCGACTTCTGCGTCGCCCTTGAGCTTGCGAACCGGCAGCGCCGCGATCCACGCGTCAATCTCGGACGACAGCCACATACTTCGGCCGCCGACCTCACGCGATCTCGGAAACGTTCCGGCTCGCATCCATGACCACAGTGTTGGATAGCTTGTGCCGGTGATCGCGAGGACGCTGCGCTTATCGAGAAGCCGTGGCGGAGGCGTTGGCGGCAGCTCGTCGCTGAGCGGTGGCAGCTGTCGCGAGATGCCGCGCAACCATGTCGGATTAATCTGCTTGTCGCCAGCCGCCTTGAGCACGGCGGCCTTCCGGCTCGCGGCAACCTGCGTGTTGGGGCGCGGGCTCCTGATGTTGGTGGAGGTCGTCACGTCGGTCCATCCTCAATTTCGGATGGCGGGCGGACCCTAAAAACGAAAAAGGCCCCGCCAGCACATCGCTGAACGGAGACCTGTTGTTGCGCTACCCTCGACGAGGGCCGACCAACCTCCCCGCGCGTGGGGAGAGCGATTCTGCCGTTGGCCTCGCGGTCGATTCCGAGGTGGTCCAGTGGTCGACTGATAAATAGGCTCAAACGTATAGCGGAGCAAGTCTCTGTCGGTCGAAAGTTTTAACGCCTGATCGACACCACGTTGCCGCCCGGCTCACCCTCGACCAGCGCCATGATCTTGCTGGCGACCGCCTCCATGACCCGCTTGTTCTCATCGGCATATCCGTGCCGGTCGTAAACCGATGCGATGCCACCCTCCCGGTGATTTTGAATTCGGTTCATGGCGTCACGGCCAAAGCCGAGCGATGTGATGGTGGAGCCGTGGGTGCGCCGCAGGTCGTGTGGTGTCGCCCTGTCGACGGCAAGCTTGCTGCAGATCACTCGCATGGCGGCATCGAGCCCATGCACCGGACGACCACGGGGTCCAGCGAACACGAAGCCGGTGGCATCGTCATCTTTCAGCTCGGCGAGCAGCGCCTGCACAGGGGCAGGGAGCCAGACCCGATGGCTGGCGCCGTTCTTTGTGCCGGGCCAGCCGAGCGCCGTTACCGGATCGCCGGGTAGCTCCCACCAGCCGTCGACGATGTGCTCGCGTCGCATATGGCTGACTTCGCCCGGCCGCTGACCGTTCAGCAGGATCATCTTAAGTGCAGCGCCTTCGACCAGTCCGGCATCGTCAAATGCGTTCCAGAACTTCGGCACCTCAGAGTCAGACAAGATACGCTCCCGGCTGTTGGTCTTGTTGCGGTCGACCAGCTTGCAGGGATTGGCGATCACGATCTCCATCTTGATCGCCCAGGTGTAAATAGCGCTGACGCTCGCCAAGATTTGGTTGGCGAGCACGGGGGCCTCGATCTTGGCCAGCAGATTGCGGACGTCGGCGCGGCTGATGCTGGCAGCCTGCAGCTTGCCCCAGCGCGGCTCGACATACCGGCGGATCAGGGCCTCGGCCTGCTTCCAGCTCTTGTTGTGGCGCTTGGCGTAGTCCTCGACGTAGCGCTCGGCCAGTTCAGCGAAGGTTCCAGCGCCACGCTCGGCCCGCTTCTCGGCTGCCACGTCCTTGCCCTTGGCGACCGCCAGCATCGCTTCCGCCGCCAGGGTCCGGGCGTCGCCCAGTCCAATGGCGTTGGCGTCACCCAGATGCAGCCAGCGCGGGCGGCCGTGGAAGCTGTAGATCACCTTCCAGCTCTTGTTGCCGGTCGGCATCGTCTTCAGCGCCAAGCCGCGTTGCTGGGTATCCCAGACCAGGAACGTGCTCGCCTTGGGCTTCAGCCGCTTCACGGCCAACTCGGTCAAGCGAGACTTGCGGGCGGCGCTTCTGGGTTGGGTCATTGGGATGTTGCTCCAGAGCTAAGCCTCGGCTAACGACGGTAGCTTAACACGATTGAATGGGGTGTTAATAGAACTAGCGAGAAAATGCCCGAGTACAAGGGCCCTTGTGGCCGTTAGCTAATAGAATTAAATGACCCTGAAATGGACGGAAAAGTAACGACCGGTTAATCTTGAGGGAACTCGCCCAATTGCCATTAATCCGCCGTTTACCAAGAGAAATCTTTGGGACTAGGAGCGAGGGGTGCTGGGGCCTATCCTTTTTAATTCTTTGTTAGTATTCGTGGCGGCAAATGCTGCCCGCCGGCGTTAACTATTCGGCCGATTCCGATTAGCCGCCGGTCCCCTGAACCCAGGGAGGATCGATGTTCGAGACACTGTTTGGCGAGGGACAATACGGGCTCAAGTTTGTCTTCGCCTTTATTGTCGTTCTCGCCTTGATCGCTCTCACTGCCTGGCTGGTGCGACGGTTCGGCGCCGAGCGCCTCGGTGCGGGAACCGCGCGCGGCCGGCAGCCGCGGCTGGCCGTTATCGATGCCGCGTCCGTCGATGGACGCCGGCGCCTGGTCCTGATCCGACGCGACAATGTCGAGCATCTGATGATGATCGGCGGACCGACCGACGTGGTCGTCGAGGCCAATATCGTGCGCGCGGCCGCTCCGCCGCGCGACGTTCAGGCCCCACGCCCGCCGGCGGCGACCGATACGCTGCCGCGTGCCGTTCCGCTGGGCGAGGGCAGCATGTGGCCGCTGCAGCCGGAACCGGCGCCAGCGCCGCCCCCGCCTGCGCCGTCGCAGCGCATCGAACCGCCGGCGTTGCCCCGCGTCACACATCGGCACACCCAGCCACCGCCGCCGCCACCGCCCTCGATGACCCCCGAAGAGGAGCTGGAGTGGACCGGCGAACCGGAGCCCGCACCGCCGCCGCCTCCATCGCAGCCCGCGCCGCAGCGCCGGGCCCGCGTCCCGCAGGATCCGCTCGAGGGCCTGGCGGATGAGATCGCCCGCACCCAGCCGCCGCAGGCCGAACCGGCACCGGTAGCCAGCGCCGAGCCGCGTCCTGCGCGACGCGAGACGCGATTTCCGCGCCCGCAGGCTGCCCCGCAGCCACCGCCTGCTCCTGCCCCGGAACCGCCGCAGGCGGCCGAGCCGCCATTCAACTCGCCCGCCGACCAGAACCTCGCCGAGATGGCCCACCGGCTCGAAGCCGCCTTGCGTCGCCCAGGCAAGCCGGAGGGTTTCGCCGAGCCTCCGCCGCGATCGACGCAGAACTACGAGACGGAACCTCGCGAAGCGGAGGAATTTGAACCGCCGCCGCCCCAGCGCGCCCCCGCCGCGGAGGCGCGGCCAGCGCGCAGCGAGGCCCGCCCGGCCCGCGCCGAGCGCACGGCGGCGGCAGGGCCGAAATCATCGCTCTACGACAGCCTCGAACAGGAGATGGCGAGTTTGTTGGGCCGTCCGGACAACAAGTCTTGACCGCACCGACCGCCGCCTGGCGCGTTCGTCTCCTCTGACGTCGCCGGTTTCCCTCGGGCAAGTAGGATATTGAGGCGACAGGCTTTTGCTTACCTGGATGGCCGAAGCGCGCATCGCCGATGGCGGCCGCGGCCCGATCTTGGCCCTGGTCATTCGATCACATCGTCGGCGAGCGCAAGCAGCTCCGCGGGCACCTCGATCTGTAGCGCCTTGGCGCTCTTGAGATTGATCACCAGTTCGAATTTCGTCGGCGCTTCGATCGGCATGACGCCCGGATTGCCACCGCGCAGGATACGATCGACGAACGAGGCCGCGCGGCGATAAATGTCGGCCATGTCGGAGCCATACGAGACGAGACCACCGCTGGCGGCAAACAGACGATAGGGATAGATCGCCGGCAGGCGATGACGCGTCGCCAGCGCGATGATCTCCTGGCGATGATTGACCGTGCTGACGTCGGGCAGCACCAGCAGGCCGCCGTCCGGCGCTTTCGCAAATTCCGCGATCATCCGCTCGAGGCCGGCAGGCTCGCGCGCCGCAACGACCGTGGTGGTTAGCTTGAACGTCGCCGCGGTGGCCGAGATCGGCCGGATGAACTGGTCGGCAAACGGCGCGGTCTCCGGATTGAACACGACCGCCACCCGTTTAAGGCGCGGTACAATATCCTTGAGCGTCTCGATCCATTTGCTGCCGACCGAGAATTCGAAATTGGTGATGCCGGTCAGATTGCCGCCGGGCTGCGCCAGACTGGCGGCGAAGCCCTGACCGACCGGGTCGGTGACCTGCACGAACACGACCGGCACGGTGCGGGTCTGCGCCTGCAGCACGGTCGCCACCGGCGTACTGTTCGCCAGGATCAATTCTGGCTTGAGGCTGATGAGTTGCTCCGCACTCTCGCGCAGCGAGGCCCCGTCGCCCGCCCAACGGTATTCGACCTGGAGATTGCGGCCCTTGACCCAGCCGAGATCGCGCAGCCCGCGCTCGAACGAGGTCATCCGCAGCCGCGATTCCGGGTCTTTCTCAGCAAGGCCTGACAGCACTGCGATCCGGCGCACCGCAGCCGGCTGCGCAAGCAGCCGTCGCGGGCCCGCCGCCGAGACTGCGGCCGCGCCGCCGAGAAGACCGATGAACGCGCGCCGCTGCATGATGGCCCTTGCGGCAAAAACGTTACGACGAAGCCGGCACCGACATCTGTGGCACGTTGAACGCCTTGATCGGCCGGTGGAAGCCTTTCAGGGTCAGATCGTCCGCAGGCTCCGCGCCGATCGCCTGCTCGATTGCCGAATAGACCTTGCCGTCGATCAGGATCTGACCGTCCTTGGCGTCCGAGCACAGCCGCGCCGCGAGATTGACCACCGTGCCGATCGCCGCATAGTCGTAGCGGCCCTCGTAGCCGACCCGGCCCAGCGTGGCGTAGCCGCGCGCGATCCCGATCCCGAAGCCCAGGTCGTAGCCGGACTTGCGCCAGTGGACGGCGAGCCCGGCAACCTTCTCGCGCATGCTGACCGCCATCCGCACCGCCCGCAGGCTCGGATCGGGTATCGGCAGCGGCGCGTTGAACAGCACCAGGATGCCGTCGCCTGCGAACCGCTCGACGGTACCTTCATATTCATGCACCTGCTCGCCGAGCAGCCGGTGATAATCGCGCAGCACCGACATCACTTCCTCGGGCTCGGCCGTTTCGGTGAAAGCCGTAAAGCCGCGCAGATCGCAGAACATCGCCGTGACCTCGCCGCGGCGGCTCTCCAGCATCTTTTCGCTGCCCGACGACAAGATGAGCTCGGCCACCTTGGGTGAAAGGAACCGCTTGAGGCGGCTCATCCGCTCGATCTCGGAGAGCTGCTCATTGACCCGCTCTTCCAGCGTCCGGTTCCAGGTCGCAAGCTGATTGGCCTGCGCCTGCACCTTGTCGTGCAGTTCCTTCAGCCGCAGCACCGATTTCACCCGGGCGACCAACGCGAGCTGGTCGAGCGGCTTGGTGAGATATTCGTCGGCGCCGGCTTCGAGGCCGGCCACCACGTCCTTGGAATCGGCCTTAGCGGTCACCAGGATGATCGGCATGAACGGCAGTGTCGTGTCGCCTTTCAGCCGGCGGCAGACTTCGATGCCGTCGAGCTTGGGCATCATCACGTCGAGCAGAATGAGATCGGGCAGGTGTTCCCGCGCGGATGCCAGCGCCTCCTCGCCGTCGGCGGCCTGCAGCAGTTCGTAGCCGTGCATCCCGAGCCGCGTTGCGAGGATATCGCGGTTGGTCTCGTGATCGTCAACGATCAGGATGCGCGGTGGGTTATGCATGCAACGCCTCTCGCGACGCTACGGCAGATACTCGCGAATCGTGGCCAGCAACTGACGCGGACTGTAGGGTTTGGTGACATAGGCATCGCAGCCCGCGGCGCGCGCCTTGCCCTCGTCGCCGCTCAGCGCATACGAGGTGACGACGATGATCGGAATTGAGTTGAGCTCCGGGTTCGCCTTGATGCGGCGTGTCGCCTCGTAGCCATCGAGCAGTGGAAGCTGGATGTCCATCAGGATCAGGTCGGGCCGGTGCTCGGCGACCTTCACGAGCGCCTGCTGGCCGTCCTCCGCCTCGATCATCTCGAAGCCGGCGCTGTCCAGCAGGTCGCGCAAGATCTGCCGGTTATCCTCCTGATCCTCGACCACCAGAATGCGCTTTGCCATGGCTGCCCTGTCTGCCGCAGTATCGCGGAATTGCAAACGCAAGAACGTAGCGAAATTTACGGCCCACCTAAGCTATGAATATCGTATCGCGGCCTCGACCGGTCCACCAAGCTACCACGGCAGAACCACAGGCTATGTAGCACTTTGTCCGCCGCGATCCTACCGCCGCTCATTGCTCCCCTCCCCGGCTAGCCGCAGTGCCGTACCATCAGGAACACGACGAACACGAAGGTGTAGAATGCCCCGGTCGCCCACAACGCATATTTGAGCCGGCGGCCTTTGTGGGCGCGGATAAACGACAGCTTGAGGACTTCGGCCGTCAGTTCCGGCTCGACGGACAGTTCTTGCAACTTTGAGACAAAGGTGCTGCTCGCCGTCTTGGGATCCTGAAGATAGAACAGGCCCTTGGTGCGGATGTTCTTGACCAGGTCCTCGAGCGGCTTGATCGGCCAGAGCACATAGCAATAGACCATGATGGTCGCGATGAACGCACACAAAAGAACCGCCACGATCGGCCGCGACGCCACGTCCGCGCAGGTCGAGCTGAGGATCGACCACAAAGGATTCATCGACACCACGAACGCCGCGATGCCGATCTGCGATTTGGTGTCGTAGGCGCGGATCGTCGCTTCGTTGAACGCGATCGAGTGCTTCAGGAATTCGAGCCGTTCCTCGGGCGTCGCGAACGGCGGCTCGTCGTCGAGGCCGAGCGATGCGGCCGGCCTTTCCGGCAATCGAGGAGGCGCATCGCTGACAGCTTCCACGTGATCCTCTTCATCGCTGGCCGGCGGCCAGCAGCTAGAACATGTTCCGGTAAAACAGTATCGGCGCGAGCCACAAATTCGATGCCCACCCTCCCCTGGAGGGGGAGGGTCGCGACCGAAGGGAGCGGGGTGGGGTGAGCTTCCTCGCAAACAAGTTCACCCCACCCCGCCGCCTCGCTATCGCTCGGCGCCGACCCTCCCCCTCCAGGGGAGGGTAACGAGAGGCCCGGTGTGAAGTCACTGTAAATTCCACATCATCAAGACCTGCTCTAGTGGCCAACCTGCTGGTCAACGGTTACCGGCACGGTGAACGAAAAGGTCGAACCTTCCCCGAGATGGGAATCGACCCAGATACGTCCGCCGTGCATCTCGACGATCCGCTTCGAGATCGACAGGCCGAGCCCGGTGCCGCCCTTCTTTTTGGTGGCGGAGCTGTCGGCCTGCTGGAACTCCTCGAATATCTTACTGCGGTCGGCCTCGGAGATGCCGGGCCCGGTGTCGTGCACGGAGAGCGTATACGAGCCGTTGGCGGCCGAGGCCTTGATGGCGACTTCGCCGGAATCAGTGAACTTGATGGCGTTGCCGACCAGATTGAGCAGCACCTGCGCCAAGCGGCGTTCGTCGCCCCGTGCCAGCGGCAGGTTCGGCGGCACCTCGATCTTCAGCGCAAGCTGCTTGGCGGTGGCGAGCGATTCGACCACCGAGAACACGCTGTGGACGACGCCCTTGATCGAATAATCGTTGAGCGAGAGCGTGAGCTGACCCGCTTCGATCTTCGACAGATCGAGCACGTCGTTGATCAGGCCCAGGAGGTGCTTGCCGTTCGATTGCACGCGTTCAAGCACGGCGCGCGCCTTGTCCGGCATGCCGCCGTAGATGCCGTCGAGAATAAGCTCGGTATAGCCGAGAATGGCGTTGAGCGGCGTGCGCAGCTCGTGGCTCATGTTCGCGAGGAACTGCGACTTATGCTGGCTTGCGATTTCGAGCTGGCGGCTCTTGTCGCCGATCTCGCTGAACAGCCGGGCGTTCTGAATCGCCAGCACCGACTGCGCGGCGAACGTCTGCAGCAGGTTGACTGTCGTGCCGGGAAACTCGCCTGGCGCCTTGCGCCGCACGATCAGCGCACCGATGACCTTGTCGGCGCCCAACAGCGGCACGATCAGCAATGCGCGGAAACCAGCGCGTACCACCACGTCGAGCACGTCGGAGGCCGGCTGGCTGCGCACGTCCGCGATCTGGATTGGCCGCCGCTGCGCCGCCGCCTGCCCGACCCCGGCATCGCCGAGACGGATATGCCGTTCCCGAATCGCGGCGATCAGCTGCTCGTCCATGCCGTAGGTGGAGCGCAGGCTGAACTCTTTTTTCGCCTCGTCATAGTCGTAGATCGCGCCAGCATCGGTGCCGGAGAGCTGCACCGCCTTGGTGACGATCGTGCTCAAGACTTCGTCGAGGTCGAGCGTCGCGTTGACCGTCTGGCTGACCTCACCCAGTGCGCGCAGCTCTTCGACCGATTGCGCAAGCTCGGTGGTGCGGGCCCGCAACTCGTTGAGCAGCCGCACGTTCTCGATGGCAATCACCGCCTGGCTGGCGAAATTTGCGACCAGCTCGATCTGCTTGTCGGTGAACGGCCGCACGGACGTCCGGTAGAGCGCGATGACGCCGACGACGTCACCCTCCTTGAGCATCGGCACGGCGACATAGGAGCGCGCACCGGCGATCTTGGCGGCCGGGCTCGTCAGTGCGGCATCGCTGCCGATGTCGGCACTGTGCACAACTTTCTTGGTGGCGATCACGCGCTCGACGGCAGTGCCCGGCGCCGGCGGTTTGCCCTCGCGCTCGCGGAAATACGCCACCATTTCCGGCTGCACGCCAAGATGAGCTGGCACGCGCAATGTGCCGCCCTCGTACAAGAACAATGCACCAAGCTGCGCTTCGCAGATACGGGTCGCATTCTCCAGCATCGTATTGAAAACCGGCTGCAGATCGCCCGGCGAGCTTGAGATTACCCGTAATACCTCGGACGTCGCGGTCTGCTGCTCCAGCGACTCGGACAATTCGCGGGTCCGGTCTTCGACCTTTTTCTCCAAGTCCGCGTACGATTCCTGGAGTTTGCCCGCCATGTCGTTGAACTGGTCGGCGAGCGTCTCGAGTTCGTCCCCGGTCTTGATCGCGATGCGCTGGCGCAGGTCGCCCGAGCCGATGCGCTCGGCTCCGATGCGCAATGCCTGGATCGGCACCACCATGCGGCGCGCCAGAAACATGCCCGACAGCGCGGCCAGCCCCAGGCCGAGCAGCAGCAGCAGCCCGGAGCGTCTGATCGATTCAAGCAGCGGTGCGTTGGCTTCCCCGCTCGGCAGTTCGACGAAGATGGTCCAGCCGGGCGCCGTCACCGGCGCGTAGGCGGTCAGCACCTTGCGGCCGTTGATGTCTTCCGCCTCCTGCACCGGTTCCTGGGGCTCGCCCGCGGCAACGGCGCGGGCCGCCTTGACCTGCTTGAGACGCGTCATGTCGGTCTTGCGCAGCACCAGGCTGATATCCGGGTGCGCAATCAACCGGCCTTGTGCGTCGATCACATAAGCATGGCCGCGCTGGCCGACCTTGATCTGCGAGACCACTTCCCAGAGCAGCTTGAGACTGACCTCGGCGACGCTCACGCCGGCGTCGCGCCGCGTTCCCGCTAGCGACAACGTCATGTAGGGCTCGGATTCCCGGCGGAAGTAGACCGGACCGTAGTAAACCTTCTTTGCCACCGCCTCGGTGAATTTCGGTTCTTTGGAGTAGTCGATGTTGCTGTCCGGCTTGTCCATCTCGAGCCGTGAGACGCGCAGCTTCTCCCTGCCCTGCGCATTGAGCTGGGAGAGTTCGGTAATCGCCGGCACCTGCCGCAGCAGGCGCAGGCCGTCAAACCGCCGTGCATCAATCGTGCCATCCGACCACGGCAGCTGAGTCGTCCACCCGACCTGACTCTTGATCCCCTCGATGAACTGGTCGATTTCCTTGGCGGCGGCCTGCGCCTGCTCCCGCTGAATCCGGATGAGCGCGGCCCTGTGCTCCTGATAGGAAAAAAAGACCTCGAAGGCGCCGTTGGTGAGGAGCGCAATGCAGACGACGGCGACGAACAGGGCGACATATTTTCGGAACAGCGGACCGCTGATCGTCCGCCAGTTGATCCGGTCCGCAGCGCGGCCCAGGAGATTGCCGGACGGCGCCCTCATCCGCTCACCTCACAGACGCGCGCCAGCGCCGAGACGCCGGGTCCGCCGCGAGCGGACAGCGTTGCCAGGCGGGCCATCGCGTCAGGGGAGGTGGCGGTCATCACAACACCCATCGGGTGGCGGCCTCGCAGTCGCGCTCCCGACGCGGTCGCATGCGCCACCTCGGGCCGACGTTCAGCACCCCTCGGCAATCTATCTTATCCCGCGCCGCCGCACCAAGGGCTCTGACGGCGCAGGGCCGCGCGCGATCCGATCTCCACCACAGCGCGGCGACCATCGCCTGACGGCGATCCGCCCGGCTGGTCTAACGGGCCAGAGCAATATGGACGGACCGGCGCGCCGGAACGCTACTTCAGGGTCACGCCGGCGGCCTTCACCGCCTCGCCCCAGATCACGATCTCCTTGTTGACGAAATCGGCGAACGCGGCCGGGCTGGTGTCGGCCGCCGGATCGGCGCCGCCCTTGCGCACCGTCGCGACGAAGGCCGGATCCTTCAGCGCACGGCCGATTTCCGCGGAGACGCGATCGACGATGTCCTTCGGCAGGTTGGCGGGCCCCATCATTCCGGTCCACGACACCATGTGGAAACCGGGAAAGCCCTGCTCGGCGAGCGTCGGGACTTCGGGGGCCTCGGTCGCGCGCGTGCCGCTCGATACCGCCAACATGCGGATCGTCCCGGCGCGAGCCTGCGGCAGGGCTTCGGAGATCGGCACGAACATGGTCGGGATGTGCCCGGCAACGAGATCGTTCATCGCCAGCGCGGTGCCGCGATAGCTCACGTTCGACATCGAGAGCCCGGCGCGCTTGAGAAACGTCGCCATGATCAGGTTGCTGGAGCTGCCGGGACCGCCGCCGCCCGCATAGGCGAGCTTCTCCTTCTGGGCTTTCACGTGCGCGATGAACTCGGCCACGGTCTTGGCGGGAAACTTGGGATTCACCACCAGCACCTGCGGCGCGATGCTGAACAGGCTGATCGGCGAGAAATCCTTCACCGGATCGTAGCCGACCTTGGAGATCCACGGGAACGACGCGATGGTCGAGGTTGGCGCCCACAGGAAGGTGTAGCCGTCCGGCGCCGAACGGGCGACCGCCTCGGTGGCGATGCTGCCGTTGCCGCCGACCCGGTTCTCGACGATGAACTGCTGACCGAACGCCCCGCTCAGCCGACCGGCCGCCAGCCGCGCCATGATGTCGATATTGCCGCCCGCCGCGAACGGCACCATGATCTTGGGCGAGCGCTGTGGCCAAGCTTGAGCCGAGGCCGGCGTCACGGCGCCAAGCCAAGCGATAGCAGCGACGGCGGCGGCAAACCAGCAGCCGGATGCGAGCGGGCGGTTTCCAATCATCGACGAACCCTTTTTATTTATGCATGCGGGGAGGCGGACGCTTGCGCGCGGCGCTGCACGCTGTCAACTCGCTCAATCGCCGCAATTATGGACGCCGCCCGGGCCGGCCCGGCGCAAGCCGCGACCTCACTCGTCGCGATAGATGCGCTCACGCCGCTCGTGACGCTCCTGCGCCTCAACCGAGAGGGTGGCGATCGGCCGCGCCTCCAGCCGCTTGAGCGAGATCGGCTCGCCGGTCTCCTCGCAGTACCCGTAAGTACCGTCTTCGAGCCTGGCCAGGGCCGCCTCGATCTTGGCGATCAGCTTGCGCTGGCGGTCGCGCGCACGCAACTCGATGGCGCGGTCGGTTTCCGAGGACGCGCGGTCGGCCAGGTCGGGATGGTTCTCGTTCTCGGCCTGGAGATGCGCCAGCGTCTCCTTCGCCTCCTTGAGAATTTCGTCACGCCAGTTCAGGAGCCGCATGCGGAAATACTCCCGCTGGCGCTCGCCCATGAACGGCTCTTTGTCATTCGGTCGATAATTGCTGTCGGTCTGGGTCGCGTTGGCCTGAGCCGCGTGGGTCTGGGCCGCGTGGGCCTGATGGCCATTCTTCTTGCTGTCGGGACGCATTTTGTCGGAACGCATCGTTTTCCCGTGCCAGGAACGAACCCCCTGCTCGCGCGGCGAGCTTATATAGCGACCCATCGCTTTGGACAATAACGGAATTGCGACAAATTGCCGACGCCAAGGTCGATCGCACCGCTTCCTGGGCTACCGCCGCAAAAAGCGGCATCGTGCCGAAACTTGGGGAAGGGACCTGGGAAGAGCCGACTTGGGAAGATAGCTGGGCTGCACACCCGCCGGCTGTTTGCCTTCCCACTCTCACGGGCACATCCTGCCGGCTTGCTGGGCATCCCGCCCGCCGATTCGCCGGACCGGTTGCAGCGATCCCGGGAAGCAGACCGTGCCACCGTGTTCTTGGACAAGGCCGTAGCGGTCAGGCCGGCGCGTCCGGCGAGAACTTCATGGCGACGCCGTTCATGCAATAGCGCTGGCCGGTCGGCGGCGGCCCGTCGGAAAAGACATGGCCGAGATGCCCACCGCAGCGGGCGCAGTGCACCTCGGTGCGCGGGATGAGCAGCGCGTAGTCGGTGCGCGTGCCGATGGCGTTCGGCAGCGGCCGGTAAAAGCTCGGCCAGCCGGTTCCGCTCTCATATTTCGTCTCGGAAGAAAACAGCGGCAGGTCGCAGGCCGCACACGTGAACGTGCCCTTGCGCTTTTCGTGATTGAGCGCGCTTGACCCCGGCACCTCGGTGCGGTGCAGCCGCAGTACCTCGTACTGCGCCTTGGTCAAGAGGCTGCGCCATTCGCTGTCGCTCTTTTGAATCTCGAACGAGCCCGCGGCCTCGACATTCGGCGCATCGAACCAGCGGATCGCGCCGAGCCCCAGGAGGGCGGCGCCGCCGAGCAGCACAAGTCGACGATCGATCATGCTCACTCCACCTTGCCCCACAGTTGCTGCAGCCTTGCATCGCGGCCGCAGTTGAAGCGGTAGAACTTGTACCGGAGCGGATTCTTCGTGTGATAGTCTTGATGATAATCCTCCGCCTTGTAGAAGGTGCCGGCGGCAGCGATTTCGGTCTGGACCGGCTCCTTGAAGCGCGCCTGCACAGCGGCCTTGGACTTCTCCGCCAATTGGCGCTGCGCATCGCCCAGATAGAAGATCGCCGAGCGGTACTGGTCGCCGTGGTCGCAGAACTGGTAGTCCTTCGCCAACGGATCGACGTTGTGCCAGAACACGTCGAGCAGCTTCTCGTAGCTCACCTTGGCGGGATCGAACACGACTTCGACCGCTTCGGCGTGGCCGGTGCCGCCGCGCGAGACCTGCTCATAGGTGGGATTGGGTGTGCGGCCGTTGATATAGCCGGAAGTCGTGCTGATGACGCCCGGCACCTTGTCGAAATCCGCTTCCGTGCACCAGAAGCAGCCGCCGGCGAATACAGCCTTTTCGGTCTGGGCCGGTGTCGAGGATTGCGCGAACGCGCCGGTTGACGCCGCAACTATCATCGCCAGGAAGAAAGCACGGATCATGGATGTCCCCTCCGCCACCGTCGCTCGGATCGGCACAAATCTCTTAAGCACATAATCGCGCGGCGCCGGCGAAGAAACCTCAATTCGTGTCACGTTCGCGCGAGCCTGAGGTGTTCGTGCGCGCCCCGGGGTTCGCCGCGATCCGGCACGGCTTACGCTTGATCGTGTAGCAACCCGCCTGCTTGCCGCCTGCCCCCGTCCTGCCTAATGTCGCAGCGCAACATGGAGAGAGCGGAATATGCGGTTTGAAGGCACCAGCGGCTATGTCGCCACCGACGACCTCAAGGTGGCGGTCAATGCGTCGATCACGCTCGAGCGGCCGCTCCTCGTCAAAGGCGAGCCCGGCACCGGCAAGACCGTGCTGGCGCTCGAAATCGCCAAGAGCCTCGGCGCCCCGCTCATCGAGTGGCACGTCAAGTCGACCACCAAGGCGATGCAGGGCCTCTACGAATACGACGCGGTGTCGCGGCTGCGCGACAGCCAGCTCGGCGACGAGCGGGTGAAGGATATCCGCAACTACATCCGGCGCGGCAAGCTGTGGGACGCCTTCGTTGCCGACGAGCGGCCGGTGCTGCTGATCGACGAGGTCGACAAAGCGGACATCGAGTTTCCCAACGACCTGCTGCTCGAACTCGATCGCATGGAGTTCTTCGTCTACGAGACTGCCGAGACCGTGAAGGCGCGGCGGCGCCCGATCGTCATCATCACGTCGAACAACGAGAAAGAATTACCGGACGCGTTCCTGCGCCGCTGCTTTTTCCATTACATCCGGTTTCCCGATCCCGACACCATGCGGGCGATCGTCGACGTGCACTTCCCGGGCATCAAGCAGCGCCTGGTGTCGGAGGCGCTCAAGCTGTTCTACGAAATCCGCGAGGTGCCGGGGATGAAGAAGCGGCCGTCGACCTCGGAGTTGCTCGACTGGCTCAAACTTTTAATGGTCGAGGATGTCGGTCCGGAAATCCTGCGCGAGCGCGATCCCAAAAAGCTCATTCCGCCGCTGCACGGCGCGCTGATCAAGAACGAGCAGGACGTCCACCTGTTCGAGCGGCTCGCCTTCATGTCGCGCCGCGAGGGCCGCTGAGCGGCAACGCGATCTCGTTCCAACGGTGTTTGGCAAAGACTCATCTTTCCATTCGTCATGGCCCGGCATAGCCGTCCGAAAAACGGCGTCGCTTCGCTCCGCCTATGTCCCGGCCATCCACGCCTTTGATGCAATCGAAAAAGCAAGACGTGGACGCCCGCGACAAGCGCGGGCATGACGGGGCGAACTTGCCGACAATGATCTCAGCCGTCCCTCGAGGGGCGACGTCCACGGGGCGGAATCGGCCGGCTGCGGTCGGCTTGGGTAGCGTCCTCGCCATAGCTCGCCAGCGGCGGCTGACGCGCCGGCCATACCGCGTCAAAATCCTCGATTGCCGGAGCGCGGCGATTCGGATCGGCGGCTCCACGCAGGCGAGCCTCAAGAGCCTCACGCCCCCGCGGCTCAACGGCTTCACGCCCCCGCGGCTCAACGGCTTCACGCACGGGCGGCTCGTCGCCGGGCGCGCCCGTCATCGCCGACAACTCCGCCAGAGCGGGGTCGGCGGGCAACGAATCCGGTACCGGCTCCGCCGGCAGATCGGAGGCCGCCACGACGTCGGGCGCAACCCTCGCCTGCGGTCTCTCGGCAAATCGCGGTTCTTCGCGCTCGCTGGCCCGTTCGACTTCCTCTTCGCGCTCGCGAGCCTGACGGGCTTCGTAACGCTCGCTGGCGCGGAACCACCAGTAATAGATCTGCTTGACGGCGCGGCCGAGCTTGCCGCCGGCCCAGACGAATTCGTAGGGCGAGAACAGCCGCCAGCTATCGTCGCCGTCGACGATAGCACGCGCCAGGATGTTGCCGGCCATTGCCGTCGTATTGAGGCCGTGTCCACCGAAGCCCGACGCCATCCAGAAGCCGGGCGTCAGTTCGCCAAGCTGCGGCATCCGGTGCAGTGCACTGCCGAGCACGCCGGACCAGACGTACTCCACTTCGACATCGCCGATTCGCGGATAGAGCGCCGCCAGGTCGGCCTTGAGCTTGCCGACGTAGCGGCGGGGGTCGGCTTCCCAGGTGGTCGAGCGTCCCGAGAACAGCAGGCGATCGCCGTCGACGATACGGTAGTGGTTGTCGGCAAGGTCGGTATCGCTGACCGCGCCGCGATAGCGAATCGCCTCGAGCAGTCGCGGACCCAGCGGCGCGGTCACGAACATGTAAGTCCAGATAGGCATCAACGTGCCCGCCGCCCGCGGCATCAACGCGCCGAGATGGACGTTGCAGGCGAGCACGATGTGGCTGGCGCGAATACGCCCGTGCGGCGTGGCAATGCGCTTGCGTACGCCATCGGGATCGATCGAGAGCGCGGGCGTGCCCTCGAAGATGCGCGCACCCGCCCGCTCCGCCGCCGCCGCGAGCCCGAGCGCATAGTTGAGCGGGTGCATGTGGAAGGCGCGCGGAAAATGCATCGCATGGAAATAGTGCCGGGTTCGCAGCACATCGCGCACGCGCTCGGTGGCCCAGCCTTCGATCTCGGCGCCAAGCACTTGGCCGTAAAGCTTCAGGTCGGCGACTGCGTCTTCGATCTGGTCGGTCTTGGAGACCTTGAGCCATCCGTTGACCGGATCGACGCCCGGCATGCCGGTCTCGCCGATCGTCTCGCGCACATAGTCAAGCCCCATCTCGGAGAGCGACCACAGTGCCTTGGCGTGGTCGACCCCGACACGCGCGATGACCTGGTCCATCGCGACCGCAAAACCCGGCAGCACGAAGCCGCAATTGCGTCCCGACGCGTTCCAGGCGACCCGGCGGGTCTCCAGCACTGCGACCGACCAGCCGCGCCGCGCGATCTCGCGCGCCGCCGTCAGGCCGGCAAGACCGCCGCCGACAATGCAGACTTCGGCGTCGAAATCGTAGGTCAACGGCACCCGGTCCGCAGCCGGAACCATGGTCGCGGAGTACCAGCTTGGTCCATAGACCGACTGGTCGGGCACACTCGCGGTGTCGTTCTGCTGGGTCACGGCGCTCCGTCTCGGCGGAAAACGTCAGCCCAGATATCCGCAAATCGCTCGGCACAACAAGGGCCGGTTCGCGTTTCCGGTTCCAGAAATCGGGAAATCGCTTTAGACTACGGCGTCCGAACACGAAAACGGCCCGCTCATGCGCCTGATGTTGCTCCGACATGCCAAGGCCGAAAAGGCCGAGCCGGGCGAGCGCGACCACGAGCGCGCGCTCAATGCACGCGGTCACAAAGATGCGGCCCGGATGGGCGCCTATCTCGCCAAGCACGCGCTCGTCCCCGACGGGGTGCTGGTATCGACCGCCCGGCGCACGCGCGAAACCTGGGACGGGGTGGCCGAAGCGTTGCCGGACGAGCCGGCGGTGCGCTTCGAGGAGCGTCTCTACAACGGCACCAGCGACGGCATTCTGTCGGTCTTGCGGGAGACCAGGCCGGCGCAGAAGAGCCTGCTGGTCATCGGCCACAATCCCGGCATGCACGACCTCGCAACGCTCCTGATCGCGTCCGGCGATGTCGAGGCACGCGAGCGCCTCAATGAGGGCCTGCCGACCGCGGGCCTGGCGATCATCGATTTTGCCTCGGGCAGCTGGGCGAAACTGCATCCGCAGGGGGGCCGGCTGGAACGCTTCATTACGCCGCGGTCGCTGGCCGAGACCGGTGCCGCGTGACCGCCGGCGCACGACGCGCTCCGCAGGAAGACGCCGATGTACAAGCACATCCTGGTCCCGATCGACCTGGACTCACCCGAACTCAACAAGCCGGCGATCGACACCGCCCTGATGATGGCCGCGCCGTCGGGAGCGACGATCCGGTTGATCAACGTGCTGCCGATGACTCCGGTCATCCTGGCCGAATACGTCCCGCCGGACTTCGAGGTGCAGCAGCGCAAGGCATCCGAAGAGGCGCTCGCCACACTAGCGAAGCAGACCGGACTGGAGCCGTCGCGGGTTTCGGCAACGGTGCGCCAGGGCGGCATCTACCAGGAGATTCTCGAAGAGGCGAACAGCATCGACGCCGACCTCATCGTGATGACCTCGCATCGCCCGCAGCGGCACGCCGTGCGGACGTACTTTCTCGGCTCCAATGCCGGACACGTGGTGCGCTACGCCCGCTGCTCGGTGTTCGTCGTGCGCAACTGAAGCATCGGTGTCGCGGTATCACTTCGCCGGCACGAGCTTTTCGGGCAAGGCATCGGGCCGGTAGTCGCCCGGGCGGTTGCGGTCGAAGAAGCGGCCGCTCTCCCACATGAACAGCCCGAAGAAGCCGCCGATCAGCGCGGCCGCAGCCCACTCCCCGACCAGCACCGCCCGCACCGCGAGCCCCGCAGTCGCCAGCGAAATGGCGAGGAACGCTAGCAGTCCCGGCCAGTACAGCAGCGCCGGCAAACCGCCGCGGAACTCGGCCGCGCCGCCCGATGCCGCGATGCGGGCGTGCAGGTCGCGCACAAACGCGCTGTAGGTTTCAAGCTGGCTGCCCTGCTCGACCAGGCTGCGCCACGACGTCGATGAAATCACCAGACGCGGCCCGCCCTTGGCGCGGATCGCCGTGACAAAGCGGCGCGTCTGCATGGTCGTCGGCTTGTAGGACAGGCGCACGCTGACGATGTCGCGGTAGGGCGTCATGCCCTCGTGCCGCCCGGCCCGCCAGGCGAGACCGTCGGGCCGCAACCAGAATTCCCACGGCGCCCCGAGCAGCGACGGCTTGTAGCCGTAATACGGCGCGTCCGGCGGCACCGATGGGCTGGTTTCGTCCGGCGTCATGCGGCGGAGCGCTCGCGGTCGGCCGACAGTTGTTCGACGCGGCGCAACTGCGGGAACCCCCACATCCAGATCGCCATGACGGCGATGGTGCCGAGCCCGCCGATCAGCGCCGACGTCACCGCGCCGAACGAAGCCGCCACCGCGCCGGCGCGAAACTCGCCGAGCGTGCCCGACGAGCCGGTGAACAGCGCGTTGACCGCCGAGACCCGGCCGAGCATGTCGTAGGGCGTGCGCATCTGAATCAGCGACTGCCGGATCACGACGCTCACTGCGTCCGTCGCACCGTAAACGGTGAGCGCCAGGAACGACAGCACCATCGAGGTCGAGAGCGCGAACACCAGGGTCGCAAGCCCGAACAGGCCGACTGCGGCAAACATGATGACGCCGGCGCGCCGCTCGATGGTATAGCGGGCAAGCACAACCGACAGGATCAGCGCCCCGACCGCAGGCGCCGACCGCAGCAAGCCGAGCCCCCATGGCCCGGCTTCGAGAATATCACGGGCGTAGATCGGCAACAGCGCGGTGACGCCGCCGAGCAGCACGGCAAACAGGTCGAGCGAGATCGCGCCGAGCAGAATCGGATGCGTGCGCACGTAGTGGAAGCCGGCGAACAGGGTTTCGAGGCTGAGCGGTTTGCGTTCGCTCGCCCGGCGGGTGATCGTCACCAGCACCATCAGCACGCTGGCGCAGACGAAGACGGCGGTACAGACCGCGTAGACGCCGGCCGGTCCCATGGCGGCGTACAACAGGCCACCGGCCGCCGGCCCGCAGATGGTGGCGGTCTGCTGCGCGGTCGCAGACGCCGCTATGGCGCGCGACAGCATCGGCCCCGGCACGATCCCGGGCAGGATCGAGTGCATGGTCGGAATCTCGAACGCGCGCGCCGTTCCGGACAGAAACAGGATCGCGAACATCGCCTCGCGGCTGAGCCAGCCCTGTGCAGTGCCTACCGTCAGAAGAAGCGCGGCGACGGCCTTGCCGACCTGGCAGGCGCCGGCGACGAAGCGGCGGTCGAACATGTCGAGCAACTGGCCGGCGATGACCGACATCGCCACAATCGGAAAGAACTGCACCAGCCCGACGAGACCGAGGTCGAGCGGGTCGTTGGTCATTGCGTAGAGCTGCCAGCCGACCGCGACGCCCTGCATCATGAAGGCGCCATTGCTGAAGGTGCGCGCGCACCAGAACAGCATGAACGAGCGATGGCGCGTCAGCGAGGCGGCGGCGTCGGACATTCCTGGAGGTGGCCCCGGCTCGACTTCCAACCGCTTCACTAAAGCGGAATTGCCAGCAGGGTATCGATCAGGCGGCTGTCGAGAACAACGATTTTTTCCAGAAATTTCGGCGCACCGTCGTCGGCGTCGAGGACGATGCGGTCCTGGTAGCAGCCTGTCGCGAACACGACGGTTTCGCCGGTGTGCATGATGCGGGCCACCATGAAGCCGGTCTTCGCCTGGACGATGCCGTCGCCGGAAGCCACGATCAGCGGCGGGCTCAGCACGTGGCGGTAACGCTGCGCCTCATAGACGTTGGCATCGCGCAGCGAGCGGACCCGGTCGCGCAGCATCGCGCGCGAGGTCGCATGCACGAGGCCGAGCGGCAGCCCCTGTTCGACATTCTCGGCGGTGGTGATGCGGTAGCGTCCGTGCTCGGTGAAAAACTCGGGCCAGGCTTCGAGATCGTTGTCGTCGATCGCGAGCGCGTAACGCCCGTTGAGGTCCTCCACCTGCAGCCTGATTGCGGGATCCATTAGCTGGCACTCGTCGTTGAAGTGCGAGTCGATATCGAGGTGAGCCGTTGATGTATCGGCAAGCTAGGTATGCTCCCTCTCCCATGAGGCCAGGACATGCACACATCTTTTTCCGCGCGGCGTGCTCGGCTCCCCTCCCCCCGCGAAGCGGTGGGGAGGGGTTGGGGGTGGGGGGATTTCTTGGAACCGTGCAAATGATGACCGCCGGTGCCGCGGAATATGGCCCCCCCCCCC
>JBFXEX010000100.1:0-21816 GCA_050179645.1 Xanthobacteraceae bacterium | reverse complement strand
ACAAGGCGAATGTGCTCGAAGGCGGTAGCGGCGATGATTTCCTCGACGGCGGCGCCGGTATCGACACCTTGCGCGGAGGCGAGGGGAACGACCGCATAACCGCGGACAATTCCGACATCGTGGATGGCGGCGCCGGCATCGAAGACTACGTCTATGCAAGCGCGACGACCGCCAACGGCGGCTTCAGGTTCAATGTGCTCGGCACCAATGTCGAGATCGTGCAGGGCAATTCCGGCAGGGACACGATCGACGCCAGCGGTGTCTCCTATGGCGTCACCATCCTGGGCCTGAACGGCAACGACGTGCTGACCGGCGGGAGTGGCGACGACGCCATTTTCGGCGGCGAGGGTAGGGACCAGATCAACGGCGGCGAGGGCTTCGACCAGATCCTCGGCGAGGCCGGCAACGATATTCTGGTGGGCGGCGGTGTGGCGTCGAGCCCGTTCGGCGATCGTCTGTTCGGCGGCGATGGTAACGATACGCTGACCGGCAGCGGCAACGGCTGGCTATGGGGCGACGACGACAACGACACCATCTACGCCGCGGCTGGCGACTGGGCGAACGGCGGGAACGGCAACGACACGATCGTCGGCGGCGTGGGCTTCCAGCAGATCGAGGGCGGCGCCGGCAACGACATCATGACTGGCGGCCTGGAGGCGGGCGTGCCCGGTGTGAGCGGCGACGTGTTCGATTTCAGGACCGGCTGGGGAGCGGACACCATCACCGATTTCGAACTCGGCACCGACAGATTGCGCTTCTTCTTGGCGAACCCCGTCGGCTTAAGTGGTCTGAACGTGACGACGGTCGCGGGCGGCACGCGGGTCGAGCTTCAGGGGCAGACGATCATGCTGTCGGGGGTGTTCACCGACAAGGCGACGATTGAGGCGAACGCCGAGATCGGCATCGTCGGGACCGAGGGAGACGATGTTCTCTTCGGGACCAGCTCAAACGAGTCGATCCAGGGCCTGGGCGGCAATGACGAACTGCATGGCGGCGGCGGCAACGACCGTCTTGAGGGAGGGACCGGCAGGAACGAACTCTACGGCGACGGCGGCGACGACACGCTCGTCGGCGGCGACACCGTCGACCAGATGGACGGCGGCGCCGGCAACGACACGCTGATCGGCGGGGGCGGTCAGACCACCATGTTCGGCCGCGATGGCGACGATACCTTCGTCGGCAGTCTGAATAGCAGCAATGTGATGTATGGCGGCCTCGGCAATGACTCGTACACTGGAGGCGATCTGACCGACTGGGTCTACGAGACCGAAGGTGGCGACGACACTGTCCATGCGGGCGGCGGCGACGACATCATCGTCGACTATTACGGCGTCAACGAACTCTATGGCGAGGGCGGAAATGACCAGATTGTCTCCGCGACCGACATGGGGTCGCTGCTCGATGGTGGTGACGGCAACGATACCCTGACGGCCGCCTTCGGTGGCAACACGTTGCTTGGCGGAAATGGCAAAGACACTCTGGAGGCGGTGGATGGCGGCGTGATCGCCAATATCTTCACCGGTGGTGCGGGCGCAGATATCTTCGTCTATCGCCAGGGTGTGGGGATAGATTCGAACGTGATCGTGACGGATTTTGAGGACGGTATCGACACGATCGGCCTGCGCGGGTTCACGGACCTAGGCCTGGTGACGGTGACGGAAACAGCGGAAGGCGCGTTGATCGGTTATGTCGGTGCAAATTCGCCCATGCTGCTGAGTGGCGTAAGCGCCAGCCTCATAAACCAGAACGACTTCGTGATACTGTAGCGTGCTAAGATTGGCCAGCGGTGAGCATTTAATCGCTCACCCTCACCACGATGGCGTAGCCCTCGACACGGTGCCCATCATCCGCGAAGACCGCCGCGACCTTGGTCGCCTCACAAGATGACTCGGAAGACGTGCTCTGCGCGGTCGCCGTGCGGTGAACAACCAAGATTGGCACAATTCAGGTCCGCGCAGAAGAAACGGCCGCCATCACCTGATCGGAATTTTTCAGCAGTCTGTATGCTCTGAACAGCTGTACCATCAGTTCAGCTTCACGCCGGACTGCGTGATGATCTCCTTGAAGCGCGCGGCCTCGCTGCGGATGCGCTCGGCCAGCGCGCCCTGGCTGATCGGCGACACTTCCATGCCGAGCTCGTTGAAGCGCTTGCGCAGCGCCGCGTCCTTCAGGATCTTGAGCATCTCGGCATCGAGACGCGAGACGATCGCGGCCGGCGTGTTTGCCGGTACGTAGAGGCCGAGCGTAAGGCCGGCATCAACGTTGAGCCCGCTGTCGGCCATGGTTGGCCACTGCTGCAGGAACGCGGGCCGCTCGCGGTTAAGCTGTGTCACCACCTTGATCTTGCCGTCGTCGACCAGGCCTTTCACTGAGGTCAGGGTCGTCACGCCGAGCGCGGTGTCGCCGGCGGCAAGTCCGTTCACCAGCGCAGCCCCGCCGCGATAGGGCACGTGGAGGAGCTTAATTCCGGCCTCAAGCGCGAGCCATTCGACCGCAAGCTGGTTGATGGTGCCGTGCCCCGGCGAGCCGAAGGCGAGCTTGCCGGGCTCGGCCTTGGCCTTGGCGATCACATCCTTGACCGAGGCGACGCCGCTCTTCGGATGGGTGAGTAGCAGGAGCGGCACCGTGGCGATGCGGGTGACGGGGATCAGGTCCCGGTAAGGATCGTAGGCAGTTGCCGGCATCAGCGAGGGGACGGTGATGAAATCCCCGGTGGTAAAGAGGATGGTGTAGCCGTCCGGCGCCGCCTTGGTGACGGCGTCGACGCCGAGCGTGCCGCTCGCGCCGGGGCGGTTCTCGATCACTACGGGCTGGCCGAGTGCCTCGGCGAGCTTCTGGCCGACGATGCGGGCGCCGACATCGGTGACGCCGCCGGCCGGGAACGGCACGATGACGCGCACGGGCCGGCTCGGCCAAGTCTGGGCTGAGGCGGGCTGGGCTGAGGCGGGGATCGTCGCCAGCAGCGCAAAAAGCGCGAGGATTCCGGTCAGAAGGCGTATGGCAAATCGCATGGCGGGCTCCTCTTGTGCGACCGGCAGACGAATGGTCGTGCAAAGCGGGGGCCGACGCAAGCCGTCATCACCTCACTCCAAGGTTTGCCAGCTCAAAGCAAATATTTGCGGCGCATCATATTTTGCTGCAGCGCATCCATCATTTACTGCGCCGCCCGCGAGCACCGAGGCTGATTCCGTGATCGCCGTCCAAGGAGGATGCTAGCTTGTGGACAGCCTTCGGCAGTCAACGCGAGCTCGAACACACGGAAGTTCGCCGTGTGACCACGCACATGTCGATCGCCGTGATCTAGTGGTCTGATTCATTCAGGCGATCCCAAATCGCCCGCGGCAGTTCAAGCTGTCGGGATGAGAGCCGGAATTGTCGTCTACGTCACGCGATCGGAGCGCCGTCGGCTTTAGGCGATCGTTGCGGACCGTAGCGCGCCGCAGAAGCACATGTGGCGCGCCAACTTCATTCTCGCCACGGCGGACGGCGGCTAGGGAAGGTGATTGCGCAGAAGCTCCGGCGGTGGGGGAGGGGACCCGGGTGTCGACCGCCTGACCGATAATTTTTGCATTTTGAATTCTTCAAGCGTTCTTTTAATTCTTCAAGCGTTCTTTTCAAGTCGAGTGCGTTCCAGAGTACATGGTCCGATGAACTTTCTCGTCGAAGCCGTAAGGTCAAACAATGGATGGCGTCAATGCCGAGCCAAAGCCGTTCATGTTGATGACTTACCCGGTCGCGAAAAACGTTCTCAACAACTATGGTCTCAACGCATGGCGCGCGAGCAGAATCACTTCGATGAATTCTTTTGAGCATGTCCGTAAATCGGACAAAATTCACGCGGGCGCGCTATGCTTGGCGGATTTCAAATTATGCTTCATTGCGAGAGCAGAACGCAACGACCGATGAACTGAGCATCAAGTCCACCGGCCTGGGTCGCATTGCGGTGCCGCATGATTTGCGCCAGGACGAACTCCTTTTGATCAAGCGCCCGGTGCAACAATGAAGCTTGGATACTTTATCATGCCGGTACATCCGCAAGGCCGTATCTGCGCCGAAACAATCCAGGAGGATCGAGAGGCATTTATCCTGGCCGACAAACTCGGTTACTCGGAGGCGTTTTGCGGTGAGCATCTCACCGACGCCGTTGAGAATATCCCGAGCAGTCTGATGTTCGTCGCATCGTTGGCCGACTCGACCAAAACGATCACACTCGGCAGCGCCGTTGCCAACCTTCCGCACAGCCATCCGGTCCTCATCGCTTCGCATGCGGCCATGGTCGATCACCTCTTGAGGGGACGTTTCATCCTCGGGATAGGAGCCGGGATCTTACGCTCAGATGCGGAAGTGTTAGGGATTCTCGAACAGGATCGAACCGCGATGCTTATGGAGTCGATCGAGCATATCGTGGCGTTATGGCAAGGCAGCGCGCCCTACAACCTGACCGGAAAGTACTGGAACATCTCAACGGCGAAGACCCAATGGCGGGAGATCGGCCTCGGCGGCGTCCTCGCTCCGTATCAACGGCCGCATCCGCCACTGCTTGGAACGGCGTCGGACCCGAACTCTCAGACGATGACCAGGATCGGTATGAAAGGCTGGCTGCCGACATCCTCCGGTTTTCTGCATCTCAACTGGCTGAAAAATCACTGGCGAAATTATTCGAACGGCTGCGCATCAGAGAGCCGCGTGCCCGTATTTGCCAACTGGCGGATTGCCCGCTCCATCTTCGTCGCGAATGACGACAAGGTCGCCGAGGCCTACGGCAGACGCGACAGCCACAGCCCGTATCGCTTTCATATGAAGCAATTGTCCACCAAACTGGCCAAGAGTCCGGCCGGGTTGCGCGGATTCAAGGCAGACGAATCCATGCGAGACGAAGACGTCACGCTGGACTACATCATGGACAACATCGTGATCGCTGGAAGTCCGAACTCCGTGGTGGACCAGATCCTGGCGATGCATGAGAAAACGGGTGACTTCGGCACGCTACTTTGCGTGGGAACCGATTGGACCGACAAGGATCTGGCGCGCGCCTCTATGACCTTGATGGCCGAGAAAGTCATGCCAGCGGTCAATGCGGCCCTGCCGCGCCAAACTGCCCGCCGCGCTATCGCCGGGCAACAGGCGAATTGATGGAAATAGGCGCCGTTTCAGTTTCGGGGAGCTTCCGAACCCTGGAGCCCCGCAACCTTCGGCATTACGCCTTCGGCGAAGAGCCGTAGCGAGCGTTCGGCCTTTTCGACCGGCATATGTCCCGGTGTGAAGTGCAGCGATACGCTGTCGATCCCGCCGACCCTGGCGTTGTAGTCGTGCAGCATCTCGGCGATGTCCGCGGGTGTTCCGATGAAAGCCGATCCGCCTTGCACTTGCTTTTCGGCGCGGTCGCTCAGAACGTGAGCCATGAGCTTGTCATAGCCGGGATAGTCCTTCGTGCTGGCGCCGGTGAGCCATTCCTTTGCGGCGTCGGCCAGTCCCTTGAGGTGCTCGTTGCAATACACGAGGCCGGTCGCCATCGCTTCGTCGCGGGCTTCCGCGCAGTACATGAAGAATGTATTCATGACGTGACCGTTGCCCGGGTGGCCGGCGTTTTTCCACGCCTCCCGGTAGATACCGATCAGGTCGCGCATCTTTGCGGGCTCCAGCGGAATGGCCATCACCTTGCATCCTTTGGCACCCGCGAATGCGAATGTCTCCGGGGTCGTGGTGGCGGCGATCCAGAACGGGGGATGCGGTTTCTGCGTCGGCCGGGGCAGTGACGTGACGTTGTGGAAGCGGTGGAATTCGCCCTCGGACGAGACGCTCTCTTCCTTCAGCAACATGGTGATTTGCTGGATGCCCTCGGTGAAGCGCCGCCGGCTGTCGTCGAGGCTCACACCGAACTGGGCAAATTCATGCGGCAGGAATGCCCGGGCAAAGCCGACCTCAAGGCGGCCGTTGCTGATGCCATCGAGCATGCCGATCTCGCCAGCGAGCTTGAGCGGGCTGTTGAATGCCGGCAGCACGGCACCGGTGATGAGCCTTGTTCGTTTTGTGCACATCGCGGCCGCAGTCAGGAACAGCAGCGGGTTCGGGCTGTAGCCGCCATAGGGTTTGAAATAGTGCTCGACCTGGCGGATGTGGGTGAAGCCAAGCTCGTCCGTGAGGCTGCACAGGTGCATGGCCTCTCGAAAATACTGCTCCGCCGGTTTCCGGGCCGGCTCGATACAGGGAAGAAGTTCAGTCCGAACTGCAAGGCAACATTCTTACATTTTGACGCAGGCCGTGACGCGTACGGATCCGACCGGCGGGATGACCCGCGTCTAGACGACAATGAAATGCCCGCAAGCACCGCCCGTGCGCGGATTCTGCGTGCCAAACCTCCGGTTAGCGGGCTCGGCCTTCGGCCGACCGAAGAATTTGTTGCCTGTCCGGTTGGCGGACATTCGGAAGGATGTCGGGGCGATCCCTAGCATGGGAAGATTTACTCTGGGCTTGTTCAAAATAACAACGGTCAGGGAGGACGAGATGCGAGCTTGGCTGGCGATATTCCTTTTCTTGGGCTCCGCCGCGGTTCAGGCGGCTTCGGCGCAGGAGACAAGGTTCATCTTTGCGACCCTGAGTCCTGCCGGCGGAGCACAGGCGGCCGGTTTTCTTCACCCGTGGGCGCAGCGAATCAACGATCAGGGCAAGGGTGTCCTGAATATCGATATTCGTGACGGAACAGCGCTGGCGAACTTCAGCAATGTTTACGATCGCGTTCGGAACGATGTCGTTCAGCTTGGCTGGGCGCTGCATGGAGCGATCGGAGGCCGATTCTCTCGGACCGAGGTGGCAAGCCTTCCGTTCCTTGTCGACAATGGCGAGGCTGCTTCGGTCGCGCTTTGGCGCCTCTACAAGACCGGACTTCTCGACGAAGAATACCGCGACGTGGTGCCGCTGGTGTTCGGTGTCTTCGGGCAATTCCAGATCCATTTCGCACGGCCCATCCCCACGACGGAGAACCTTCGGGGCCTCAAGGTCGCTGCAACGACAAAAGTGCAACTTGAATCGGTGAGCAGGCTGGGCGCAACGCCTCTCTCTATTCCAGCTCAAGACATCTATGAAGCGCTGCAGCGCCGCACGATTGACGGCACCATGATTGCTTGGTCGGCGTTCAACTCGTTCAAGCTCGGAGAGGTCACGAGCTACCACGTCGAGATCCCACTCGGCGCAACGACAACGATGCTGTTCATGACGCGCAGCCGGTACAACGCCTTGTCACCAGCCGCGCGCAAGGTCGTGGATGACAATTCCGGAGAAGCGATCAGCCGCCAATTCGGCGCCCATCAAGACCGGCTATGGAAGGAGCAGCGTGCGCTTGCCACCAAGGAGGGCAAACGCACCGTCGTTCATTTGTCGCCCGAACAGGATGGTCAATGGCGGCAGACGGTAGCGCCAGTGATCGACGAATGGGCGAAGTCGCGGCCAAACGGAAAGAAGATACTCGAGACGTATCGCGGCATATTGGCCGAGGTGCAGAAGCGTTGACATCGAAGCTCTCTCGGCGCGCGGTCTCCTCCTGGATGCCGCTGCGCTCTGTTCGGAGGGGGCAGCAACCGCAACTCGTTCCACACAGCAACGTCTGACGGTGCGGGTTAGTCGAGCGCTGGCCCTGGATCATCCGGTAACAAGGGAAGCCTGGTGGATATTGGAGGACCGTTTGATCCGGCTGCGCGGACTTCGGGCGCGAACGCACCGACAAAGCCGCTCAACACGACCGAACGGCTGGAGAAAGTGCTTGGCGAACTAAGCCGCCCGATCGCATTCATCGGGGTGTTGGGGATGCTGATCGTTGCCGGCGTCACGATGGACGACGATTTGGCGCGTTGGCTCGTCAGTGGTGGGGTGCCGGCGCTGACCGAGATCGTTTCGATGACTTTTGCGGTGGCGGTCGCCGCTTGTATCCCTTGCGGTCTCGCGCAACGTGTCAGCCTGAAGATTGACCTGTTCGAGAATGCAATAAAGGGAAATTGGAGGCTGGCGATCGACGTCTTAGGCGACGTCCTGCTGGCCGTCTTTTTCGCCCTTCTCACCGTCGGAATCTATATCTACGCAGGCTCGCTCGCCAGCGGAGGCCGAACGACGGTCATTCTGGCATTGCCGCAAGCGCCATTCATTTACGCCACCGCGGCGTTGCTTGCCGTCGCCGTTGTCGTGCAAGCGGTAATTTCATTGAACACGATCAGACGGCTCTTTGAGCGGTGGGACTGGCGACGGGGCGGTCCGGAGACCGTACTTAGTCTACGGGTGTTTGCGGTGTCCATCGGACTCGTGGTGGCGGCGCTTGCCGTCGTCGGTTTTTTGGACGTGTCGCTGCTGGTGGATTTCGCCAAGACCAATCCCGGGACGACGGTCGCGATTGCCTGCGTCCTGCTGTGGAGCCTGCTGATGCTCCTGCTGCCGCTTGCGGCCGTGATGGGGCTCATCGGCATCGTGGCGACGGCACTGTTCATCGGCTTTGCGCCGGCATATAGCGCCTTTACCAGCGAGGCTACCGGGTTCCTGACCAACAGTCAGATCGCTGTACTGCCTCTGTTTCTGATGATGGGCAGCTTTTGCGCTATCGCAGGCATGGCGGAAGACGTGTACGCCGCGGCCCACGCGCTCCTGGCGCAGCGGCGTGGCGGGCTCGCGATGGCGACCATCGGCGGATGTGCTTGGTTCGGCGCGGTGACCGGTTCTACCGTGGCAACCGCGGCGACGATCGGCCGAGTAGCGCTTCCGGAAATGAAGGCACGCGGCTATTCTCCGAGCCTGTCGCTCGGATGCGTGGCTGCGGGGGGGACGCTGGGTAACTTGGTGCCGCCGGGATCGGCGCCACTGGTTCTGTTTGCCCTTTTGACCGAGGCCTCAATCGGCCAGCTCTTCATCGGCTCGGTGATACCGGCCCTTCTCGCGATCCTCGCGTATCTCGTGACCGTCGCCATATACACACGCGTTGCGCCAAATTCGGCCCCACCCATAGAAGCGCGCATTCCTGGCGAATTCAGACGCGCCGCCAGGCGCTGCGGTCCGGTCACGGCGTTGTTCGTTATTGTCCTGGGCGGGCTATTCACCGGCGTGTTCACGGCAACCGAGTCGGCAGCGGTTGGCGCCTTCGGGGCGTTTCTGATCGCGCTGCTTCGTGGAAAGCTTCGGGCGCGGTCCTTTTGGAGTGTCGTTGCGGAAACCACCTCCACCACGGCGCTGATCTATAGCTTGGTGTTCGGCGCATTGATCTTCGCCTTCTTCACGGGCGTTTCCGGATTGACCGAGTCAGCGAGTAAATCGATCGTCGGATTGGGATGGGAGCCGCTTGCTGTGGTAGCGCTCCTGCTAGTCGTGTTTCTAGTGCTCGGAACCTTCATGGATTCCTACGCCATCATGATCATTACGATCCCGATCGTTACGCCGCTCATTATCAGCGCGGGCTATGACCTAGTGTGGTGGGGCATCCTCAACTTGTTCGTGATCGAGATCGGCGGCATTTCTCCGCCTTTCGGGCTGACGATGTTCGTGCTCAAGAGCGTGGGAGACGCTCCGATGTCGGCCATCTTCAAGGGCGTTACGCCATTTTGCATCGCGGGTATCGTCGTTCTTGCGATCCTCGTTCTGTTCCCGCAACTAGTGCTCTGGCTTCCATCGATGATGATCCCGGGGTGAGCCGCTTCCCCTAGGCCGCGACGGCAGGTGCCCAGGAGCACTCGGAGGTGGGCGTTGTCGCGAGGAGCGATCTGCGTGAACCAAGGCGGCTCAGGATGATAACTTCAACCTTATGGATTTAGTGACGAGGAGCCGACGTTGCGATTTGCTTGGCCGCCGACAATAGATCCGGAAGAAACTGCGATACCGCTTGCCGCACGGTGAGCGCCCTCTTGGCATAGGTGACGCCAATCGAGGCCAGAGCCTCATTTTCCACCATGACTGGGACCGCGATCGAGTTCGTTCCGGCTTCGATTCCGCCTTGCCGAACGCTGTAACCTCGCGCTACCGTGATGCGGAGCAGGCGATCCGTCTCTTTGTGGTTCCGCGCGATGAGATCCCACTTGTCCTCGGAGGCGCGCAACAGCGTCAGGGTGGTAAGCTGGGTGCGCCGGTTACAGAATGCCAGATACGACAAGCCTAACGCACTTCCCAGAAGCGGCAATCGTAGACCGACCTTGCCGTGGTCGAAGACAAACGGACTTTTGTAGCGATTGGTCTCCCGGACTACAATCTTGTCCTTGTCGGGAATGGCAAGAGAACTCGGCCATTGAACTCTCTTTTGAAGTTCCACCAGAACCTTGCCTGCAGTTTCAGCCATGCAGTAGTCGTCGCGGTAACCGGAGCTCAACAGCCGGACCTTGGACGTTAGTCTCACGCGACTGTCGCCGGGAATACGTTCGACGTATTCATGTTGCGATAGCGCTTCGATGGCACGGTAGATCGACTGCCGGGAGATTCCTGTCGCCCTATGGAGTTCGACAACGGTGCATGTCCCGATTTCATTCAGCGAACGCAACACCTGAAGTAACCGGATGTCGGTCGCCACGGCTTCCTCCCTTTATTGTGCGCAACAGTATTGCGAGGTTGGCACATTGTCCGTTTTACGGACACATTTGCAACGGGCAAGATTGCGGTCGGCGCCGCGTTAGAATGTCTCGGTTGGTTCGTTGCATCCGCCGGGTCAAAGGTTGGGACTTGGCCCGCGTCTGGATATTTCGAACGAGTTTGACCGCGGTCGCCGTGCCGGAGAGCCGGACGATGATCCCTTCCGCCCGGCGAACCGCCTCGCTTTTGATTCGGCTGTGACATTTCCGGTGCAGGGTGAATCGCCAGCACTGCGCACGAGTCATCAGACTGCCAATTCGCCGGATGCCAATCCACCCGCGACGCTATCCAGGAGCGCCTACCATGACCGAAGTTTCACGCGTTCATCCGATGGCCGAGCGGCTGAAGCTGCTGCATGAATGTGCCCGCGGGACCGACATGGGAACGCTGCTGCGAAAATTCTGGCAGCCGGTCGGTCTTTCGCACGCACTGAAGAGCGGAACGGCAAAGCCGGTCCGGATACTGGGCGAACAGCTGACCCTGTACCGCGGCGAGAGCGGAAAACCGTATCTCGTCGGAGGACGCTGTGCACACCGGCTGACGCTCCTGCACACCGGCTGGATCGAGGGCGAGCGCATCCGCTGCATGTATCACGGCTGGCAGTTCGATGGAGCTGGCAAGTGCACCGAGCGGCCCGCCGAGGCGGACGCGACTCCGCCGGATATCCGGATTGCGGGCTATCCTTTGTACGAATATGGCGGGCTCATCTTCGCCTATATGGGCGACCCGCCGACCCCGGAGTTCGAACTGGTCCGCAAGGACGTCTTCGAAGGGCCCGATCGATTGATGTTCGCTCGGGATGAACCGTGGCCCTGCAACTGGTTTCAGCAAGTGGAGAACTCGCTGGATGCCACGCACGTCAGCTTCGTTCATCACTGGGGCAGCGTTGGCCGGTTCGGACAGCACGTGGCCCCCATCGTCCCGACGCTTGAATACTTCGAGACAGAATCCGGAATCAGGCAGGTCGCCACGCGCTCCAAGAACAGCGTTCGGGTGAGCGACTGGACCTTCCCCAACAAGAATCACATCGTCGTGCCGGGCCCCCACGAGGGCGATCCGTGGATCGACGTCGGTCATTGGGTCGTACCAAATGATGATCGCACGTCGACGCGATTCATCATTTATTCGGTGCCATCGTCAGGAAAGGAAGTCGACCGGCGGATTCGCCAGTATTTCGAGAAATTCGGTGACTACAACCCGGCCGATCATCATGACGACTTGTTCGTCCACCAGCGGGTTCCAGATGACACGTTGCTGCAGCTCACCAGCGCTCAGGACTACGTGGCGGCCGTCGGACAGGGCGAGATCGTCGACCGCACGAACGAAAGGCTCGGCCGATCGGACATGGGAATCGCGGTTCTGCGCAGGATTTTCTGGCGTGAAATGGAAGCGATCCGCGAGGGACGACCGACAAAGGCGTGGCGACGGCTGGCCACCGACGTTGTGATGCCGCACCAGGTTCGTGAGCACGCCGAACAATGAAACAGCGCATGCAGCGGCACTGGTGCTGGTGTGAATATGCCAATGAGTGCCTGCTGGTATGGCAATGTCCCACCTCGGTGACGGATCGGCACAGAAACCGGAGCCAATCGTGATTCACACCCCGCCGTCGACCCGCGAGTGCTGCTCGACGTTCGGTTGCAGGGGTCTCTGTCCGGCGCGCGCGAGAACGTGTGCGTTACGTCGATCACACTCTATGGATACTCACCCCGCATCACTTTAGTCCCCTAGTCGAGGCCGGCGGCATCTTCCTCGCCTAGCGTCGCTCCGATCTCGATCATGGTCAGAGGCTCCAGGCTCGCGGAAGCCGGGCTTTGCGGCGGGTTCCGGACGGTGCCGGCAGCCGGGCTGACGGAATGTCCGCTTTGCGGACAATTGCAGAATCGCGCGGGCTAGCGGCATCCGCACTTTAGGATGATGCGAAAGTCGCGAAGCTCGCGTTCGACGAGCACATCTGGTTACGCGCCGGGAGGGAACGATGCCGAAGGGTAGAACGCTTTTTTCCTGCCTCGCCGTCGCCGCGATGCTGGCCTTTGGCCACGCCGCGGGCGCTCAGGTTCTGTCGGGGGCGCCCATTACGGTGGTCGTTCCGTTCCCGCCGGGCGCGAGCGCCGATACGCTGATGCGGATGGTCACGAAGAATATCACCGACAAGACCGGGCAGGTCTTCATCGTCGATAGTCGCGCCGGCGCAGGAGGCGCGGTCGGTGCTACCTCCGTCAAGCAGGCCGCGCCCAACGGCCATACCTTGCTCCAAATCAACGCGGGGTCGCACGCGATCCTGACTGGGCTTCAAACCGATCTCGGCTATGATCCGGTGAAGGATTTTGCGCCCATCACGCTGCTGTGGAGCTTTCCGCACATGCTCGTGGTGCCGGCGGCAAGCCCGGCGAAATCTGTGAAGGAACTGATCGAGTATTCCAAGAAGAAGCCGGACGGGCTCAGCTTCGCGTCTCCGGGTATCGGCTCCGGCGGTCATATCCTTGGAGAAATGCTCAAGAACACCGGAGCGCGACTCGTCCACGTGCCGTATCGCGGGATGGCACCAGTTCTACCCGACCTTGTAGCAGGGCGAACGGACATGCTGTTCGGCTCTTACGCCTCGGTGGCGCCATTCATCGAATCGGGGAAGCTGCGTCCGCTAGGACTGGCCGGCCGCGAACGGCTTCAGATGCAACCCGACGTCCCGACCATGGCCCAGGCAGGCTATCCCGATGTCGACCTGGATTTCTGGTTCGGCCTGGCGGCGCCCGCAGGCACGCCCGCTCCGATCATCAGCCGGCTACATAAGGCGTTTTCGGACGCGCTCACGAACCCGGAAATCGTCAAGCAAATGGCAGGTCTGGGGGTACAGGCTATGACCGATACGCCGGCCGAGTTCGCCGCTCTGATTGTTTCGGACGGAGAGAGGTTGCGCAAGGTCGTGCAAGCAGCAGGAATTCAGAAGAAGTGAGATACCAGCGGCACAGGCGATGCAATCGAAGGAGCGATCGTGAATCGTCTGCAGGGTAAAGTTGCCATTGTATTCGGTGCCGGCCCGAACATCGGCGGGACGATTGCGCATTTCTTGGCGCGGGAAGGAGCGCGTGTTGCCGTATGCGACACCGGCGAGCAAGCCGCAACCGAAACCGCGGACTTCATCCGCTCACGCGGCTTTGAAGCCACCGGCCTCACGGGAGACGCAACGGCCGAGCCTGACGTCGCGCGCATGGTGGCCGATACCGTCCAGAAATTCGGCCGGCTCGACGTCGCGGTGAATATGGCGGGCAAGGTCCATTGGTCCACAGTACTTGAGATGGACGTCCGGGATTGGTCGGAGGCCGTGTTGAGCTTTCCGACGGCAGGTATGCTGACGACGAAGCATTCGGCGAAGGCCATGATCGCGTGCGGCGCACGCGGCAGCATCATGCACCTGCTGTCAACGGCGGCGCATTTCGGAGAGGCGGCCGGCGCCGCCTATACCACGTCGAAGGCCGCGCTCTTGAACCTGTCCCGTTCGGCCGCGATGGACCTTGCCCCTGAGGGAATCCGCGTCAACACGATCACGCCTTGTGCGATGGAACATCAGCTCTGGACGAACATGCGCGACGAGATATTCGATCCTAATTTCAAGCCGCCAGCGCGGCGATCGTTCTACTCGCGGGACGACTTCTTGAAATCAATTCCCTTGCAGCGATTTCCTCGCGCCTCCGATCTGGCATGGGCGGCGGTCTTCCTTGCCTCGGACGAGGCTAGCTTCATCACTGGCGCGGACATCCCGGTCGATGGCGGGTTGCGGTTCAAATACCCGAGTTGGCGTCCGGGCGACCAGACGGGAGTAAACATCCGTGACTACGCCGATCGCATCTACCTGACCGAATATGGCGAAGAGGTTCGGAAGCTGCTTCCATGAATCCGCTCCGGCCCGCCAGGCCGGACGAGTTCGACATGGCTCGCGTTATCGCATCGCCGCATGAACCGACAAGAATTCGTCGCCGTAGATCGGAAACTGTTCGAGCGACTCATGCATGGGCCGCTCGGCCCGATCACGCTTGTCCTCAAGAACGGCACGTCTATCGCGGGCGAGATGAAAGGCATTGCCAGGGGCGGCGGTTCCGATCCAGCCCGGTACTGGGGTCGGATCGTGTTGACGGTCAACGGTGAGGACATTGAAGTGACGTACCCGGAAATTACCGAGTTCTCCTGATTGGCCCAGGTTTGGTCTGCAAGATGGCGTTATGCGCCGGAAGGCAATTGCGATGTCTGATAAGCAATCTCAGATTCCATTGAAAGAGGGCGGAACGCCCTCGATCTTGCCAGGGGTAGGGCCAGTCGATCCTCCAGGGATCCGGGCGAAGCTGATGCTTGAGATCGCGTCTCACATGATGAGCGAATGGGACTGGCCCTATCGGCAGGTGACCATTGACCTCAAGAGTCAGGGCGACGAATTGGGAGCATTTCGGCTATTCGGCGCGAATAATCCCGATTCGATCCAGCAGGTCTTCGACCGCAAGGTCGACATCTCGATCCTCAATCCGGGCGTGATCCTGTCGATGGCCCATCGCGGGATCGGGCTTTACTCGGAGCCCATGCAGGTCGCCCTGATCGCCGTGATGCCGCATCATGATCAGCTTGCATTCGCAGTCAGCGCGTCCACGGGATTGAGATCGCTGGACGAAATCCGCGAGAAGCGCTTTCCATTGCGCCTGTCAGTCCGAGGATCGCAGGACCAGTGTACGACGCTTCTGGTCGACAAGCTCCTGAACGTCCACGGCTTCGGCTACGAGGACATCGTCCGTTGGGGCGGCAGCGTGTCGTACGATCAGCCGATGCCGCACCAGACGCCACCGAACCGGCCGTCGCGTATCGATCGCGTCCGCAACGGAGAACTCGATGCGATCTTCGAGGAAGGCGTGGTCGTGTGGGCCAATCAGGCGCTGGCCGGAGGCATGCGGTTTCTGGAGATCGAGGAGCCGCGGCTCGTCGAACTTGAGCACGTCGGCTTTAAGCGAGGAACGCTGGAAAAATCACGCTATGGGAGCCTGCCGGCCGACGTCAATGTCGTCGATTTCAGTGGATGGCCGATCTACACCCGCGCCGACGCGTCCGACCTCTTGGTCCGCAAGTTCTGCGAGGCCATGGAAGCGAGGAAAGCCGCTTTGCCCTGGAACTTTGGCCCGCTCCAGCAAGATCCCATGCCGTTGAGCAAGATGGTTATTGATTCTCCGGCAACCCCTATCGATCTTCCCTTCCACCCTGCTGCTCATAAATTTTGGGTACAGATGGGCTACCTCTAGAAGTTTGCCGCCGTATGTAGTGAGACGTAGGATGCCTCTCAATCCTATGTCTCAAGTTTCGAAAAACGGCACGCGCAGATTCCCGACGATCTGCGAATAGCCGCGAATTGGCAGGCAGGCTTCGTTGTGCACGTTCGGTCTCTGCGGAGACCAAATCGGTGCACCAGGAGTATTGGCGCGAGTTGTCACTGGCTCCCGGAATCGCGTTTCCCGGAAACGGAGACCGAGGAGGCGCCAGTTCGCTCGCCAGAGGCGATTGCCGCATTTCATTCCGACCGCGGTGCTGGAATAACGGCGATCACCGGTTAGGCGTTGGCGGTCACCTTCGGAATGACCTCTTCCTCAAACAGGCGTACGCTGCGATGAAGACGTGATGTGTCATCCACATCAATCAGGAATCCGCAGATCATTACCCCAATGCCGGAAGCCGCAAAAGCGCGCATGGCGCGCGTGACGGTTTCCGGGCTGCCGCAGACCATGTCATCAGGGTTGCGAGCAATCGCTCCGCTCGGATTTTTGACGAAAAACGATTCTGCCTCTGACCTGGCTTGTTCGTCAGTCTCCGCCACGTGCACCGCCTTCCCAATCGCCGACCATTCCCTGGCCAGGGCGATCGTCTCGGAGTCATGACCAGAAGCCGCCAATGCTGCATGATAGGCGGCCATCTGCTCGCGCGCGCCCACCGGATCCTTTATCGCCGTGAAAAGCGGCCAGCCGCGCGCGGCAGCATCAGCAATCGCTGCTTGGTTCAGAGTTCCGCGTGCCAGGATCGGGCGGGGCTTGCGAAAGGACGAGGGGTTCACTGCGACCTCCAGGCTCCCACGGTCTGCTCCTACGGCAAACTCCAGCGGTCCGCCCTTGCCGTCGTAATCCCAGATATCGACGACTGTGCGTATTCCCTGCTCGAACAGTACATTGCGCTGAGCGACGTCACGCCCGAAGGCCACCAAGTCGGTTTCTTTGAATCCGGGCCCGAAAACGACGACAAGCCGCCCGGCGTTCAGCTGGTCAATCAGGTTGCAGGACTCGACCAGCCGCACGGGGTGATGCAGCGCCGGGTTGACCGTAGCGAGAATGAGCGTGGCCCGGGTCAGCCGAGGCGCCAGCGCACACGCGAACAAGAGCGAATTCTGATAGGCTTGGTTCTCGTGGAGGTGGTGTTCTGTCAGGGAGATCGCGTCGAATCTGCCGGAATCTGCCTTCAGTGCGAGATCGGTCATCAAGTTGATCAGTGGGAGTTCATTCCGCTTATCCTGAATGCGGGTACTGAGATGGATGCAGAATTTCATGGTCTTCTTTCGTGTCCTTTTTCTTCGTCGAACTAAGCCAAGCCATGCGCTCGCCGCGATTCTCGCGCACTAGATCGCTTCGCACCTACGATTGGTGCCCGTTCGTGAAGGCACGCGTTTAGCGCGCTATTGCCCCTCCCGAGAATCCTAAACCGTGCCCGACTAACCGGACGACACATCGCTATACACGGATTACAATTTCCCGGTTCGCTGGACGAAGTAGGGTTAGGGAAGTGTCCTTGTCCAGCCCGAAATGCGCGCGGGCTCGTTGTGACGTGCGATTTCAGGACACGCCGTAGATGCGTTTCACCAGGATTTGCATAGTCCTAGCAGTCGCCACGCATCATCTCGGCTTGCATCCGGCCACTTATCGGAGCCCGCTCAGGGGTCCGCAACACACCGTTACGTTGGCGCTGGGGCATATTCTGCACGTACTGGCGTGAAGATATCGAGATTGAGCACCGGCTCGTCGCCGATCACCTCGCCCCAATGCATCACGTCCGGCGGAATCTGCAGCAACCCGCCGGGGCCGAGCACGACGCTCTCGTCGCCGACGTGGAAACGGATGTGGCCGGCGAGGATGTAGACGATCTGCTCGTAGGTGTGCTTGTGCGGCTTGGGCTCATGCTTCGGCATCAGCTTGTGCAGCGCCAACGTCGCGCCATTTCCGGAGAACGCCTTGCGCACGATGCCTTCGCGCACCGGCTCCCACGGGATGTTCTCCCAGTCGATTTTATGCAGGTCCATGCAGGCCTCCGTTACTTGCTTTCCCCGAGAATGCCCCCGGGGCGGATGAAAAGGAAGATCAGCAGCACCGACAGCGCAGCCACGTTCTTCAGGCCCGCCCCGAAGGCGACGATGGCGATTGATTGCGCCAGTCCAAGCATGATGCCGCCCATGAACGCGCCGAGCGGATGGCCGAAGCCGCCGACAATTGCGGCGATGAAGCCGGAAATCGCGAACGGCACGCCGACGTTGAAGGCGGTATACTGCGTCGGTGTGATCAGCACGCCGGCGATCGCGCCGAGCGCCGCCGACAATGCGAACGACAGCGATAGCATCCGCGAGACGTTGATCCCCTGCAGCGACGCCGCCTCGCGGTTGAAGGCGCAGGCGCGCATCGCCTTGCCGATTTTCGTGCGCTTGAAGAACAGATCAAGCAGCAAGATCAGCAGCAGCGAAACCCCGACGATCCAGAGGAACTGGTAACTGATGAACACGCCGCCGAGCCGGATCGGCGGCAGGTCGGTGAACTGCGGCAAGGTCTTCGGCTGGTCGCCCGCCACGATCAGCGCCAGCCGCTCGATCACGATCTGCGCCGCCAGCGTCGCCAGGATGATCACGAACATCGTCGCCTTGCGGTCCCACAGCGGCCGCACCACCACGCGCTCGATGATGACGCCGGCGGCCGCGACCGCGACGATGGCGACGGCGGCGGCGAGCGGCAGCGGCAGGCCAAGCGTCTTCAAGGCGCTGTAGGCGATCATGCCGCCCATCATCACGAAGGCGCCCTGGGCGAAGTTGACGATGCCGCTGGCGTTGTAGATGACGCAGAAGCCGATGCCGATCAGGCCATAGATGCAGCCGACGGCAATGCCGGACAGCGCGATCTGCGGCAAATAGGAGAGGTCAGGCATGGCCCACCCCCAGATAGGCGGCGATGACGGCGGGATTCTCGCGGACCGCCGCGGGCGGCCCTTCAGCAATCTTCCGGCCGAAATCGAGCACCGCGATGTGATCCGCGGTGTTCATCACCAGCTTCATGTCGTGCTCAATCAGCAGCACCGTGGTGCCGCGCTGGGCGATGCCGCGGATTGTCGCCGACAGGCGCTTGGTCTCGTCTGCCGACAGCCCTGCCGCGGGTTCGTCGAGCAGCAGCAGCCGTGGCTGCGCAGCCAGCGAGCGGGCGATTTCCAGGAGCCGCTGCTGACCGTAGGCCAGCGCGCTCGCCTCCATCCCGGCGGCGCTATCGTCGAGCCCGACGAAGTCGAGCAGTTCGCGCGCCCGCGTCTCGATCTCCCGCTCGGCCTGACGGGTGCGGCGGCTTCGCAGTAGCGCCGACAGCACGCCACCCTTGGTGTGCAAATGGCAGCCGACCTGGACGTTCTCCAGCACCGAGAGATTCTGGAACAACTGCACCAGTTGGAAGGTGCGTACCAAACCGGCGGCCGCGATCGCTTCGGGCGGCCGCCCGGTGATGTCCGTGCCGGCGAAGACGATCTGACCGGCATCCGGCGTCCGGAAGCCGGTAATCAGGTTGAACAGCGTGGTCTTGCCCGCCCCGTTGGGACCGATCACCGCGGTGACGCCGCCATCGACGATCTTCAGATCGACCGCATCGACAGCGACCAGCCCGCCGAACCGCCGCGTCACACCTTGCAGGGAGAGCAGCGTCATGCCTTGCGCCGTCATGCCTTGCCCCTGCGCGGGATGAGGTTGCCGAGCGCGGCGAGCCCCTTGGGGGCGTAAATCAGCAGCAGGATGAGACCGGCGCCGTAGAACAGGTCCTGATAGTCCTTGAGGTCGCGGAAAATTTCCGGCAGCAGGCTGACAATGACTGCGCCGAGGATTGGGCCGCCCAATGTGCCGATGCCGCCGACGTAGAGCATGGTGAAGGCGAGCACGACCATGTGGAGGCCGAACACTTCGGGGCTGACGAATTCCACCACGTGCACGAACAGCGAACCCGCCAGCGCCGCATAGGCGGCGGAGACCAGGAACGCGGCGAGCTTGTAATGCGCCACCTCGATGCCGAGCGAACGCGCCGCGTCCTCGCTCCCGGAGATGGCGGCGAGCGCCCGACCGAACCGAGACCCGCGCAAGCGCGCGGCCGCGACCGTCGCCAACGCGACGATGACGACGAGAACGAACAGCTTGCCGCGGTCGGACACGACCTCGTAGCCGAAGACGCCCAGCGGGGCGATGCCGGAAATCCCCATGTAGCCCTGGGTCACGGACTGCCACTGCACCGCGATCTCGTAGACGATCAGGCCGATTGCCAGGGTCGCCATCGCCAGGTAGTGCCCCTTGAGGCGCAACGTCGGCCAGCCGATGACGAGCGCTACGATGAGCGCGAGGCCGAGGCCGACGGCGAAGGCCGGAAGCGGATCCCAGAAATACGTCGCCGTCAGCACCGCCGAGGCGTAGCCGGACAGCGCCGCAAAGGCGTTGTGGCCGAACGACACCTGCCCGGCGAAGCCCATGAACACGTTCAGGCCGATGACGAAGACCGCGTAGATCATCGCGAACGACATGATGGTGACGAAGAAGCCGCCGGCGATGAACGCATAGGCCAGCATCCCGCAGGCAACCGCCCAGGGCAGCGCTGCCAAGGCGCGCGGCAGCCAATCACGAGAGATAGTAGCGGGCGATTTCGTCATGGGACGTGATGGTGCGCGGATCGATTTCGGCGATCAGCCGGCCGACCGACAACAGATAGGCGCGGCTGGTCAGGCGCAACGCCAGCGGTGCTTTCTGCTCGACCAGGACAATCGGCAGGCCCTCCTTGTTGAGCAGCGCGAGCGTGGCCAAGATTTCTTCGATGACCTTCGGCGCGAGGCCAAGCGACGGCTCGTCGAGCAGCAGAATCTTCGGCTCCGCCATCAGCGCGCGGCCGACCGCCAGCATCTGCTGCTCGCCTCCGGACAGCGAGCCTGCGATCTGACTGAGCCGCTCGCGCAGCCGTGGAAACAAGTTGAACACGCGCTCGCGGCGGCGCTCAAACTCGGCGGCGTCGCTCAGCAGATAAGCGCCGAGTTCAAGGTTTTCGGCGACCGTCATCGGGGCGAAGATGCCGCGGCCTTCCGGCACCAGAACCACGCCGCGGGCGACGCAAGTGTCCGGTGCATGGCGCGGCAGCGCCGCGCCGCGAAACGTCACGTCGCCGGAATTGGCGATAAGGCCCATGATGGCGCGCATCAAGGTACTCTTGCCCGCGCCGTTGGGGCCCAGCACCGCCACGAACTCGCCGTCCGCCACCGACAGGCTGATGTCGTGCAGCGCTTCGACGCGCCCGTAGCGCGCCGAGAGCCGCCGGACTTCGAGAACCGAGGTCACTTCACGACGATGACGCGCCCGCCGATAATGCTCGCGAGCAGGAACGGGTTGACGGTGATGCCCTGGTGGACCGTCGGCGACATGTTGTAGACGCCGGTGGTGCCCTGGAAGCCGGTGATGGTTTCGAGCGCGTCGCGCACCTTGGCGCCCTCGAAACTCTTGCCTTTTTCCACCGCCGCCTTGGTGAGTTGCACGGCGTCCCAGCCGCGGGCGGCCCAGTTCGGATCGCGATCCTTGTACTTCGCGCTCCACGGCCCGAGGAATTTGGTGATCTCCGCCTTCATCGGGCTGTCGGGCAGCGCGTCATAGACCTGCGAAGGCGACGCGACGAAGAAGAACTTGTCGCCCAGCACCTCGGCGACCGGGCGGAACACGGCCAGATCCTCGATGCTGGTCAGCATCAGCATGTCGAGGCCGAGCTGCTTGATGTTCTTTGCCGCGGTGAGCGTGGTGCCGCCGAGGCCGATCTTGAGGATCGCGCCGGCGCCGGCCGCATTCATCTTGCTGATCTGCACGCTGAGATCGGCGTCGTCCTGCTTGTATTGCTCGATGCCGACGAGTTCGAGGCCGTAGTTGCTCGCGGTCTTTTCGGCAATATTCTTCTGCAG
>JBFXEX010000099.1:0-21886 GCA_050179645.1 Xanthobacteraceae bacterium | reverse complement strand
ATGGCGCAGTTCAAGCTCAACAAGGAGGTCAAGCACCTCAACGGCTGGGCCTTCACCACCAAGACCGGCATCTACGGCACCGACTACCTGATGCGCGCCCTGATCACCGCGATCGGGCTCGGCGCCAACCGGCCGCAGGATGCGATCTATCCGACGTCGGTGAAGGATGCCGACGACCGCGCCTATGACGGCGCGAACAAGTACGTCATGCGCTTTCCCAAAGGCCAGTTGCCGCCGGTGCAGGGTTTCTGGTCGGTGACGATGTACGACGCCGACTATTTCTTCGTGAACAACCCGCTCAACCGCTATTCGATCAGCCCGCGGCAGAACCTCAAGACCAACCCGGACGGCTCGACCGACCTCTACATCCAGAAGGACTCGCCGGGAGCCGACAAGGAATCGAACTGGCTGCCGGCGCCGAGCGGCAAGTTCATCCTGATGCTGCGGATGTACTGGCCGAACGAAAAGAGCCCATCGATCATCAACGGCTCGTGGACGATTCCTCCGGTGAAGAAGGTGTCCTGACGGCGGCTTCGGCCATGCGCGCGAACGTCGTCGGATCGGCGGTTAATGCAGCGAAACCGTGAGGGGCACTGCGCCCCTCGCCTCTTATGTTATCCTGCGGGCAATCTGATTCCGTGAGGAGTTTGCCCGCCATGACCCACCGGCTGATCCCGTTTGCCGCACTCGCGTTTCTCGGCGCTCTGGCGGGCGAAACCTCCGCACAGCAGCCGCCCGGCGCGCCGGATGCGGCAAAACAGATCGGCACCTGTGTGGTCATCCTGACCGACGTCACCACGACCGAAACGCCGACCGGCCTGCAGGCTTATGGCGCCTGCACGACGGCGGACGGCGGCGACCGCAGTTGCACCGCCGAAATCGTCCCGACCGGGCCCGACGTGATCCTCGACGTCACCGATGGCGACAGCCTTGCTTCGTGCCTGCCGGCGGACGGCGACGATCCCTGCGCGCAGATCCAGTCAGGTCCGATCATCTTTCAGTCCGAGCGGCACGCGACGCAGAACTACAGTGCCTATGTGGGTCGCGCACGCATGACGGTCGCGATCCGGCAGAAACGCGTCCACAAGCAATGGCACGACCGGCCGCCGACCGAGCAATTTCCGCTGATCGCCGGCCGGGTGTTCGACGTCCTCAAATATCGCTCGGCGGCCGCGGCGCGGCTGCAATGCACGATGGCGGACGGCGACCAGCGCATCTTCCCGATCGCCGGCAATGCCGACCTCAGCCCGCAGATCCGGTTCGTCTCGAAGAATTCCGCCGAGCCGGCCTATGAGGTTCTGAGCTACCGCGTGATGCCGTAGTCAGATTCAAGGCGCAAGCTTCGAGCCCTCGATGCTTCGCCGCAGCAGCGCCCACAAGCTGCCGCCCGTCACCATGCCGAGCAGGTAGAAGATCGCGACCAGGACGGCGAGCGGGGCCCTGACGCTGAAGCCGAGGAACGACATGGTCACGATCTCGAGATTCTGCAGCGCGAACAGCAAAGTGGCGGCTGCGAACAGCACGACGATGATGATGTGAATCCAGCGCATGACTGTTGGCCTCGCCCGGGTTGCGAATGGCGCAATTATAGCGCCTTCGTTTGCCGGCGGTGATAGTGTTTTTGTCCTTGAACTGTCCGGCAATCCTCGCAGCCTCTCCGGCCCGGTATCAGGAGCCTGATTTGACGCCGGACACGGACCCAAGCTTTGATCCTCGCCACGGCGACATCGAGGATGACGCCTCCAGCACCAAGAGCAGGTCGATGCTGTCGCTCGCCGGCAGCCTGCTGGCGGAAATCAGCATCCCGAAACTGCTGACCGCCTGGGTCACGCTGATCGCCGTACCGAGCCTGATGCTGGGCGTCGCGCCGATCGTCGCGGCGATCTGGTTTCACAAGCTCTCTGACAAGGTCGCGACATCGCTGCTGGGTATCTGGTCGGCAACAATCCTCATTGGCCTTGCTGCGTTGGGATGGTACGGCGGCCGGCGCGTGCTGCGGCTTGCCGAGGAGAGCTTCTGGTCGCTCAATTCGCTCGCCGTGCAGCCCTGCTACGCCGCCTGCCGCGAGGCGCTGCGCCACCTGATGGGGCGGCGGGGAGCGGGCGGCAGGACTTCCGCCATGCTTCATGCGGTTGCCGCACTCGTTTCGGGCCTGCTGATCTGTGGCGTCTCGCTCCTGATCCTGTGGCTCGCCTGGCCGTTCACGTATCTGTCGGGCAATCTCGCGATCCTCAGCGAACCCAAGCACCTGGCATTGGCGGCAATCGCCAACAGCGCCGTGCTGGTCAGCGGCTACGTAGCGGTCGCCGCGCTCGCCTGGGCGATTGCCGACGCCACCATGGCGCCGCCGCGCGATCTCGCGACATTTCCCGCGCCGCCCGCCAACGCGCGGACGTGGCGCATCGTCCACCTCTCCGACATCCACGTCGTCGGCGAGCGCTATGGATTTCGCATCGAATGCGGCCGGTCAGGGCCGCGCGGCAACATGCGGCTGCACGCCGTGCTGGCGCGGCTTGCCGCGCTGCACGCGGCCGATCCGCTCGACGCGGTGCTCATCAGCGGCGACATCACCGACGCCGGCCGCTCGGCCGAATGGGCGGAGTTTCTCGACGCCATCGCGCCCTATCCCGCGCTCGCGAAGCTGATGCTGATCCTGCCCGGCAACCACGACCTCAACATCGTCGACCGCGCCAATCCGGCACGCCTCGACCTGCCCGGCAGCCTGAACAAGCGGCTGCGGAAATTGCGAATGCTCGGCGGCATCCTGGCGGTCCAGGGTGACCGGGCGCGCGTGGTCGACCGGCAGAGCGCGCGGCTCGGCGACACCGTCGCGGCCGTGATCAAGCCGAAGCACGCGGCACTGCACCGCTTCGCCGATGCCGGGCAGCCGCGCCTGACCTCGGCGGTGACCGACCTCTGGAACAACATCTTTCCGATGGTGCTGCCGCCGGACCACGACGACGGCCTCGGCATCGTGCTGTTCGACTCCAATGCCGACGCGCACTTCTCCTTCACCAACGCGCTCGGCCTGATGCCGGCCGAGCAGGCCCACGCCTTCGACATCGCCCGCCGGCAATATCCAAACGCGGTCTGGCTTTTGGCACTTCACCACCACCTGGTCGAATACCCGACGCCCACCAAGGCGCTGTCGGAGCGCATCGGCACCGCGCTGGTCAACGGCAACTGGTTCGTGCGCTGGCTGCGGCCGCTTGCCGACCGCGTCGTGCTGATGCACGGCCATCGCCACGTCGACTGGATTGGCACCTATGCGGGATTGCAGATCGTGTCGGCGCCATCGCCGGTGATGGAAGCCACCGACGACATGGAGACCTGCTTCTACATCCACACCCTTGCGGCCGGCGCGGACAAACGGCTCATGCTGCTGAAGCCGGAGCGCATCGCCATCGCGGGCACGCCGGAACGCTGACGCTGCGACGTTGAATTGAGTCCAGCGCGATAAACGCGGTGCGCTCCTCTCCCCCTTGTGGGGAGGGGCCGGGGGTGGGGACTTTCTGTCTCATTGCATCAGCAACAAGACCCCACCCCGCCCGCACGCTTCGCGTGCAGGCGACCCTCCCACGAGAGGGAGGGTAAGTTGCCGCCCGCGCAGCGGGTCAGGCCGGAATATCCGCGTCGCGGCCCGACAGCAGGTCCGAGACCCAGCGGGTGGAGTCGTGCTGCTCGCAGAGCGTGAGGATCGCGATCACGATCGGCACGCCGATGAAGGCGCCGGCGATGCCCCATAGGAAAGTCCAGAAAAACACCGCCAGCAGAATGAGGAACGGCGACACCGCGAGCGTCGCGCCGGCAAAGCGCGGCTCGAAGTAGCTGCCGATCAGGAACTGTACCAGGTTGAGGCTGACGAAAATAACGATGGCGAGCTGCCACGACTCGAACTGCGCAAACGCGAACAGGGTCGGAAATACCGTCGCCACCAGCGGCCCGAGAAACGGAATGTAGTTGAGCACGAACGCGATCACGCCCCAGGCGGTCGCCAGTTCCAGGCCGGCGAACAGCGCGACCAGCCAGATCACGGCGCCGGTCAGGAAACTCATCACGCTGCGGACAAGCATATATTTCTGGAACTTGGCGGCGATCTCGGTGCCGGCCTCCACCAGCGATCGGGCGATCGCCTGATTCTTGAGGCGCGCGATGTTTCGCTTGGTGATGTCGACCTCGAGCATTCCGAGAAGCACGAACACGAACGTGATGACGACGAACGACGTCATTCCGTGCAGCCGCCCGAGCACTTCCTGCACCGCGCGTAACGCCCAGCCGAAATTGAAATTGTCGACGATCTGGCCGGCGAGCGAGATGCCGTGTCCCTCCAGCCACTCGGTCGCTTGCGCGTACAGGATCTGGAAGCGGACGGCGTTGTTGATCAGCCACTGGGCGATCTTGCTGAAGCCCCAGATCATCAGCCAGCCCATCACCGTGATGATGATGAAGATGGCGAGAATCGTAATCGCGAGCGCCAGGAGCTTCGGAACTCTCTGCTGCAGCCAGCTCTGGAACGGCCAGGCGATGGCGATGACGAACAGCGAGAAGGCGACCGGCGCGAAGATCGAGCGCGCGAGATAGAGGGCGACGAGCACGAGCACCGCGGCGCAGAGCCCGAGCAGTGTCCGGATGACAATATCTTGGCTCATGGCCCCTGCTTTTCGGAACGAAACTAGTGGTCCAATTCCAACATTCGCATCCCGCTTCGGCAGACACTGTTGCGAATGTTGGAATTAAAGGACCACAGCAAATCTATGTTTCTAGTGGAGTTTGGATTTGACATTCGCTTTACGGGCTTGCGGCCTGCTGGGTGGCGAATGTCAAATCCACTCCACTAGTGCGGAACGGCGGTGCGCCGATGGTCGGCCCCGTAGGATCAGACGCCCTCAAGCAACTGTTCGAGATCGAAACTCGAGCGCCGGCCGAGGTCGTCGGTATGGGCGACGAGGAAGGATTCTGCGGCGCGGCGGCCGGCGTCGCGCAACATGCAGAGAAACTCCCATTCCGCGTTGAGCTTCGACGAGTAGCCGAGCGTCACCATGATGTCGCCGGCGATCCGATGCACGCGCATTCCGGCCCAGTTGGCGCCTTCCGAATTGTCGGGATGCGAGACCTGTCGCAGCAGCGCCATCATGCGCAGTTCCTTCAGCAGCACGGCGTTGAACGAGACTTCGTTGACGCGATTCAGGATGTCACGCGCCGAACGCGGGATCTCCGCACGCTCCACCGGGTTGATCTGCACCAGGATGGTATCCCTGGATTCGCATTCCCGCACCAGTGGCGTCATCGTGGGATTGCCCGAATAGCCGCCGTCCCAATAGACCTCGCCGTCGATCTCGACAGCCTGAAACAGAGTCGGCAGGCAGGCGGAGGCGACCAGTACGTCGGGCGTGATTTCGGCGTTGCGGAACACCCGGCCGCGGCCGGTGCGCACGTTGGTGGCGGTCACGAACAGCTTGATCGGCGCGCGCGAGAGGCGGTCGAAATCGACACACTCGGCGAGAATGCCGCTCAGCGGATTGGCCGCATGCTGCCCGAGATTGTACGGCGAGAACACCCGCGACATCAGGTCCATGGCGACGAACATCGGCGAATAGTCGAGCGTCCAGCGCCCCAGCAGCACGTCGAGCGGGGTGCGCCGGAACGGACTGAGCACCGCCGCCTGGGAGACCCGGTGCCAGAAATTCTCCAGCGCAGCGCGGGCGCCCGCGGCGCCCCCCTCGGCATGGCCGTCGATCAGCACGGCGGCATTCATGGCACCGGCCGATGTGCCGGACACGCCGTCGATGCGCAGCCACGGCTCCTCCAGCAGGCGGTCCAGAACGCCCCAGGTGAAGGCGCCGTGCGAACCGCCGCCCTGCAAGGCGAGATCGACCAGGATGGGGGATCGCCGCGGTGACGCGGTCTCGGCGGCCTCAGTCGTCATGTCGGCTCACATCGTGCAAAAGCGCGTCCGCACCCTAGCAGGCTGCCGCAAAACCTTCTCGGTCATTCCGGGGCCGGCCGAAGGCCGGGGGCCGCCGCTTCGCGGCGTCCCGGAATGACGGTGGAAAGTCTTTCAGCAGGCTGCCTAGACTTCCACGGGCGCGACCCCCGGCCGCTGTCGATCACGAGGGTCAGAGCCGCTGCGCCTGGAAGGTGTCGCAGCTCGCAACGTCTCCGGACTTCAGGCCGGTCGTGAACCAGCGCACGCGCTGCTCCGAGGAGCCGTGCGTGAACGCATCCGGCACGACGTAGCCTTGGGTCCGCCGCTGCAGCCGGTCGTCGCCGATCGCCGACGCGGTCTGCATCGCGGCCTCGACATCGCCGGGCTCGATCACGCGCCATTTCTCGTCGGCATGGTGCGCCCAGACGCCGGCAAAGCAGTCTGCCTGCAGTTCGACGCGGACCTGCAACTGATTGGCTTCGGCCTGCCCCATCATCCCGCGCTGCATTTCCTGAACCCGCGGCAGGATGCCGAGCAGGTTCTGCACGTGGTGGCCGACCTCGTGGGTGATCACGTAGGCCTGCGCGAACTGGCAGTTGCGGCTGCCGGGATCGCAGCCGCGAAAGCGGCGTTCGAGGTCCTCGAAGAACGAAGTGTCGAGATAGACCTTCTGGTCGTTGGGACAATAGAACGGCCCCATCGCGGCCTGCGCGAAGCCGCAGGCGGAACGGACCGCGCCGGAGAACATCACCAGCGTCGGCGCGCGATAGTTCTTGCCGGCGCGGGCGAAGATCTCCTGCCATTGCGCTTCGGTGCTGCCGAGCACCGCTGCGACGAAGTCCTGCATCTGATCGGTCGGTTTCTGCGCGGTCTTGGGATCGGGCGCGGGCGCCGGCTCGGTCTGCTGCGGCTGGCCGCCGCCACCGAGGCGCGACAGGATTTCGGCGCCGCCGATCAGGTAGAGCGGATTGATGCCGAGCGCCCAGCCGACGACGACCAGCACCAGAATGGTGACGATCCCAATGCCACCGCCGCGCATCACAGGACCGCGCCCGCCTCCCTGCCCTCGCCGATCCTCGACCCTGTCGCTGCGTGGAAGCCGATCAAAGCGCATGATCGCTGTCTCCAATGAATGCTTGCGCGGCCAACGGCCCGCGACACGATCCGTCCCAGGCCGTAGACATCGTCATTATGCCCGCTGGCGCACGCGATGCCAGATGAACAGGATCAAAATCGCGCCGATCGTCGCGGCGATGAGCGTGCGGAAGAACCCGAACACCTCGATGTTCAGGACATTGGCGAGCACGCCGCCGACGAACGAGCCGGCGATGCCGACCAGGATGTTGGTGAAGATGTTGTGGTTAGCTTCCGTCGCCTTCTCGGCGATCCATCCGGCGATGGCGCCGATCACCAGCATCGACAAGAAGCCGACGCCGGGATTGCCGAAAAATGCTTGTGCGTCTTCCATGGTGTCCTCCGCTGCCGCTGCGACGATGTCGCGAGACCGAGACCTGACGTTGAGTGCTGGCTGCTAGCGTTGCTGCGGGCCAAAAAAGCGGTCGAAGACGCTCTGGATGCTTTGCAGATGTTCCTGCTCCACATCCCGTCCGACCTCGAACCGTTCGCCGAACACCGCCTGGCCGGCGCCGCCCATGACGCCGAGCTGCTTGCTCAGATCCGACAAGTCCTTCATCTGCGGCGATGGAGCTTGCGGCGACGGACCACGCTGTTGCGGCGCCCGAGCTGGCCCGCCGCCACCGAGCAAGTCGCGCAAGATCTGGCCGAGGATGTCGCCTCCGGGCGCTTGCGGCATGTGTTGCGGAGTTGGCGCCGGCGCCTGACGTGGCATCGGCGCCTGCTCGGGCTGTCCGCCGGGCATCGGGAAGGGGAACTGGCCGCCCTGACCGCCCGGCAAGGTGATCTGCCCGCCATCGATGATGACCGGCTTGAGCCGGCCTTCGCGCAAGCCCTTCTCGAGTTCGCGTAGAATCTGGCCGAGCACATCGCCCTGGCTGGGGTCGATCGGGATCGGCGTCATCTGTCCGCCGGGCGAAGGAGCGGGAAACTGCGGCGCCGGAGCTTGCGGCGCCGGTGCGCCGCCCGGCAGACCGCGGCCGAAAATCTGGCCGAGGATATCTCCGAGCACGTTGCCTGACGGCGATGCGGGCGAGCCCTTCGGCGCCCCCTGACCGCGCCCGCCCATCAGGCCCGAGATAATGATGCCGGCGATCACGGGCAGCATCTTCTTCAGGATGCTGCCCGCGACGCCGGAGAATTGCTGCGCCTGGTCGACCACTGCGCGGCTGACGTCGGGCGAGCCGAAGATCACCGACAGCACGTCGTTGCCGGCGGCCCGGCCCTGCGGCGCAAAGGCGATGTCGGGTGCGCCATACATCGCGTGAAGATCGCGCTGCTGACCCATGACGCCGAACAGCGCGCCCAGCCCTTCGGGCGTGGCGGTCGCCTGCTTGAGGCCGGTCGAGATCGCCGGCAGCAGCGCCATGACGGCGGCCTGCGTCTGCTGCGGCGTCAAGCCAAACTCGCGTCCGAGCATCGCCATCGCCTCGCCGTCTTCGGCTTCCGCCAGAATGTCGTAGAGATTGTTCATGGTCGTACTCCACTTCGGCCAAGTCACACACCAAGTGACGCCGCGCCGGCGACATGCGGCGATCCAGCGTTGCCGCACGAAGGGTCGATGATGATCGGCACGGCAGGCCCGGCTGCTCACCATTTCATTTCCGGCTTCGCTGCTGACTGTCAAGTCTGAGCGGCTCCTGCGGCTACCGCGGAGCAAGACGAACACTAAACGGCAGCGGCAATCGACAAGAAATGCGCCGCCCGCGACCAACTTGGCAATTTTGCAAACTGACTTTCGGCCTTTCGCAAGCAGGCGATACAGGATTACCTTTGCCTCAAGTCTGCAGCACCGTGCCAACCGACACCTGGTCGGTTTGCTAAACGGGTTCTTGCCCGGCTAGTGCTGGCGATCGAAGATCGACGGGAGGGCGTGCATGACGGTGTTGTCGGTAGGCGAAGCCAGGATTACGCGGATCGAAGAGACTTATCAGCCGGTCTACCCGCCGCGCGACATTTTTCCGGAGTGGGATGAAGAGATCTACGACCGGCACCGGCATTGGCTGGTGCCGAACCACTTCGATCCCGCCTCCGGGCTGATCAAGCTCAGCGTGCACAGTTGGCTGTTGCAGATCGGCGGCAAGAATATCCTGATCGACGCCTGCTGCGGCAACCAGAAGGACCGCCCGCTGCGACCGTTCTGGCACATGCTGAACACGCCGTATCTCGAGCGGCTGGCCGCGGCCGGCGTACGGCCGGACCAGATCGATCTGGTGATGTGTACGCATCTGCATCACGACCACGTCGGCTGGAACACGCAGCTGCGCGACGGCCGCTGGATCCCGACGTTCCCCAATGCGCGCTACGTGTTCTCGAAGCCGGACTTCGACTACTACCTGAAAGCGGACGCTGACCCGCAGACCGCGCCGGTCGAGTTCGGCACCTTTCGCGAATGCGTGCTGCCGGTGGTCGAGGCGGGACGCGCCGACTTTGTCACCGGGCCGCACCGCCTCGACGAGCACATCGAGATCGCGCCGGCGCCCGGCCATTCGGCCGGCCACGTGGTGTTCAAGCTCGCCTCGCGGGGCCAGCAAGCGATCTTTATCGGCGACGTGTTTCATCACCTGATGCAGGTCTACTACCCGCACTGGAACTTCCCGAAGAACTCGGACGTCGAGCAGGCGCGCGCGAGCCGGCGCATGGTGCTGGAACATTGCGCCTCGACCGGCGCGCTTGCCCTGCCGTGCCATGTCGGCGCGCCGTTCGCCGGATATGTCGACGCCGTAGCGGACGGTTTCAAGCCGCGCTTCGGCTAGTCATTCACAATTTGGATCGCTAGTTTCACCTCGCGCGATGCGCCGCAGGGGCGGCCGCACACAGCTTGCTTCATTGGACTCGAGGCTCGATCCCATGCCGAGGCCCCTTCGCAGCCTAGAGACGCGCGGCTGATGCTCTTCAACGACTACCCATTCCTCCTCGTCTTCCTGCCGGCCGCCCTCGTCATCTACCGCATTGCCGATCCGCATCCGCAATGGCGGATCGCGACGCTCGTCCTCTTGTCGTTCGCCTTCTACAGCTACTGGAACCCGCCGTTCATCGCGCTGCTGGTCCTGTCGATCGCGATCAACTGGCTGGCGGCGCGCGCCTATCTGGCGACCAAGCGGCCCGTATTCATCACCGGCGCGATCGTCACCAACCTCGCCGTGCTCGCGGTGTTCAAATACGCGAACTTCGTTGCCGACAATCTCGGTTACCTGCTCGACCAGCCGCTGTGGCATTTCGACATCGCGCTGCCGCTCGGCATCTCGTTCTTCACCTTCCACCACATCATGTACCTGGTCGATCTTCGCCGCGGTAAGGCGCCGGACTATCCGCTCGGGCGTTACGCGCTCTACATCGCGTTCTTTCCGCAGGCGATCGCCGGCCCCTTGGCGCGCTGGTCGGAGGTGATGCACCAGTTCGGCCGCGAGGTTTACGCGCCGGGCTGGCAGCGGCAGTTCGCCATCGGCGCGACATTCATCGTCATCGGACTGATCGAGAAAACCTGGCTCGGCGACCCGATCGGGCGGCTGCTCGATCCGATCTATGCGCGGGCTACGCAAGGTCCGGTCCGCGGCGGCGATTCCTGGCTGGCGCTCGGCTTCGGCTTCCAGGTGCTGTTCGATTTCGCCGGCTACTCGGACATCGCCATCGGCCTCGGCCTCCTGTTCGGCGTGCAACTGCCGTACAACTTCAATGCGCCGCTGCGCTCCACCAACCTGCAGGACTTCTGGCAGCGCTGGCACATGACGCTCATGCTGTTCCTGCGCGACTACGTCTTCGTGCCGCTGTCCAACGTCAAGCTCGGCCGGCGGCACCATCGGCTGGCGCAGCACTTCACCGCGATGCTGCTAACCATGGCGCTGTGCGGACTGTGGCACGGCGCCAGCTGGACCTTCGTGCTGTGGGGGACGCTGCACGGCGCCGCGCTGGTGATTGTGTCGCTGTGGCGCCGGCACGGCCCGCGGCTGCCGTCCTCGCTGGGATGGGCGCTGACCGCCGCGTTCGTGCTGCTGACCTGCGTGATCTTCCGCGCCGGCTCGATGGAGGCGGCGATGAACATCTACCGCGGCCTCGCCGACCTGCCCGACTTCGGGCAGATCGTCCGTGCAGTGCCGATCATCGCTGCGGCACTCTGTGCCTTTCTGTTGCCGGCAAGCCAGGACATTGTCGACCGACTGACGGAACGGCCGAGGGGAGCCATCGCGGCCGGGCTCGGCGTTCTGGCGGTTATTATCCTGGTCCAGCTTGGAGACCGAGACGCGTATGAGTTCGTCTACTTCCAGTTCTGAGAGCCCGGCCTGGGGCCGCTGGCTCGCGACTTTCCTCGCGGTGGCGGCACTCGGCGCCGGCGTGGTTTTCGCGCTGGTGATCCTGGTCGATCCCTACGACAGCGGCCGCTTCGGCCTCATTGGCATCAAGGGCGTCAGCGACGAAAGTCCGCGCACCGCGAGCGCGAGCCGCGGGCGCGATCCGCAGTTCAACGCCGCGGTTATCGGCAATTCGACCGGCCAGCTTCTGAAGCCCGCCGAGCTGTCGCAAGCGACCGGCGCGCGGTTCGTCCAACTCACAGTCCCGGGCACCGGGCCGCGCGAGCAGCTCGCGCTGCTGCACTGGTTCGTCAGGCATCATCCGCGGCCGAACGCTCTGGTGATCGTGACCGACACCGCCTGGTGTACGGACGATCCCGAATTGCGGGTGCTCAATCCGTTTCCGTTCTGGCTCTACTCCGACAACGACCTCGAATATCTTGGGCGGCTATTCAGTTCGCGTGCGCTGGACCGCACGGTTCGGCGGGTCCAGCTCGCCCTCGGCCTGCGCACGCCGAGCGCGCCGGATGGCTACTGGGACTATGAGCAACTTGGCCACGCCGAATTCCGCCCAGCACCTTCGCCGGTCGCCCCCCCCGAGGCCGCAATGGACTTTCCCGCCATCCAGCCGCTGGCGAACTTCCTGGCCGGCATCCCGGATATTCCGGTCGTGCTGGTGATGCCGCCGGTGATCGCGAGCAACCTTCCGCCGCCGGACAGCTACGGCTCGGCGCGACTCGCCATCTGCAAGACGGCATTGGCCGGGCTCGTCGCCGGTCGGCCGCACAGCAACTTTCTCGATTTCCGGGTCGACGATCCGCTGACGCGCGACCAGAGCAATTTTCTCGACCCCCTGCACTACCGGGCGCAGATCGCGCGGCGCATGGAGCAGCGCATCGCCGAGAGCCTGCGGCTCGGCAACGCCGGCCCGACGACATTCTGAGCGGGCTCACATGACCGACGCTCTCTCCGCGACATGGCAAAGCGGATCACAACCGCGCACTCAAGCAACATCGGCAGTAAGCAGCTCGAGCTTGCCCTCCAGCCAGAGCTGGCGCGCCACGCCGCGCTGAATCTTGCCGCTGGTGGTCTTGGGCAACGTCCCGGGCCGGATCAGCACCACGTGCCGCGCGAATATCTCGTGTTCGTCGGTCACCGCCTCGCGGATGCGGCCGACCATGTCGGCGACGTCGATGCTGCGCCGGTGGACGCGCTCAACTTCCTGCACCACGACCAGATCTTCGTCGCCGCCTTCGCCCGGCACCGAGAACACCGCGCCGCCGTTCTTGCGCAACGCCGGATCGCTGTCCTGGACGGTGCGCTCGATGTCCTGCGGGTAGTGGTTGATGCCGCGGATGATGACCAGCTCCTTGATCCGGCCGGTGATGAACAGTTCGCCGCCATCGTCGAGAAAGCCGAGGTCGCCGGTCCGCAGCCAGCGCTCCGGCTCGCCGTCGATCTGCGCCGCGAAGGTGGCTTGGCTCGCCGCCGCGTTGCCCCAGTAGCCTTGCGCCACATGCGGGCCGCCGACCCAGACCTCGCCGACGCGGTCGGTGCCGAGCCGCGCGAAGCTCGCCGGATCCACGATAGCGATGCGCTCTCCGACCACCGCGCGCCCGCAGCCGACGACGAACTGCGTGTCCGCGTCGCCTGAGGGCTCGCGGACGTTGTGATTGCCAAGTTCGGAGCGACTCACCCGCCGTGTCACGTGACCGGCGCCGCGCGTTCCGCCGGAGATCATCACGGTCGCCTCGGCCATGCCGTAGAGCGGATACAACGCCCGCGGATCGAAGCCGTACGGCGCAAACACGCTGTTGAACCGCTCAATGGTGTCGGCATGCACCGGCTCGGAGGCGTTGACTGCGACCTTCCACGACGACAGGTCGAGCCCTTCGGCCGCCTCGGCGCTGAAGCGGCTGACGCACAGGTCGAACGCGAAGTTCGGCACGCAGGCGATCTCGCCGCGATACTCCTGGATCGCCTTGAGCCAGACCAGCGGGCGCTGCACGAATGCGGCCGGCGCCATCAGCAGGCAGCAGGCGCCGACATAGAACGCTTCGAGCGCGCTCATGATCAGGCCCATGTCGTGATAGAGCGGAATCCAGCTCACGAAAGTGGATTTGGGCGTTGCGCCGAACGCCAGCCGGATCATCTCGAGGTTCTGCAGCAGATTGTCGTGCGTGACCACCACGCCCTTTGGATCGGAGGTCGAGCCGGAGGTGTACTGCAGGAATGCGATGGTCTCGCGTTGGATCGGCGGCAGCGATGCCGCGCCCGCACCCGGATCGGGCTTCGCCATTGCGTCGACCGCGATCCACTCGAACGCTCCGTCAGCGAACCGCGCCGCGATGTCCTTGCGCGGACCGCTCACGAGCGACGGGCTCATCAGGATGAAGCACGGCGCGCAATCGGCCGTGATGCTGGCGCTGGAATCGCGCGAGCTTTGCCGCCGCGGCACCATCATCGGAACCGCAATGATGCCCGCCATCAGGCAGCCGAACAGCGCAACGATGAAATCGAGTCCCTGCGGGAAGATCAGCAGCGCCCGGTCGCCCGGCTCGCCTTTGCACGACAGTTCCTGCGCCAGCGCTGCGGCCCGGCTGTGCAACTGCCCGAAGGTGAGCCCGGCCTCCCGCACGCCCCGGTCCGAGAGAAACACAAAGGCATCGTCGTCGGGCTGGGTAGCGGCCCGTTGCTGCAGAAGCGCAACCAGCGACGGGAACGCCTGCATGGACGTCAGCTGAGCGCCGCGCGCTTGCCGGCGAGATAGGCAGACAGCGCGTCGACGGTCGGATGATCGTAGAAGGCCTCGGGCGAGAGCTCCAGGTCGAGCTTCTCCTCGAGGTCCATGAGCAGATAAACGGTCATCGCCGAGTCCAGGCCGAGCCGGCTGAACTTCGCAGCCGTATCGACACTGTCTTTTGGGACCCGCAGCAGACCGGCCAGCCGGTCCACGCAGAACGCCGAAATCTGCTCTTTCGTCATGTCTCGACCGCCAGAATTCGCCGCGACAATACGGGCGATGGACCCGATGTCAATTCGCACCCACGGCTCCACGCGCGTCTGGGACCACGCGCGCAAGCCGCTTGACCGGCGCCTCGAACCAGAAACCTATTGTCGAGAAGAATCGGGGGGCCGACACCCATGAGATCACCAAAGAGCCGAGCGATCGCGGCCGGCATGATCGGAAACGTACTCGAATGGTACGATTTCGCCATCTACGGCTATTTCGCCGCGTCAATCGGCCGGCATTTCTTCCCGCGCGAGGATCCGGTCGCCCAACTGCTCGCCGCTTTCGGCGTGTTCGCGCTCGGCTATCTGGTGCGACCGATCGGCGGCGCGCTGATCGGCCATATCGGCGACCGCTACGGCCGCCGCAACGCGCTGACCGTCTCGATTGCCGCCATGGCGTTCCCGACGTTTCTCATGGGCCTGCTGCCCGGATACGACACGCTCGGCCTCCTGGCGCCGATTGCGCTCGTTCTGTTGCGGATGGTGCAGGGGCTCTCTGTCGGCGGCGAATACACCAGCTCGATGGTGTTCATGGTCGAACGCGCGCCGGCCGGGCAACGCGGATTGATGGGGGCCTTGACGGCATCCGGAACGACCATCGGCATCCTCGGCGGCTCCGCCGTCGGCGCGGTCACTGCCGCCGCAATGTCCACCGAAGTGCTTGACGCGTGGGGCTGGCGTATCCCCTTCCTGCTTGGAATCGTCATCGGCATCGCCGGCTTCCTGTTGCGCCGGCATGTCGCCGACGACGCAGCGGTCGCCCGCGCCAAAAGAAGCCCGTTTCTCGAAACCATGCAACACCACTGGCGGCTGGTGGCGCAGCTTGCAGGACTCTCGGTGTTCAATGGGCTCAGCTTCTACGTGATGTTCGTCTATGTGGCGAGCTGGCTGCAGACCGCCGACGGCATTTCGCCGGCACACGCGCTGGAGATCAACACCATCAGCATGATCGTCCTGCTGCCGGCACTGCTGCTGTCGGGCTGGCTCTCCGACCGTTTCGGCCGCAGGGCGGTCCTGCTCGCCGCGGCGCTGGGGGCGATCGTGCTCGCCGTGCCGCTGTTCTCGATGATGTATCAGCACGCGCTCGCCGTGATCCTCATGGGACAGATGGGCTTCGGCATTCTGATCGGTCTCTATGGCGGCGCGCAGCCGGCCGCCATGGTCGAAGCCGCCCCGGTGGCGATTCGCTGCACGGCGGTCGCGCTCGGCTACAATGTCAGCCTCGGCGTCATCGGCGGGCTCACACCGCTGGTATCGACCTGGCTGGTGGAGCGCACCGGCGACCAGATCGCCCCCGCGTACCTGATGATGGCCGCCGCGGCGGTATCGCTCGCCGTCGTCTGGCGGATGCAGGAGACCTACCGGGCGACGCCAGGGTGATCGCCCCCTCCGTTCTCGGGCGATTTACTGAAACTTCGCCAGGACGGTGCTGCCGGTCGGCGTGGTGATCTGCACGGCGCCCTTCGGCTCTTTGGGCAGCGCAACCGGCGACGTGCCGGTGAGCTTGTTCGTGCCCGCCGGCGTCAGCGGAATGCGCTGCGGCTTGCCGCCGACCACCAGGATTGCCGTGCCTTTGAAGCCGGCGCTGGCCACATCCTTGTCGCTGTGGTCGCGCAGGAAAACGTCCAGAGTGGTGCCGTTCGAAACCACCTCGACATGAAAGCTGCCGGCGTCGGCCTGGACGCCGCCATTGGCGCCGGCTTTCGGCCCATGCGCCAGCGCCGGCGCCGCCAGCAGCGCGGCACCAATCGCAAAAGCGCGCATCATGGTTCGCAACGTGAACTTCAAAGTCATCGGACCCCCCCCTCACCATCAGAACGCTTCGGCCGAAGCCGGACCTTGCGCGGTCCGCTCCTGGTCGTGGATTGCCATGAGCCGCTGCAACGGCTTCTCGCCGAAGCGCAGGAACATGAGCGGCGTCAGCAGCGTGTCGAGCAGCGTGGCGCTGATCAGCCCGCCGAAGATCGTGACCGCGACCGGGTGCAGGATCTCCTTGCCGGGCGCCGCCGCGTCGATCATCAGCGGCAACAGCGCCAGGCCTGCCGACAGCGCCGTCATCAGCACCGGGGTGAGCCGGTCGAGGCTGCCGCGCACGATCAGGTCGCGGCCGAACGGCACGCCCTCGTACATCGCGAGATTGAGGTAGTGGCTGAGCTTAAGGATGCCGTTGCGCGCCGAGATGCCGGCGAGCGTGATGAATCCGATCATCGAGGCGACCGAGAGCGGCTGGCCGGCAAGCCACAGCGCCGCCACCGAGCCGATCAGCGCCAGCGGAATGCTGCCCATCACGATCAGCGCCAGCACGGTCGAGCGGTAGCGGCTGTAGAGGATAGCGAAGATCATCGCCAGCGAGACCAGCGACAGGACGCCGATCATCCGGCTCGCCTCCTCCTGCGCCTGGAACGTGCCTTCGAGCTGGGTGAAGAAGCCCTCCGGCAGCGCCGTCGCGGCGACCTCGCGCCGGATGGCGGCCACCACCTCGGCCATGTCGGCGCGGCCGTCGGTATTGGCGAGCACCACGAGACGGCGGCGGCCGTTCTCACGCAGGATCTGGTTTGGCCCATCGGTCTCGCGAATCTCGGCGATCTGCCGGGCCGGAATCCAGCCGACCGGCGTCTCGAGCAGGAGGTCGCCGAGCCTCTGCGTGGTGCGCAGCCGGTCGGGCAGCCGCATGGTGACGTCGAAACGCCGATAGCCGTCGACCACCCGCGAGATGATCCGGCCGTTCGACAGCCGGCTGATCTGATCGACCACAGCGGCAGGCTGCACGCCGTAGAGGCCGGCGCGGCGGTAGTCGACCCGCACTTCGAGTTGCGGAATGCGGACCTGCTTCTCGACCTGCAGGTCGACGAGGCCCGGGATGTGCATGAGCCGCTGTCGCAGCCGTTCGCCCGCGACCCGCAGGCCGTCGAAGTCGTCGCCGAATATCTTCAGCGCGATCTCCGCCCGCACACCCGACAGCATGTGGTCGAGACGGTGCGAGATCGGCTGCCCGACATTGATCGACACCGGCAGCACCGCGAGCCGCGCCCGCAGATCGTCGACGATCTCGACCTTCGACCGGCCGCCCGGCTTGAGGTCGATCTCAAGGTCGGACGAGTGTACGCCCTCGGCGTGCTCGTCGAGCTCGGCGCGGCCGGTGCGGCGGCCGACGCTCTTCACCTCCGGTACACCGAGCACGAGCCGTTCGGCGATCAGGCCCACGCGGTTCGACTCGGTCAGCGAAATGCCCGGATTGAACGCGAGGTTGATGGTGAAGGACCCTTCATTGAACGGCGGCAGGAAGGCGCGCGGCAGGCTGGCGGCGCCCACAACGGCGGCGGCGACCGCCACGACGGCCGGCGCCACCACGGTGGCCGGGTGCCGGAACGCGAAGCGCAGCGCCGCGGCGTTCGCCTGCTTCAACCGACGCACGAGTGTGCCGTCGCCGTGCCGCAGGCGCTTCAGGCCGGGCAGCATGTAGTAAGCCATCACCGGCGTCAGCGTCACCGAGACCGCGAGGCTCGCCAGAATCGAGATGATGTAGGCTTGGCCGAGCGGCGCGAACAGCCGGCCCTCGATACCCGACAGCGCGAACAGCGGCACGAAGACGAGGATGATGATCATGGTGGCGTAGACGATGCCGGATCGCACTTCCTGCGAGGCCGACACCACCACATCGCAGACCGATCGCGGCTCGCCCGCCTCGCGGTTCTCGCGCAGCCGCCGGAAGATGTTCTCGACGTCGACCACAGCGTCGTCGACCAGTTCGCCGATCGCAATCGCGAGCCCGCCCAGCGTCATGGTGTTGATCGACAGGCCGAGCAGGTGAAAGACCACCGCGGTGGTCAGGATCGAGACCGGAATCGCAGTCAGCGAGATCACGGTCGTCCGCCAGTTCAACAGGAAGGCGAACAGCACGACCGCGACCACCAGCGCGGCCTCGACCAGCACCTTTTCGACGTTGTGGATCGAGGTCTCGATGAAGTTGGCCTGCCGGAAAATGATCTGATCGGCCTTGATGCCCTTCGGCAGCGACGGCCCAATCTCCTTGAGCGCCCGCTCGATCTCCCGGGTCAGCCGCACCGTGTCGACGTCGGGCTGCTTCTCGACCGAGATCACGACCGCGGGCGCCGCCATGTAGCCGGAATCGCCGCGCTTGACTTTGGCGGCGAACTCGACGGTGGCGACCTGCCAGAGATAGACCGGGCCGCCGTCAAGGCGCGCCACAACGACGTTGCGCAGGTCTTCGAGGCTGGTGGTGCGGCCGATATTGCGGATCAGGTACTCGCGCGCGTTCTGATCGACGAAGCCGCCGCCCGCATTGGTGCCGAACTGCAGCAGCGACTTTTCGACCTGCTCGTAGCTGATGCCGAGCGCGCGCAGCGCCGGCGGATTGGGCGAAACCCGATATTGCCGGACCTCGCCGCCCATCGGAATCACCTGCGCGACGCCGGGGATGGTCAGGAGCCGCGGCCGCAGCACGAAGTCGGCGACTTCGCGGACCTCCATCGGGGTCGCCTCGGTGCTGGTCACCGCGACCATCAGCACCTGCCCCATGATCGAGCTGATCGGCCCCATCACCGGCATGGTGTTGGGTGGCAGCCGGTCGCGCACCAGGTTGAGGCGCTCGGCGATCTGCTGCCGGTTGCGATAGATGTCGGTACCCCAGGCGAATTCCACGTAGACGATCGACAGCCCGATGCCGGACACCGAGCGCACCCGCGTCACGCCCGGCACGCCGTTCATCTGCGTCTCGATCGGGAAGGTGACGAGCTGCTCGACCTCGGGCGGCGCGTAGCCCTCCGTCTCCGTCATGATTGTGACGGTCGGCCGGTTGAGGTCGGGGAACACATCGACGGGCAGGTGCGCGATCGCATAGAGGCCATAGACCGCGAGCGCGACCGCGGCCGCGATGACGAACAGCCGGTTGCGCAGCGATTGGGTGACGATCAGCCGGAACATCGCATGCGCCTCAGCGGATATGGTCGATGAGTTCGGCGCCCTGAACGACGACGCGCTTGCCGGGCTCCAACCCCTGCACCACCAGCACGCGCTGACCGTCGAGAGGCTCGATGCGGACCGGCCGTTGTTCGAACCGCTCGGCGGAGACATGCTCAAAGACCACGTCCTGACCGGCGCTGCTGCGCACGATGCTCGAGCGCGGCACTGCGATGCCCTGCTGCTGCTCCGGCGTTTCGGCGAGCACGGTGACGAACTGACCGACGCGCATGCCGGCGGTGTTGCCCTCAACCGCGAAATGAATCGGGACCGACTGATTGCGGTCGGCGAAGCCGGCGCCGCGGAAAACGAGATTGATCTCCTTGTTGCCGACGCGCGCGGTGGCGCGGTCGAGGTTCGGCAGCGCCTCGTAGCTCAACGCTTCGACCCACAGCCGCGCCGGATCAATGATGTGGAAGACGATGGCGTTGGTCTGTGCGATCTGGCCGGCAACCGGCGAGCCGTCCGCTACAACGCCATCAACCGGCGCAACCAGCGCTTCGGGCTCGCGCCGCACCTTGTCGAGCGACGCACGGCGCTCGTTCAGGCCCTGCAGTTCGAGCCGGGTCTCGTCAACCGCCACGCGTGAGACCGAACCGCCCGGTGCGAGCGTCTCGTAGCGTTTGAGCCGGCGCTCCACGATCGAAATCTGCTGGTCGAGTTCGCCCTGCCGCTGGCGCATGTCCGAGATGTCGATCGCCTGCAGCGGCGTCGTCAGATAGGCGAGCACGTCGCCCTTCTTCACCCGGGTACCGAGCCGCGGGAAGCCGCCGTCCGGCGGCGACAGCCTGCCCCCGAGCGCCGCCTGAACGAAGCCGCTGGCATTAGGGTCCGGAATGATGCGGCCGGGCAGTTCGACGGTGCGCGGATGCGCCGCCGGTTCGGTCACGGCGGTGCGGATTACCAGGATGCGCTGGGTGCTTTTCGGCACGAAGACGCTGCCGTCGGGCATGATTTGCGCCACGTCGCGCACCGATGTCACCGGGCGCGCAACCGCTGCGTCGCCGTGGTCTTCTCCCTCATGCGCAACCGCGGTGGTGGCGAGCACGAGGCCGGCACCCAGCACCGCGAGCAGTGCCGATGCGCGCCGGCGCCGCGCCAGCCACAGTCCGCCGGCCGCCCCCGCGACGAAAGCCGCTATCACGGGGCCCGCCAGGCCGAAATCGAGGCGGGCCAAGTGTTCGCGAAGCTGTTCTGTGCCGGTCGACCCGGTCGTTTCCGAGCGCTGACCGGCGGCTGCGCCGGCCGGCGGCACGTTCAGCGCCGCCGTCAGAACGTCGGCGACATCGCTCTTGGTGACGGTGAAAATGAGGTCGTAGCGCCCAGGCGCGCTCGACCAGGCGGCTGGAAGCCGGTAGGTGCCGTCGGCGGCGGGCTTCGCTTCGACGCTGCCCTGCGGGGTTTCGACGGTGACGATCGCGTCGGTCACCGGTTCGCCGGTCGCGAATCGATCGAGATAGATCGTCAGCTCGCCGTTACGGGCCGCAACCACCAGCTCGAACAGTTCCGATGCCGCCTCGGCGCGCGGCGCGGCGGCCGGCGCTGTCGACGGCGACGGCGTGCCGTGGTCATGTCCTTCGTGCCCAGGAGCGCTCTGGATGGGAAGCGCTATGAACCAGATTGCTGCCAGCCAGCCCCAGGCTTGGTGACGTCGCATATTGGAATCCTCGCATGCACTGCTGCCGGCCGAGGGCCGGCGCCGATGCGCGCGCAAGCGCGCGCGGGCTTAGGCTGCGAGGGTTCTGGGAGGTCTTGCCAGGCCGTCGGGATCGACCCCCGACCGGCGGTCGACGATACGCGAGGTACCTCTGACGGCGGTGCCGATGTCCGGCAATTCGGTGGTCGAACCGACGAGAGCGGCACCGCAGCAGCCGGCGCCAGCGCCGCAGCAGCCGCCAGTACAGGGGCTGGCGAGCGCGAGGTGCTCGGAAGGCTCCGGCATCGCCGACAGATTCGCCGCCCGGGACACCGGTTGCGCCGCGCGAGGTGCGGCCTTTTGATGGAACGCTTCTACGCCGTGCTGGTGATGCGCGAGCGCCGACACATCGCCGGCGTGATGCGTATGCCCCGCATGGGCAAAGGCCGGAGCCGGAACAAGCTGCAGCGCGATCGCGAGGATCGCCGCCCAGATCGTTCCACAAATGGCCAGCCTGAAATTCATCGCATCCACTTAGGGGAATTGTATCGCCAGCCGCACAGAATTCTGGCTTTGAGGTAAATCAAAGGCAACGGTATTTCAGGGCGCTCCCTCAGTCTCACTTCCCGGGCGCGCAGAAGGCGCGGTGCAGCGCTTCAATGACTTCGCGCACCTCGGCGCGCGTCAGCGAGTAATAGATGTTCTTGCCGTCGCGCCGGGTGTCGACCAGGTTGTCGATGCGCAGCCGCGCCAGTTGCTGCGAAACCGCAGGTTGGCGCAGACGCAGCGTCTGTTCGATCTCGCTCACCGATTTTTCGCCGGTCGCCAGCAGGCAGAGAATCATCAGCCGCGCCTCGTGCGACAGCGCCTTGAGAAACTCGCTCGCCTCGCGCGCATTGGCGACCAGCG
>JBFXEX010000098.1:0-21997 GCA_050179645.1 Xanthobacteraceae bacterium | reverse complement strand
ATGACACTTGCAATCGGTCACAATGACCGCGACGGCACCGTGATCGTCGACGCTCTGCGTGAAGTGAAGCCGCCATTCTCGCCGGAATTCGTCGTCGAAGAATTCGCGGCGCTGCTGAAAACCTATGGTGTCTTCACCGTTACCGGTGATCGATGGGGCGGTGAATTCGCCCGCGAACCGTTCAGAAAGCTCAACATCGACTATCAGCTGGCCGAGCAGCCGAAGACCGAGATGTACGCGCACTGCCTGCTGCCGATGTTGAACAGCGCACGCATCAGTTTGCTGGATCACAGCCGTGCCATTCAGCAGATCGTCGGGCTTGAGCGCCGCACCGCACGCGGTGCCCGCGACAGCATCGATCATGCCCCGAATGCTCACGACGATTTGGCCAACGTCATCGCCGGGCTGACGTCAATCGTCGGCACGCCTGGGTATGACTGGAACAGCGGCTGGCTCGATGCCGACGACAAGCCGAAGGAAGACCCGGAGATCGTGAAGCAGCGCCGTCGCAAGTTGTACGACCTCTTGATGGAGGGCAAACCCGTGCCGTTTTGATGAAAAGGAGAACACCATGGAACAGATTGTTGAGATTATCGATAAGTACGGACGTAGGCGCCGCGCCCGCAAAGGCGAAACATTGGCGGACGGCGAGCGATTTCATCTGCCGCTGGCGCTGATGGATGGCCGCCGCCACTTCACGCCAACGTTCAGTGACGGCAGTCCTGACCACACGAACCCGTATCGCCCCGGTCCACGTTTCGCCGATGTCGACGACGCAGGTCGCCTCGCCGCCGCCGAGGCCTACGAGCAAAAGCGCACTCGCCTGCAGGATGCGTGGCGGAACAAGGACCGGCAGCAGGGCGAGGACGCTGCCACCGTCCACCGCGACTATCGCGGCGCGACGCTCGACGAGCTTAAGGCGGCAGCCGACGCCGCATACGTGGAGCGGAACCAGCGCCTCGCGAACGCTTGGAGGAACCGATGAACTACACCAAGCTGCCCGCCCGCGTGCTGGCCAAGTTGCTCGCGCTCGAGGACACGGTCGAGCACCTGACCCAGCGCATCGCCGCAACGCAGGACGGCGTCACCAGCGCGCGGGCGCGGCTCGCCGGTGGCTTCGAGAAGCAGGTTGAGGGCGACGACCTGGCCGCGTCACTGAAGCAGTTGGTCGCCGACCAACCCGAGTTGCAGCACAAGCTCCATGCCGCGCAGGTCGCGTTGACGGCCTGCAAGCGTTGGCTCGATCAGCTGCCCGAAGGCGTCGCACTCGAACCGGTCGAGGTTAAGCTGAATGGCCAAGGTGCCGAAAATATCCTCGCGCAGATCGCGGCTATCGCCACCGAACTCGCAAACCTGCGCGCGGTGCTGGTGCCGAGTGCCGACATCGAGCGGCGCATCGAGGCTTATGTGCGGGATATGGCGCGGCCGGAGATCACTGGTGTCGGTAGCGGTGAGCACCTGCGCGTCATCTGGCCCGGCGCTGGCTTCGATCAAGCTGGTCCGCGCGAGGGCCGCGCCGACGTTCTGCCGTTGATGGCTTTGCTCCACGGCGACGCGATGGTCGCGGCGCTCATGCATGAGATCGAGCACAAGGCAGGAACAACAGCGCAGCGCGCCGAGCGCACAAAGCGCATTGCAAGACTGGATTTTGAACTTGAGACACTGCAGCGCGAGGCACTGGCGCTTGGTGCCGAACTGAACGCGGTGCCACCTGCTGTGCTGCTGGGCGTGCGGGTGGCGGCGCGCCAAGCGCGAGTGGCGTGAAAGGAGAGTTGACGTGCGCCGCCGAATGGCACTTCGGGCCGCTCACTCCGTGCCCGGCAACGGGCACCCGCCCAGTGCGATGGTGGTGGGGTCGAAAACGACCGTCGCACAGCCTGCGGCGGAGTAACGACCCGCGCGGCCTGGTAAGCCCGACAAGCGGCGAGTGTCGGGCGCGACGTAACAACCGCCGCCCAGCCCCCGGCCTGCACTCCTGCGGCGCGGCGGGCAAACTGTCGACGAAGAAGACCGGCCTGGCGTTAGCTTCTTGGCGCGCCAGGCCGGGCCATGGGGGCATGGCCATGGGGCATGCTCGACGCGGCCGCGCGGCGATCGCCGCAAGCATGCCAGGCGACGGGCCCCGGAGCGCCGTCAGCGCCGCGTTCGCGGACCCTGCCAGCGCCGTACTAAGTTTTCGGGCGTCGGCCCTACGGCACACCAGACGGCGCAGAAATCGCTGGCGGAGCCAGTGCTCTTGCGGACGATGTCCGCAGCTGGCGGAAGGAGACATACGGGGCGCTGGCCGAAAGAACGATTTTGACCCGAAGCAGACTTGAAGGGACTCACAATTGAGCTATCATAATTTTCATTTGCAGGAGGTGCTCATGATGAGGATTATGATAGCGTTAATCGGCGCATCCTTGCTGATCACCGCGCCAAGGCAGGCTAATTCCGCCGAGCTAAAGGTTTTCGCTTCGCGGGCGGTATGGACCGTTCTGCAGAAAATCGGACCAGAGTTTGAGAAGGAGACTAGCCACAAACTCACGCTGATCACTGGCCTCAGTCCGGAATTCTTGAAAAGAATTAACGGGGGCGAGTCGTTCGACGTGGTGGCCGCTCCGCCACCCGTGCTGGATGGGCTTGTTCGGAGCGGCAAGGTCGTGGGGTCATCAAAAGTCAATCTTGTCCGATCAGACGTCGGAGTGGTTGTTCGCGCGGGTGCCCCCAAGCCCGACGTCAGTTCGGTAGAGGCCTTCAAGCAAACACTCCTAAATGCCAAGTCTATTACTTACCTACCAACCCCGGGTGTACCGGCGCTCTTGGAGCGGCTTGGTTTAAAAGAAACTCTTGCGTCGAAGACCACAGTTCCAAAAACAGAGATTTCTACGGAGTTGGTCGCCAAAGGTGAAATTGAACTGGCAATAATAGTCGTTACTCAGGCGTTCACGACGCCCGGCGTTGAACTAGCGGGGCCGCTCCCGCCAGAAATTCAAACTCCTGCCGTTTTCGGTGCCGCAATCAGTTCGAATTCGCAAGCTCCGGGGGCAGCGCAGCGCTTGCTGGATTCATTTAAGACACCGCGAGCAATCGAGGTCATTAAGGCCCAAGGAATGGATCCGATGTGACTCTTAGGTGCAGGCAGTTCGCCAAGCTCGACCTAGCCAAGACTAAGGAGACGTAGCGTTCGGTTTCCCAATCAATCGCACAAACGCCGAAAAGACTGGAGTGACCGGCTGTGTCCGTAGTTGGCCCACAGCTGCCCAGAACCAATCCGGCGTCATGTCCGCAGCTGGCGAAAGCGGACCGGGCACCGACTGGCATGGACGTGGGTGAGGGACTACATCCCGGGCATGTGCGGGAGGGTCGGACGAGGGTACGTGGCGGCTGTTCGGTGGATCGCATATCATCGAATCTGGGTTGGCGAATCCAAATTTTTTCGGGATACTTGTATTTTGACGTTCGCCTAGCCTAACCCTGCCGACTTGGATCATGGGGTCATTTGCGGATTTCCTGGCTACCTTTGCTTCCGACAGTGGAAATCGCGGTCGGCAGTTCGAACATTTTGTAAAATGGTTCTTGAAGAACGACCCCGAGTGGGCAAGCCCAGCCATAAGCCAATTGAAAAGAAAAATATTGGATTCGGTGGCATCAACATCCTGCCGGGCCGCATGCGGGAGGTCCGGCCGGAAAAGGTTGCCGAGCTGGTGAAGTCGATCCGCGAGCAGGGGCTCATTCGCCCCATCTCAGTACGGCCGCGCGATGGCGGAGGCTACTGGCTGATGGGCGGTCTGCATCGCCTGCTGGCATGCAAGAAGCTTAAGCAGCATGCGATCCGCTGCGCCGTTTACGGCAAGATGTCGGACGACGAGGCCAAGCTGATCGAGATCGACGATTAACCTGATCCGCGCTGCGCGATGGGTGCTGTGGCGAGGTTTCACAGCAGGGCGCGGGCGAGGCATCCCATGACCAACCTGGAAGTGCCTCAAGGCGCTGCCGCCGGTCAGCCTCAATTATGTCATACGTTTTCTCTGGTAAGCGACCCAAACACTCAAACGATAACCTTCGTCAGTTCTGTGGTCCTGAGCAACTCGGCAATGGCCCTCACGTTCTGAAAACTGCTTGAGATGAGCGAAACCCTCTTCCCACTGTTCCGACAGAACATCCCATGACCAACCTGGAAGTGCCTCAAGGCGTTGCCGACGTGTCGGCTCCATTATCTCCTTATCTTTTCTCCGATTTGCGACCCATATATCGAGTGGATAATTGTCGTTCGTCTTATGGCGTTTTGGAATTCGGCAGTGTCCCTCTTGTTCTGAAAACTGCTTGAGATGAGCGAAACCCTCTTCCCACTTGTCCGCGAAGGGGGCCCATGACCACCCCGGCAAGGCCTCTAGGCGTTGCCGACGATCAGGTTCCATGGTGTCCTTGGTGCTTCTTTGGCTTCCGACCCATACACCCAACCGATATCCGTCATCGGTCTTGTAGCTAATAGGCACTCGGCAGTGTCCCTCTTGTTTTGAAAACTGTTTCAGATGCGAGTACCCCTCTTCCCATTTGTGCGACAGGGCATCCCATGACCAACCTGGAAGTGCCTCAAGGCGCTGCCGCCGGTCAGCCTCAATTATGTCATTACGTTTTCTCTGAACGCTGATCTACTGACCAAGCCGATAACCGTCGCCGGTCATGTAGAGGGCAGCCACCCGGCAATTCCCTTCTCGTTCTGCGAACTTCTTCAGGTGGGTGAATCCCTCTTCCCATTGATCGGCAAAGGCGTCCCAGGACCACCCCGGCAAAACCTCTAATCGTTCCACAGCCAGATTTCATCGACTTGGGTTCGGCCCCGGCCAATTTGGATTATCGGCGATCTTGCTCTTCATCATTTCGAAATGAGCCGCCCGCGATCCTTCACACGCCCCCATAGTAAACATCTGGTCAGCGTTGCGAGCGTCTGCGCCCCACTGCTTTTGTCCGGGCGAGGCCTTTGGCCAGCTTTCGATCAGCGTCATCATCCTAGAAATCTGCCACTCGACGGCGGCACGTAACGCCTGCTTGCTGCCCGGTGTGGCGAGCGCGTGGTCGATCTCCTTGAGCACGGTGCGGAGCGCTTTCAGCAAATCGGCGACCTCGGCCGCACCGGGGGTCGTCGTCATGGGTTTGGTAACGGGCTCAGTGTTACCGAATGCCTTGGCGGCCTTGCGGGCGCGGTAGGCGCGCATCTTCTCAGCGGCTGTCATGGCCCGCTCGCCGATTGGCGGTCGGCCCATCGGGAAATCCTTTCATCAAGAGTTAGGTAACGAATATGGTGTTACCAAATCACGGAGGCAAGGGACGCGGCGTGAAAATGCCAATCACCGCCGACCACCATCGAAGAGCTTGCTACCCCAGAGCGTTACACCCCGGACCGAACCGGGCCGTCAGATGAGGCCGGAAGATGCCGCTCCAGGCGTTAGCCAGTCCTTAGCTCGTAGCTCAAATTAAAGGATGATAAGTCAATGAAATCAATATACTGATACGGATAATCAGTTTAACCGGTCGTTAACCATAAAACTCGGCAAAATCGCGCTACCAGTTCGCGTCGCCGAAGGCGTCGATGCAGGGGCGCCCGGCATCCGGGAAGTCGCCGTCACGCCCGGCCCTGCGATCGTGGAAATCCCGCCGCTTGCGCGGAAGCCGCACAAGTCCGTGGAACTCCATATCGGGAAGTGGCCGAGGTGATCATGCGGCCCAATCGCGCGCGTGCGAAAGGGACGAACTCTCTGGCCCCGGCACATCTTGCGCGCTAACGGTGAAACAGTCAGTCGGGAAATGATTCGCCGCCCTGGCGCGGCGAGCTGGGCAGGGTCGCGACGACCATCATGGCGGACATCCAGTCGACGCAAGCAGGCACGCGTGTGGCGATCGACCGGACCGGGGTGAGCCGCGGCGGCGGCAGCGTCGGTCTCGTGCTGCTCATCGCCGTCGTGCTGGTGGGGGCGGCCGTTGCGCTGATGTTTATCGGCCGCGCCAACGCGCAGCCCTACATCCTGGCGTTGCTGGCTGTCCTCGCGACGGTCGGCGTGTTCCTCATGTTCGCGCTTGCCGCCGGCATCCTGCGGCCCTCCGGACGTGACGGCGGCAGCCCGCTCGTCAAGGCGGTGGTCGATGCCGCACCCGAGGGCACCCTGGTGACCGACACCCGCGGTCGGGTGCTCTATGCTAACGCCGCCTATCTGGAACTCATCGGGGCCACCGACGCCAACGATGTCCGGCCGGTGGAGCGCGCCTTCATCGGCGATCCGGGCGTCTCGGAAGCGGTCTACCGCCTGCTCACCGCGGCGCGCGAAGGCCGCAGGCTGCAGGAAGAGGTTCGGATCGGCGCGCACCGCGGCGAAACCGGCCGCTGGCTGCGCATGCGCGTGCGACCGCTTGGCGCCGCCAGGCGCGAGGCGCGCATGACGGTCTGGTCGCTGGCCGACGTGACGCGTGAACTCGAGCGCCACGAGAACGTGTTCCAGGAGCTGCAGCACGCCATCGACTATCTCGATCATGCACCGGCCGGGTTTTTCTCGGCGGAGGCGAACGGCAGCATCGTCTACCTCAACGCCACGCTCGCCAACTGGCTCGACCACGATCTCGCGCAGTTCTCCGCGGGCGGGCTGAAGCTTGACGATATCGTGGTGGGCGAGGGCGCGGCGCTGCTCACCACCCTGGTTGCCGCCCCTGGCGAGGTTCGCACCGAGGTGTTCGACATCGACCTCAAAACGCGGGCAGGGCGCACGGTGCCGGCGCGGCTGTTCCACAAGGTGGCGTTCGGCGCCGACGGCGCCCCGGGCCCCTCGCGCACGCTCGTGATCAATCGCTCGCGCGACGACGGCACCGACCCGCAGCGTGCGGCCGAAGTGCGCTTCATGCGCTTTTTCCACAACACGCCGATGGCGATCGCCACCGTCGACCGCGAGGGCCGGATCGCTTTGTCGAACCCGCGTTTTGCCGGCCTGTTCCATCCGGTGCGCAAGGCCGAGGGCGCCGGTCTCGCCGACCGCTCGATTCTTTCCGTCGTGGCCGAACGCGACCGCGCTGCGCTCGAAGCGGCGATCCGCCTGGCGGCGTCAGGGCAAAGTGAGATCCCGCCGGTCGAAGCTGCGCTCGACGGCACCGGCGAGCGCTTCGCGCAGTTTTTCGTGACGGCGATCGAGCAGCCCGACGAGCGCGACCAGGAAGCCGTCATCGTCTATGCGCTCGATACCACGCAGCAGCGCACGCTCGAGGACCAAGTCAACCAGCAGCAGAAGATGGAAACGATCGGCCGGCTTGCCGGCTCGATCGCGCACGACTTCAACAACTTGCTCGGCGCCATCATGATGGCGACCGATTTTCTGCTCAACGCGCACCGGCCGACCGATCCGTCGTTTCAGGACATCATGCAGATCAAGCAGAATGCCAACCGGGCGGCGAGCCTGGTGCGGCAACTGCTGGCATTTTCGCGCAAGCAGACCATGCGGCCGCAGGTGCTCGACCTCGGCGAGGCGGTGTCGGACCTCACCGTCCTGCTGCGGCGCCTGATCGGCGAAAACGTTACCCTCGACGTGGTGCATCGTCGCGACCTGTGGCCGGTCAAGGCCGATATCGGCCAGTTCGAGCAGGTCATCATCAATCTGGCGGTCAATGCACGCGACGCCATGCCGGGCGGCGGCAGGCTCACGCTGCGCACCGCCAACGTCACCGCGGAAGAAAGCGCCGGCTACCAGTACAAGGGTCTGCCGCTCGGTGAATACGTTCTGGTCGAAGTCGAAGACACCGGCTCGGGCATCGCGCCGGACATCATCGACAAGATATTCGACCCGTTCTACACGACCAAGGACATCGGCAAGGGCACCGGCCTCGGGCTGTCGACGGTCTACGGCATCGTCAAGCAGACCGGCGGCTTCATCTATGTCAGCTCGGAGCTGAAGAAGGGCACGATATTCCGCATCTTCCTGCCGCGCTACATCCCCGGCGCCGACGACATCGAGGCGCCGAAACTTTCCGAATCGACGGCGCCCGCCATGGCCGGCGCGATCTCGGCGGCCGACGATGTGAAGCGCACTGCGGCGGCCGACCTCACCGGCCACGGCACCATCCTGCTGGTGGAGGACGAGGAGGGGCTGCGCATGCTTAACGCCCGTGGCCTTGCCTCGCGCGGCTACACGGTGATCGAAGCCGGCAATGGCGTCGAGGCGCTGGAAGAGCTCGAGCGGCATGGCGGCCACGTCGATCTGGTGGTGTCGGACGTGGTCATGCCCGAGATGGACGGACCGACGCTCCTGAAAGAGCTGCGCAAGCGCAATCCCAAGGTCCGGTTCATCTTTGTGTCCGGTTACGCCGAAGATGCCTTCGGCAAGAGCCTGCCTGAGGACGAACGTCCGGCCTTCCTGGCCAAGCCGTTCACGCTCAAGCAGCTCATCGCCGCCGTCAAAGACACGATGGCTCCGTCGGTTTAGTCCGCCTTCCGGTCAGATTGAGTCACCGCGGCGCTCGCATTGACGGGCGGTCAAATGCCGGCGGCCGTCGTGAAGAGATTATCGCGAGAAATCGCCGCAGGCCTATCCAACGGCCATTGTCGCGGTTCGATTGCCGAAGAAGAATGCGGCATGGACGATCCGCTTCAGCCGACGCGACCCGGAAGCGAAAGCAAAGACGAGCGCGACCGCCGCGCCACCAATATCTTTTTGCTGGTGTTCTTCGTCGTCATCGTCGGCGCGGGAATCTGGCTGGTCAACGCCATGCTCGAGCAGCGAAGGATCGACGATTGCATCTCGCAGGGCCGCCGCAACTGCGCGCCGATCGATACGTCGGCGCATTAGACTGCCACTGTCTCCGCTCGTCCCCGCGCAAGCGGGGATCCAGGAGAAAGCGTTCGGCATTGGTGGCTCTGGTCCCCGCTTTCGCGGGGATGAACGGAGGAAGTATTCGACGCCGCAGGAACGTGCCGTCGCAGGGCGATTATTTCACCATGCGCCAGCCGTAGAGCACGACGGCGGCGCCGATGATCGCGCCGATGAAGGCGGCGTAGCCGGTCAGCGTCAGCAAAAGGGCGAGATGATAGCCGACGAACGATCCCGCAATACCGATGAGCGCGGTCGTCACAAGGATCGGCGTCGCGCCCGAAACCTGCCGCTTGAACCAGCCCGGCCCGGCAATACGGTCGAACAGAATTCCGGCGACGATGCCGATGCCGAGCAGGAGCACAAGAGTCACGGCCGGGTCGGGCGACATGGCGGTAGTCCTCCATTTGGCGGAAAGCGATCGTGCCAAGCGGCACGGCACCGCGCAAGGTTGAGGCGGATACGGCGAAGAACTTATCCCTTGATCTTGCGCGCTGCCGGCTGCCGGCCCCGGCATTTCACGCATCGGCAGCCGACCGGCCGGATAAAGAGATCGAAATATTCTTCGCCATAATCGAAGGTGATCTCGTCGCCGGTCGCGATCGGCCGGATCGCGCGCAGGATCAGCCGGCCCTTGCTGAGCGCGCTCTCAGCGTTCGGCCGGCAGGAATGGTTGGCGTAGCGAGCGAGGTTGCGGCGGTCCGAGCCGTCAATCGACCAGCGGCTGTTGATCTCGAAGATGTAGCGGGCGCCGCGCGCCTCGCGACGCTCCGCTTCGGCGTGGCCGATGCGGACGCCCCGGTAGGCGACGATGAACGCGCCCTTCGCGATCGGTTCGGTGGCGAACAGCCCCAGGCCAGTTCGCGCCCTTCCGACCCGGAAGGAACGGCCCGATGCCCGGGTCGCGCGCGTTCGCTTCTTCATTGCCAATGGCTGCTGCGGCTATGCTGCCTTCTCCCCGGCGGCGCTCGTGACCGTCAGGCGCGACTCGACCGGCACCGGATCGCGCAGGGTGGCGACGCCCGGGCAGCCGGCGAGCGCCAGCCGCTCCACCTCCTTGAGCTTTTCGACCGGCGCGTCGCTGCGCACCGCGATCTCGATCGTCACTTTCTGAAAGCCTGATGGCGGTGCGTCCGGCATCATGTGGCCGCGGACATCGAAGTTGGTCCGCGCCACCGCTTCGAAGCTGTCATAGGCAATGCCCATCTTGGCGGCGTAGAACGCAAACACCGCCGCATAGCAGCCGACCGCGCCAGACAGCAGGAATTCGAGCGGCGTCGGCGCGCAGTTCTGTCCGCCGACATGCACCGGCTCGCTGATGATGAACTTGTTGCCGCTCTTCTTGGTCTCCACCAGTTCGTCGAGCTGGCCGATCGACGTCACCTTGACCTCGACCATGCTTTGCGGCCCCTCCGGCGCCGGCTTCTCCGGATGCACGCGGTAGCGCGCTTCGCGCGCGTCGGTGGTGCCTTTCAGTTCCGGAAAGCAGTCGCAGACCTTGACCATCGTGATCTCCCCTTTGTCCCGCTCACCACAGTTGTTGCGACGCCAGCCGCGCGCCCTCGGCGAGCGAGGCGAGCTTCATCCAGACGATCTTGGAATCGACCTGCAGCCGGCCGGCGAAGGTGCCGAAGCCGCAATCGACCCCGGCGATGACGTTCTCGCGCCCGACCACCTCCGCATATTGCATGATGCGGTCCGCCACCAGTTCAGGATGCTCGATGAAGTTCGAGGTCGAATCGATAACGCCCGGAATGACGATCTTGCCGTCGAGCTTGACGTCCTTCCAGACTTTCCATTCGTGACCGTGGCGCGGGTTGGCGGCCGGGAATGACAGCGCCTGCGGCTTGCCCTTGAGCGCGATGTCGACGATGTCGCGGAGCGGCACATCGGTGTGATGGGGCCCAAGCGTCGAACCCCAGCAGATGTGCATGCGCATGCGGTCCGCTGGGAGGTCCTTCACCGCATGGTTCAGCGCCTCGACATTGGCGGTGATGATCTTGCGGTATTCGGGCAGGCTCAGGTTCGGGTAGACCATGTGGTGCGAGATCGCGAGATCGGGGCAGTCGAGCTGCAACACGAAGCCGGCATCGACGATGGCGCGGTACTCGCGCGTCATGACGTCGGCAAGCGTAAACAAGTATTCCTCTTCGGTCTTGTAGTAGCGGTTCTTGAGATAGCGCGCGATCTGGCCGGGGGAGGGCGACGTGAAGAAGTATTCTTCGGCCTTGGCACCCGCGGTGGCGCGCCTGGCCTGCGCGATGTCGGCTTCGACGGCGGGAAAATCCCGCCAGGCGACCGGGCCGGTGCAGGCTGGGCGGTGCTGAAACGGCGAGGCGAACTGCTGGAGGATCAGCGCCAGTTCGGGAAACTCGGGCTCGCCGGTACCGAGCGGCGTTGCGCTCGGCCCCTCGAAGCCCGTCAGGCGATCCTTGACGTGAACGGTGTAGTCCGGCCGGCCTTGTTCGCCGTCGTTGATAATGTCGAGGCCGGCCTCGACCTGTTTCTTGACCACGCCGGACACGGCCTGGGCGACGGCGTCGGCGAGTGCGGCCTTCCTGGTGCCGGGCGCCTGCCACTCCGCGAGCATCAATTCCACCACGTCGGGCGGGCGCGGCAGGCTGCCGGTATGGGTGGTGAGAACGCGCTTTACGCTGGATTTCACGGCCTCCCCCCGTCCGGTACGGCCATGCAGCCGATCCGGCGCTTTCCTACGGCTTGAGTGCCCGATTGAGGCGCTCGCCACAAGTCCGTTGTGGCGGTGACCGCCGCAAGTCGCGAGTGGGCAGCCCGATTTTTTAACCGTTTTGACGTTAGATGCCCCGGTGGGCGCTGACCCATCGCGCTCAAGCGCAGAGGGCGGATTGCCGATGTCCGAGATGGCGAATGCGCTGCTGCTGACGGCCGACGCCGTGATCTATTTCGCCGTGCTGGCCGCTCTGTTTCGCGCCCGTGCGCGGCTGGGCATCGGCGCCTTCTTCTGCGCGCTCGGCGTCATGCATTTTCTCGAGACCTATCTCGCCGGCAATTTCTACGTCGCGCTCCCGCTCGGGATTGTTGCCTCGCCCGGCTCGACCGTGCTGTTCACCGGCAAGCTCATGCTGCTATTGCTCGTCTATATCCGGGAAGACGCCGTCATGGTGCGCCAGCCGATCTACGGTCTGCTGGTCGGCAACCTGTTGCTGTTCGTGCTCGCGGCGGTGATGCGCAATCACAGTGTGGTCGAACCGGCGCCCGGGCGTGCAGCCGATCTCGGCTTCCTCAACGAGATTGGCGCGTTGATGGTGTGGGGCACGGCCATCCTCTTCCTCGACTGCATCATGATCATTCTGCTCTACGAGCGCTCGCGCCGCTGGCTCGGCGACCGCGTCATGGCGCGGCTCGCGCTTGCCGGCGCGGCGGTCCTGACGTTCGACCAGGTGATGTTCTATGCCGGGCTGCACGTCCTCACCGGCGCCGGGCCTGCGGTGCTGTTCGGCGGCTGGGCGGCGAAAATGGGCGCGGTGGCACTCTATAGCGTCCTCGTCGCGGTCTACCTCTACTGGCTCGAACAGCCGCTGCGGCCGTCGCGGCGCGCTCCGCGCATCACCGACGTGTTCGACATCCTGACGTATCGCGAGCGCTATGAGGAATTGCTGGCGCGGACCGGCCGCGATGCGCTCACCGGCGCGCTGGATCGCGGGCGGCTCGAAGCGCAGGGCCGTCAAAAAATCGACGAGGCCGCGCAGGCCGGTCGGCCGGCGAGCCTGCTGCTCGTCGACATCGACCATTTCAAGAGCTTCAACGACCGCTTCGGCCACGCTGCCGGCGATGACGTGCTCAAGCGCATCGCCGGGATCATCATGTCGACCGTCCGTGCCAGCGACCTCGTTTTCCGGTTTGGCGGCGAGGAGTTCGTGGTGATCTGCGACAACATGCCGGCCGCGATGGCGCTGGCGCTTGGCGAGCGCATCCGGCGCGCGATCGCGAGCAGCGGCGAGGGAACTCCGCGTGTCAGCGTCAGCGTCGGGATTGCCACCTGCGCGCAGGATGCGGCCGACTACGATGGGCTGTTCGCGATCGCCGACCGGCGCCTCTATCAGGCCAAGGCCGCCGGCCGTAATTGCGTGATCGGCGAGCGCGTCCTTGCGGTTGAAAACGCGCCGCGTCTGCGCGAGGCCGTGTAACAATATTCAGTCTGCGGCGCGGGACATCCTGGCGCTTGACCGGCCGCGACGCGCGCGCGAACCTTGCGCACACAAACGGACGGCAGCCGCCGGCCGATAATGACAATGGGAGGAATGACCATGCTCCACTTCAGAGGCCGAACCTTCGCGCGCGATTGCGTGTGCTGTCCGAGCGGACCATCGCTCGACCGGCGCAGCTTCCTCGCGGGCGGCGTAGCCGGATTGGGGGCACTGGCAGCACCGGCCGTGCTCGGCATGTCAGGCGCGTTGGCGCAGGCCAAGCCGCATCGCATCGACGTCCACCACCACATCGTGCCGCCGACCTGGCTCGCCGCCATGGACATCATCGGCCGGACCGATCCGCGGCTGTCCGGCTGGTCGGTGCAGAAGACGCTCGACGACATGGACAAGGGCGGCGTCGCCGTGTCGATGACGTCGCCGACCACGCCGCAGGTTACCGGCATCGGCAAGGCCGCGGCGGTTCGCATCGCGCGCGAGTCGAACGAGTATGCGGCCAAGCTGGTGAAGGATCATCCCGGCCGCTTCGGCGTGTTTGCGATGCTGCCACTGCCGCACGTCGACGAAAGCCTCAAGGAAATCGCCTTCGCGTTCGACACTCTCAAGGTCGACGGCGTCGGCTGCATGACGAGTTACGGCGACAAGTGGCTGGGCTACGTGCAGTTCGCTCCCGTGTGGGAAGAGCTCAACCGGCGCAAGGCGACGGTCTACACCCATCCGACCGGCGCCAATTGCTGCGTCAACTTGGTGCAGGGAATCGGCGAGGCCGCGATCGAGTTCGGCACCGACACGACCCGCAGCATCGCCAGCCTGATCTTCAGCGGCACGTCGCAGAAGTACAAGGACATCAACTGGATCTGGTCGCACGGCGGCGGCTCGCTGACGTCGTTCGCCGAACGCTTCCAGGTGCAGATGGTGCACACGCCGCCCTATGCCGGCAAGTTCACCCGCGCGATTGTGGATGGCGAGCTTCAGCGATTCTACTACGACACCGCACAGATTTCGGGCGCCGTGACGCTCGGCGCGCTCGCCAAACTCGTGCCGGTGTCGCAGATCGTGTACGGCACCGACTTCCCGTATCGCACTGCCGCCGACCACACCAGGGGCGTCACCGCCACATTCTCGGGCGACGACTTGAAGAAGGTCGACCGGGAGAACGCGCTGCGCATCCTGCCGCGGCTGAGGAACACATAGCGCGGCCATATAACGGCATGGAAAACGGTCCGGGACCGGTCGCGGTCCTGGGCCGTGTGCGATCCGGGCGGCGCGGGAGTGCAAAGCTTGGCGTCAGAAATCGACCAGGTCCTTGATCGCCGCGACGGCGCTCACCGGGATCACCTTCCGTGACACGAAATCGTTCCAGTCCTTGAACCTGGCCTTGCTACGCGCCGCGATGATTGCCTGCGCACGGTCCGCCCCGACCTGGGGCAAGCGGTCGAGTTCCTTGATCGACGCGGTATTCAGGTTGACCTTGGCGGGCGGCTTCGCCGGCTCCTTCGCGGCGGCGGCCTGGTGTTGCGCGAGGCAGTCGCGGACGAAGTCCTGGTAGACCTTGCCCTCGGTCTGCTTTGCGGCTTTCAGGCTGTTCCATTCCTCGGCGCAGAGCTTCATCATTTCCTGCTGCGTCAGCGCCGCCGCCAGCTGCGGCGACGTCAGCATCAGCATCGCGGCAAATGCCGCGATGGCAGCCACCGCGAACCTCGTCACCCACTGGTGGCATCGCGTGTTCATGGAACGCCGAAACCTTATGTTTCCACCGTCCGGACGGTAGATCGATCTTATTATTTTCATCGAGAGCCGTAGAAGCATTTTTCGCGGCCTGTTCAGACATGAAGACGATTCTTGCCGGTTTTTCGACGCCGCCGTTTGCGTCTCCTCGCTTCGCGCGGGCCACATCCGGCCGCGATCTCGCACCGGCGGGAGCGCACTTAGCGCTGCGACATCGGCACTTGTTGGAATTGCCTGCGCGTACCGCAACGGCGCCAAACGTACCGAACGGCATTCGAAGCGGCGCCGCGCGGCACAAAATGTCGCGCACTGGCGACGATCCCAGGCTTGCCTAAGTTCTACTTGAGTCAACTCAGGCCGGTTGGCTGCGGACGGCGGGACGATCCATGAATGTAGCGCGCAACGCGATGGAAGAGACCATCACGCTCAAGCAGGCGAAGAAGCTCGTGCAATGCATGGCGGACGAGCAGAGCTTCCTGCTGCTCTCGCCGCCCGGCGTCGGCAAATCCGAAATGGTGTACCAGGCGGCCAAGGAAGTCGGCATCCCGTGCCGCTCGTTACTCGGTACCCAGATCGCGCCCGAGGACGTGAGCGGCATTCCGCGGATCGTCGGCGAGCGTTCGGTGTTCTGCCCGCCGCGGCTGCTGTTGCCGGAGAACCCGGAACCATTCTGCCTGTTTCTCGACGAATTGCCGGCCTGCGCGCCCGACGTGCAGAAGGCGTTCTACTCGCTGCTGCTGGAGCGGCGGCTCGGCGAGCACTCGCTGCCGGCGGGAACATGGGTGATCGCCGCGGGCAACCGCCAGCAGGACCGCGCCCTGGTGCGCTCCATGAGTTCGGCCCTGGTCAACCGCGTCACGATCATGCACCTGCGGGTCGATAGCGACGAGTGGCTGGAGTGGGCGGCGCGCCACGCGATCCGCGCCGATATCCGCAATTTCATCTCCTTCATGCCCGAGGCGCTGATGCGTCCGGTGCCCAGCGAGCCTGTGCCGTTCTCCACGCCGCGCGCCTGGACACTGCTGTCGCGTGCGCTCGATCTCGCGGAAGCCTCCGGCATCCTGAACCGGGAAACCCGCCGCGCCCTGACGTTCGGACGTCTGTCGGCCGAGGATGCCGCGGTGTTTTGCGCGCTCGCCGAGGAATCGATCGGGCCGATGCGGCCGATCGAATGCTACATTGAGGAACCGGGCCTCATCCCGAGCGCCGCGGCCTCGCGCTGGTTCATTCTCGACTGTGTCCGGCAGAACGTGCGCAACGGCAAGTTCCGCGACCTGAAACCGCGGACCATCAACCGGTTCCTGAGGAGTCTTCCGACCGAAAATCAGCTCACGCTCTTGACCAACTTGGTCGAGCAGTGGGGCGCGCTCGGCGCCGACCGCGCGATGCTTGAAGTCCTCAAGAAGGTCACGGCGCTGTGACGTATCCGGTGCGCGCCCTGCCCACGAGCAACGAAACGCTGGCGCGGATCCACAAGGGATTGCGCATGGTGTCGGTGCCACTGCCGCATCTGGCCGGCCTCGCCGGGGCGGTCCGGGTCGATATCGACGATCGCGTCCCGACCATGGGCGTGTTCGCGTCGGGCCGGATGATCGCCAATCGGGAATTCGTCGCCCGGCTGAAGGACAACGAACTCGTGTTCGTGCTCGCCCACGAGCTGCTGCATCTGGCGCTGCGCACCCACGACCGGGCCAAGGGTAGCAGCACGCTCGAGTTCAATTACGCGCACGACTACATCATCAACGACATTCTGCGGACCGAGCTCGGCACACCGATTCCCGCCGGCGGTCTGGACCTGGAAGGCGCACGCGAGAAATCGGCCGAGGAGATCGTGCTGTCGTTCCGCAAGGGCGGCCAGCAGATGCAATCGCAGACGCGGGTGTGGGAAGGCAGGGCGGTTGCGGCGAGCAAGGTGTTTCGCGGCGGCCGACCGGGCGCTGGCAGCCGATCGGATCAGAGCGGCGCCGACGACGGCGAGATGGCCGGCGACGTTCTCGGCGACAAGCTCGAACGCGAATGGTTCGCCGACGACGCAAAGGCTCAGGCCGAGAACGCCAAGCGCATCGAGGAACTCGCCGCCAAGGGCCTTGCGCTGGCCAAGGCGCTCGCCGCGCTGAAGGGGCGGGGCGCCGAAGCCGGCGCGTCACAACAGGTGGTGTCGGCGCTGCGCGGGCTCTACCGCACGCCATGGCAGATGGCGCTGCAGAAATGGCTCGAGTCGGTGGCGCCGGGGGAACGGACCTTCATGCGGCCTTCGCGGCGTAGCCAGGACCGCAGCGACATCGTCCTGCCCGGACGCAAGCGCGAAAGCTGGATGCTGAACGTGCTGCTCGACACCAGCGGCTCGATGACCGGCGAAATCCCACGTGCGCTTGGCGCAATCGCCGAATTCTGCGAGGCGATGGGCGTCGAATGCGTCCGCGTCGTTCAGTGCGATACCGAGATCACCGCCGACGCCGTCGTGACACCCGACGAGCTTGCCACGTTCGAGGTGAACGGTTTCGGCGGCAGCGACCTCACGCCCGCGATGCTGGCGTTCGCCGACGATCCCCGCGTTACCGCGGCGGTCATCGTGACCGACGGCGACATCGAATATCCGCGCGAAGAAATGCCCTATCGCGTGCTCTGGGTGCTGCCGGCGCGCGGCGGCTTCTGCCCGCCCTATGGGGCCGTGGTCGGCATGGATGGAGAGCCATAGTGAAGGCCGTACAGGAACTCGTCAGCTATTTCGACCGGCGTGGAAAGCTGTCGGAGCGGCAGATCAGGAAGCTGCTCGACGGTGGGTTTCTCGCCGCGGACGCTCCCGCCAACATGGTCGATCTCTCCGACGACATCGGCGCGACCTATTATTTCCGGGTTTGCGGCAATACCGACGGGCCGCTCTGGGGCACCGACGTCTATGCCGGCGACTCGGCGCTGGCGACCGCCGCCGTGCACGCCGGTCTGGTCAAGCCCGGCGAGACCGGCTTCATCAAGGTGACGGTGGTGCAGCCGCTGACGCAATATCAAGGCTCGGAGCGCAACGGTGTCACCAGCAGCAATTTCGGCCGCTTCGGCAAGGCCTACCGGTTGTCGGCGATCAAGACTTGAGGGCTCCTGATAACTTCACCCCACGGTCGGGACTGAGTCACGTCCGCTTCGCCGCGCGTTTCGCGCGCGCCTCCCGCCGCTTGCGGGCCGCCGCCAGCTCACGTCGCCGCTTGTTGCGCTTCTCGCGGCACTTGATGCATTTGCAGCCGCTCGGCGTGATGACATTAACGAAATAGTCGCGGCCGTAGTTCCAGGTAATCTCTTCGCCCGGCTTGATCGCCCGAAGCGCGCGGACGAAGACCTTGCCCTTGGTATGATGCGCCTCGGAGTTCGGCCGGCACGAATGATTGGCGTAGCGGCCGAGGTTCTTGCGGCCCGACCCGTCGATGGTCCAGCGGCTGTTGATCTCGTAGAGATAGCGGCTGCCCCGCGCCTCGAGTTTCTCGGCTGTTGGGTTGTCGAGACGCGGGCCTTTGTACTCGACGATGAGCGTCTTCTTCTTGATCGGCTCGGTGGCAAACAGGCCAAGGCCGGTCAGGGAACGGCCGACACGGAAAGGTTTCTTGCGAGGCATGTATGGCTGGGGTGAACGCTATTCCGGCTGGATCCCCGCTTCTTCGATCACCGCGGCCCGGTTCGCAAGCTGCGCGTTGACGTGGCGACGAGATTCCTGTGGACCGCCGCCAAGCTGACACGGCCCCTATCGGTCATGCAACAATGTCCGCCAGAGTCGAGGCGGCGACCGATGCGGAGGCAGCGATGCGCTATGAGCTCTATTACTGGCCGACGGTTCAAGGCCGCGGCGAATTCGTCCGGCTCGCGCTGGAGGAGGCGGCCGCCGACTACATCGACGTCGGCCGCAGGCGCGGCCGCGCGCCGATCGAGGCACTCATTGCCCGTAAACGCGAAAAGCATCCGCCCTTTGCCCCGCCGGTGCTGAAGGCCGGCCGCCGCCTGATCGCGCAGACCGCCAACATCCTGCTCTATCTCGGCGCACGGCACGGCCTGGCCCCCAAGGACGAGGTCAACCGGATGTGGGTGCACCAGCTCCAGCTCACCATCACCGACCTGGTGGTGGAGATCCACGACACCCACCACCCGGTGACGAGCTGGCTCTACTACGAGGAGCAGAAGCCGGCCGCCAAGCGCCGTACGGCGGATTTCTGGAAGTACCGTGTGCCGAAATTCCTCGGTTACTTCGAGCGCATCCTCACCTTGAGCGGCGGCCCGTATCTGCTTGGCCGCAGGCTCTGCTACGTCGATCTCAGCCTGTTCCAGATCGTCGAAGGATTACGCTACGGCTTTCCGAAGCGGATGAAGCGGTTCGAGAAGAAGGTGCCGCGCGTCGTCGCGCTGCACGACCGGGTGGCGAAGCGGCCGCGGATCGCGGCCTATCTCGCCTCCGACCGCCGCATCCCGTTCAGCCAGTGGGGCATCTACCGCTACTTCAAGGAGCTCGACGGCTGAGTCCGGCGCCCCGCCACCGCGCGCCAGGACTCACCCGTGCGCGCTCAAGACCTTGCCGCCGGCGGTGACCGGCTTGGCGTCAATCAGGACGAACGCAATCACGCACGGCTCGCTGCCGTTGTTGATCCAGTTGTGGATGGTGCCGCGCTGCACCAGCACGTCGCCGGCCTTGAGGCGGACGCTGACGCCGTCGTCGAGCTCCATGTCGATCTCGCCCGACATCACCACGGCGTAGTCGAGCGAATCGGTGCGGTGGTTGCGCGGCGTCACGCCGGGGCCGAAGCTGACCACGCGGAACACCGTGCCGTTGCCGAGCGTGGTGCCGGTCTGGCGCCGCGAGGCGTCGTCGCTGCCCTCGTTGTTCACCGGGAAGCCCTGCGACGTCCAGATCACCGACATCTGGGCGCCGGGCCGGCCGGAGACGACGTTGGTGGTGACCTCGTCGAAGCTGACGATGGCGCGGCCGGCTTCATTGTGGCCGGTGACGACGCGGCGGACTTTCAGCGACATGGCAAAGGCTCCGTGAGGACAGGTGGGGCGGGATCATTCGCGCATGACGGACGCAATTGCAATCCGCGGCGCGGCATCGGCAACCGCCGGCAGGACGGTATGAGCGAAAGCGCCGTTCCTGAATGAGGATTCGGATGCACGGGTTTGGTGGGCGCGCCGCGCTGGGCGACATCCGGGAAGCGTCGGAAGGATACGGTCCCGGATTTCGCTGCGCTCATCGGGGCTACGCTAGCGGATTGCACTGGTCACTTCGGGCCATCCGGGTGTTCGTGCTGCCAGCGACTGAACAGGCCGGCAAGTGCCGCACCGAGAATGGGCGCCAGCCAGAAGAGCCAGAGTTGGGCGATATACGGTCCGCCGGCAAACAGTGCAGGTCCGGTACTGCGCGCCGGATTCACCGACGCATTGGTGACCGGAATCAGAAACAGGTGAATGAGCGTCAGGCACAGCCCGATCGGTATGCCGGCAAACCCGACCGCGGCGCCTTTCGATGTGGTGCCGATGATCACATACAGGAAGAAAAATGTCGCGACGACTTCGATCAGGAAGCATGACATCAGGCTGTATTTGCCGGGACTGAGATCGCCGAAGCCATTGGACGCGAACCCGCCAGCGACCCAATCGGGCTTGCCGCTGGCAATGACATAGAGGATCGCCGCTGCCGCGATGGCGCCGACCACCTGAGCGATCACGTAGGGGACGACGTCACTCGCCTTGAACCGGCCGCCCGCCCAGAGACCGACGGTGACAGCGCAATTGAAATGCCCGCCGGAGATATGACCGACCGCATAGGCCATGGTGAGCACCGTCAGCCCGAAGGCGAAGCTGACGCCCAGGAAGCCAATTCCCAATGATGGAAAGCCTGCGGCCAGCACGGCGCTGCCGCAACCGGCAAACGTCAGCCAGAAGGTGCCGAAGAACTCGGCCCCAAGACGCCGTTGCAAACTCATCTCTGTCTCCGAGATTGGAATGGTGAGTGGTCGAGCCGGAATGCTCGAGGGGAGGGATGCGAAGGCGCGGAATATTGCGGCCCAAGCTTGGCGTTGCAAGCGGTCAAATCCAAACTCCACTAGAATCATAGATTTGCTAGTGGTTCTTGATTCCAACATTCGCACAGGTGCATGCGGAAGTTGCGAATGTTGGAATCGGCCCACTGGCGCCCGTGCGCAGGACGATGAGCTTGCCGAGCAGTCCGTAGGGCGCAATAGCGAAGCCTATTGCGCCCGCCTTGCATTGCGACGGGAAAGGCGGACGACGCTTCGCTCATCCGCGCTCCGGGCCATGGCATGGCGTGCATATTCGCGCCATCGTCGCCGTAATCTCCGTTTGAACGATATTGATTGCTCCCGCGGCGCCGAGGCGTCCGGGCTTTGGGCCGATCCCTCGCGCTCTTGTTCGCAGACCGGGCAAGCCCGGCATGCTCTTTTCCGCATACCGGGCAAGCCGGCATGCTCTTTTCCGCATACCGGGCAAGCCCGGCATGCGTGGGCGAGGGGAGGCGGAGCGCCGAGAGGCGCACCAGCTTGCGCCTTGCGGCGCCGCGCGCTTGGCGTGGCGCGCTCGCCTTTCGGCGCTCCACCGCGGCGATTTCAGTCCCCGGGGCCGCGTTTCCGTCCCCGGCATTGGCGCCGGGGATCGTGCAGCGAGCTCCTCGCAGACCGGTCGTAGTGCCAGTCGAGCGGGGTCCCGGGGCCTCCCGAGTGCGTGCTTGCGAGGCACGCCCGCGGGCGCCGCATCCTGCTCCACCACCGAACGCCTCCGGACGGCGCCCCTCAGCAAGCAGAACGAGGAAGATATACCCAATTTCCCGAGCGGCCGTCAAGGGATATTATCCTGACAAGGTGCGGCTGACGCGCGGCCGTTAGAATGAGCGAAGCACCGCACTCACCGCGTCATGCCTTGACCCGGGCGTCCACGTCTTGCTTCTGCTGCAATAGAGTAACGAGCAAGACGTGGATGGCCGGACCAAGTCCGGCCATGACGATGCGGAGAGAAGCGCAGGAGTAAGACCTTGTAGGGCGCAATAGTGCAGCATATTGCGTCGCCTTGCATCGCTCCCGGAAAATGGCGGATTACGCTTCGCTAATTCGCCCTACGGGCTTGGATAGAATATTTGACCGGTCCGGAGGGTGCCGTCGCGCTTTGTGTTGGAATTCGATGTGGCGCAATCTCCAGCGACATGATGGTATCGAGTCAGGCGGCGAGGTCAATTGGCTGATCGATGGTCCTTGTTGCGAGCGTCTGCCAGCCATC
>JBFXEX010000097.1:0-22043 GCA_050179645.1 Xanthobacteraceae bacterium | reverse complement strand
GCGCCGGGTCGGGAGAGTTCGCAAACGCGTCGAGTAAGTCATCACTGCCTCGTGGCCCCCCACAAGACAGTGCAATAAAGCGTTAACCTTAATAACAGGTTAAGCTGAGCCGTTAAGATGTGTTAACAGACGCTCCCTGCCCTGCTTCGCGAATCCGTCCGAAGGCGCGCCGGCAGGCTATTTATGGGCACTTCCACGATGCACCCGAAGCTTTTTCCGCGCGGAGAGTCGGCTGCCGTTCCGGTTACTTTCGTTAACGCCGCGAGCTGGCCGGACCAGCGCGCGGCGCTTGATTCGCACGCCCAGGCGTTCGCGGCGGCGTCCGGATTCGAACCCAAGCCTGGGCGGCACCTGCTCCTCCCCTCCTCCGACGGCAGTCTCGGCGGAGTGCTGTTCGGGCTGGAACCCACCGACGATCCAAATCTCGACCTGTTTCGGCCTGGAGCGCTCGCCGGCACACTGCCCGCAGGCAGCTACCGCTTCGCCAACGCGCCGCACGATTCCAAGCTCGCGGCGCTTGCCTTCCTGCTCGGCACCTACCGGTTCACGCGCTACCGCAAGCAGGACGCCAAGGACGTCCGGCTGGAATTGCCCGGCAATGTCGACGGCGACGAACTGACCCGGATCGCGGACGGCGTCTGCCTTGCCCGCGATCTGATCAACACACCGGCCAACGACATGGGGCCGCCCGACCTCGAGGAGGCCGCACGGACGCTCGCGGCCCGCCACGGCGCCAGCATTCACACCGTGGTCGGAGACAATCTCCTGGCCGCCAACTTTCCGCTGGTTCACGCCGTCGGGAGAGCCGCCGCGCGCCCGCCGCGCCTGATCGACCTGACCTGGGGTGATCCGGATCACCCCAAGGTGACGCTGGTCGGCAAGGGCGTCTGCTTCGACACCGGCGGCCTAGACATCAAGCCGGAAAGCGGCATGCTCAACATGAAGAAGGACATGGGCGGCGCCGCCTCGATGCTGGGGCTCGCCCACATGCTGATGGATCGCGGACTGAATCTCCGCCTGCGCGTGCTCATTCCGGCGGTGGAGAATTCGATTTCAGGAGCGGCATTCCGACCGCGCGACGTTTATCGCTCGCGCAAGGGTATCACAGTCGAGATCGGCAATACCGACGCCGAGGGCCGTCTTATCCTGGCGGACGCACTGGCGCTGGCCGACGAGGACGCGCCCGAACTCATCGCCGACATGGCCACCTTGACCGGCGCAGCGCGCGTCGCGCTGGGCGCGGAAATCCCGCCGTTCTTCACCGACGACGACGACCTTGCCGGGGCGCTGGCGCGCCATTCCGCGAGCGAGAACGATCCGCTCTGGCGTATGCCGTTGTGGCGGCCATACGATCAGTTGCTCGAATCCAAGGTCGCCGACGTCAACAACGTCACCAACAGTAGCTTCGGCGGTTCGATCACCGCGGCGCTGTTCATGCGGCGGTTCGTGACCGCGGCGAAGGCTTGGCTGCACATCGACGTGTTTGCCTGGAACCAGACGACGAAGCCGGGACGTCCGGAGGGTGCCGAGTGCCAGGCGGCGCGTGCTCTCTACGCACTGCTGTGCGCCCGCTACGGCTAAGGAACGCAGAGGACCCGTGAACCAGTTCGATCCCCGTCTGACGCCTGCGCGCACCGATCTCGCCGCCAAGCATCTCGAGGGCCGGATCGCCGCGCCGCGCTTTGTCACCGGCGAGGTCCGCGAGATCGCCGAGCCGCAGGCACCGTTGCGCCGCGTGCCCGTGCCTGACGCACCGCTCGACACCGAAGCGCTTGAGGGCGAGCGCGTCACCGTCTACGAGATCACCGAGGAAGGCTGGGCCTGGGTGCAACTCGCCGCCGACCGCTATGTGGGCTACCTGTCGTCGAACGCGCTGCGTGAGGTCGGGCCGGAAAAGACCCACCGGGTCGTCGCAGCGCGCACGCTGGTATTTCCGGGCCCGAACATCAAACTGCCTCCGATCGGCGGACTGCCGCTCGGCGCCACGCTCACGGTCGTGCGAGTGGCCGAACCGTTCGCCGTGACGGCGACCGGCGCGTTCGTACCGGTACGGCACCTCGCGCCGATCGGCACGACCGAAAGCGACTATGTGGCGGTCGCCGAGCGTTTGCTGCATGCGCCCTACCTCTGGGGCGGCAAGACCTCGCTCGGTCTCGACTGCTCGGCGCTGGTGCAGCTCGCGCTGAACGCCTGCGGGCTTCCCTGCGCGCGCGACAGCGACCTGCAGGAACGGGAACTGGGCATGCTCCTGCCCTCGTCCGATCTGACCGAGCTGCGGCGCGGCGACCTGATGTTCTGGAAGGGGCACGTCGCCATCGTGCGCGACCGCGAGACGCTCATTCACGCCAACGCGTATCACATGGCGGTGACGATCGAGCCGATCGCCACGGCGGTCGCGCGCATTCAGGCGAGCGGATTTCCTCTCACGGGCGTTCGCAGGCTCACTCAGTCCTCATCCTGAGGAGGCCCGGACGGCCGTCTCGAAGAATGGCGGCAAGCTCGGCGTTCGCGGCCATGCTTCGAGACGCGACCTGCGGTCGCTCCTCAGCATGAGGGCCGGCATCAATACCCGGAGTCGCGGTCGACCACGTGCTCGAGCGGCAGGCCCTGCTGGTGCCGTTCGATCTGCCGCAGGATATTCGCGACCAGCGCGTGCGGGTCGGAAGCGGCTGCGCAGTGCGGCGTGACCGTCACCGCCGGATGGTCCCACAGCGGGCTCGTCGCCGGCAGCGGCTCGGTCGGAAACACGTCGAGCGTTGCGCCCGACAGCGAACCCTCATCCAACGCGGCTAGAATGTCGCCGTCGATCTGCAATGCACCGCGTCCGACGTTGATCAGGCAGGCGCCGCCGAGCGCGCCGTCGCGCTTGAGCCGGCGGAACAGATCGAGGCAGAGGATTCCTTGGGTCGCGGATGTTGCCGGCAGCAGGCACACCAGAATTTCCGTCCGTTGTAGAAACCGCGCGAGTCCCTCCGCGCCGTGGAAAGTCTCAATGCCATCGAGGGGCTTCGGCGTCCGGCTCCAGCCGGCGACCTGAAAACCGAGACGGCGCAGGGCCTGCGCGGCCTCCTGGCCGAGCACGCCCAATCCCATCACGCCAACCGCGACGTCCGCGGCCGGCCGCTGTTCGTGCTCGTGCCAATGATGCGCCCGCTGCTGCGCATCGTAGCGGCGCTGCTTGCGATGATGCATCAGCACATGCAGCACGACATATTCGGTCATCCGCATCGTCAAGTCGGGATCGACGATCCGCACGACCGGTATGTCCCTCGGCAGCGTCAAGTCGCGGAGAATGTGATCGACGCCGGCACCGAGCGAGAATACCGCCCGCAGGCTCGGCAATGTGGCGAGAAGGCCGGGTGGCGGCAGCCAGACGCACGCATAGGCGATGCCGCCAGGGTCCGGGATCGCGATGCCTGTGCCCGGGGCGCCCGCCGGTCCGCTCCACGTCCTGACGTCCCGGCGCGGAGCAAGCGCGTGAAACTCCGCCTGCCACGGCTGCGGGTCCATGCCGGCAATCGCAAGCAGGACCGCGGCCATCAGGGCCGGCCCACTCCGGCGCACAAGATGTCGTCGAGACGGCCACGGTTGAGCGCCAGCCAGTTCAGCGCCATCAGCAGCGGGCCGCTGCGGAGGCTGCCCGCCGCCGCAGCCGCCAAGACGCGGTCGACCGGCACCCGCACCAGGAATGTCTCCTCGCGCTCGGTCGCAAGCCCGGCTCGCTCAGGTATCTGCGAGACATCGACGATCCCGAGAAACAGCGTGATCTGCTCATCGCAGAGCCCGGGCGTCGTCAGATAAGTGAACAGCTCGATGAGCGGCGCGGGCGCGCAGCCGATCTCCTCGACGCATTCGCGCCGCGCGGTCTCGGCCGGATTTTCATTTTTCTCGACGTGGCCGGCGACGATCTCGAACAAACCGCCGCGGCCGTTCGCCAAGTGCGCCGCCAGGCGGAACTGCTGCAGCAGGATGATCTCGTTGCGCGCTGGGTCTAGCGGCAGGACGGCGACGGAGTCCCCGGTGCACAACAGGTCGGCGGCCCTCGCCGTGTCATCTCGGTGCGCGAATTCATAGTGGAAGCGATTGAAGGGGCGGAAACCTCGACCAAGCAGCTCGGGCGGCGTCACCGCCACTTCCACGGGAAAATCGGCGAGCGGACCTTCGGGCGGCTTGGCGAATTGGCGCACGCGGGCAAAGCCCCTATTCGGCGACTACGCCGACGGGCGCCGTCTCCAGGTTGAACGCGGCAGCGAACAGCGCCCGGGTATAATCGCTCTTCGGGCGCTCGAACAGTTCAGCCGCCGGGCCGCCCTCCACCACCTTGCCGTGTCGCATCACGATGAGGTTACTGGCGAGCGCCGCCACCACCCGCAGATCGTGCGAAATGAACAGGTAGGTCAGATTGTGCCGTTTCTGCAGATCGCGCAGCAAGTCGACGATCTGCGCCTGGATCAGCATGTCGAGCGCGCTGGTGGGCTCATCGAGCACCACGAAGGTCGGCTCCAGCACGATCGCGCGGGCGACCGCGATGCGCTGGCGCTGGCCGCCGGAGAATTCATGCGGATAGCGGAAGCGGGTCTCCGGATCGAGCCCGACGTCGCGCAGCGCCCGCACCACGCGCTCCTCGCGTTGCTGCGCCGACAGCTTCGGGTGGTGCACCCACAGCCCCTCCTCAATCACGTCGGAGACCGACATGCGCGGCGAGAGCGAGCCATACGGGTCCTGGAACACAATCTGCATGTGGTGGCGGAACGGCCGCATCTGCCGGAACTTCAGCCCCATGATGTCCTTACCGAGGAACGCGATCGTGCCCTCCGACGAGATCAGTCGCAGGATGGCGAGCCCGAGCGTAGTCTTGCCGGAGCCGGACTCGCCGACGATGCCGAGCGTCTCGCCTTGGCGGATGGCGATGTCGACGCCATCGACCGCCTTGATGTGGCCGACCACCTTGCGAAGAACGCCGCGCTTGATCGGAAACCAGACCTTGAGGTCCCTGGTCTCAACGATGACCGGCGCGTCCGGACGCACCGGCGCTGGATCGGGCCGCGGCTCGGCCGCCAACAGCGCCCGCGTGTAGGGGTGCTGCGGCGCCGTGAACACCTGTTCGACCGGACCGCGCTCGACGATCTTGCCTTCCTTCATGACGCACAGCCGGTCGGCAAGCTTGCGCACGATGCCGAGGTCGTGGGTGATGAACAGCATTGCCATGCCCATGCGCCGCTGCAGGTCTTTCAGCAGCGCGAGGATCTGCGCCTGCACGGTGACGTCGAGCGCGGTCGTCGGCTCGTCGGCAATGAGAAGGTCTGGTTCGTTGGCGAGCGCCATGGCGATCATGATGCGCTGGCGCTGGCCGCCGGAAAGCTGGTGCGGATAGCTGGCAAGGCGCGTCTCCGGCTCGGGAATCCCGACCTGGGTCAGAAGATCGAGCGTGCGGGCGCGCGCCGCCGCACCGGTAATGCCCTGGTGGAGCAGGAGAATTTCGCCGATCTGCTTCTCGATGGTGTGCAGCGGATTGAGCGAGGTCATCGGCTCCTGGAAGATGACGGTGATATCGTTGCCGCGCACGTGGCGCATTTCCCCTTCCGGCAATGGCAGCAGGTCGCGGCCCTTGAAGTGGATCGAGCCGGACGGATGATGCGCCGAGGGGTACGGCAGGAGCTTCATCACCGACAGCGCGGTCACCGACTTGCCGGAGCCGGATTCGCCGACCAGCGCCAGCGTCTCGCCCTTCCTGATGTCGAACGAGACGCGGTCGACCGCCAGCGTCTCGCGGCCGCCCTGACGGAACGCCACGGACAGGTCGCGGACCTCAAGCAGCTTGCCGGTTGTTGCATCCATGCTCATACAAAAGTCTTGCGCGGGTCGAAGGCGTCGCGCACCGACTCGCCGATGAAGATCAATAGCGAGAGCATGATGGCGATGGTGAAGAAGCCGGACAAGCCGAGCCAGGGCGCATGCACGTTGGCCTTGCCCTGCGCCAGCATCTCGCCGAGCGACGGCGAACCGGGCGGCAGCCCGAAGCCGAGAAAGTCGAGCGAGGTGAGCGTCATCACCGACGACGACAGGATGAACGGCAGAAACGTCATGGTCGCCACCATGGCGTTCGGCAGCAGGTGGCGAAACATAATCGTCCAGTTCGAAACACCGAGCGCGCGTGCCGCCTGGATGTATTCGAAGTTGCGGCCGCGCAGGAATTCGGCGCGCACCAGACCGACCAGCGACACCCAGGAGAACAGCAGCAGGATTCCGAGCAGCACGAAGAAGCTCGGCACCAGCACCGACGAAATGATCAGCAGCAGATAGAGCGAGGGCACCGCGGTCCAGATTTCGATGAAGCGCTGGAACAGCAGATCGACCCAGCCGCCGAAATAGCCTTGAACCGCACCTGCGGCGACGCCGATCACCGACGAGATGATCGTCAACGCCAGCCCGAACAGCACCGAGAGCCGGAAGCCATAAATCAGACGCGCCACCACGTCCCGCCCCTGATCATCGGTGCCGAGCCAATTGTATTCGAGGTCGCTGCAGCCGGAGAGCCCCTTGCGTTCGACCACTGTCTTGCACTGCTCTTCGGTGAGCAGCCAGGTCGGCTTCGATGGCGCCGGCGTCGGCAGGTCGAGATTGTGGGTGTTGTACGAATAGCGGATCGGCGGCCACAGCATGAAGCCGCCTTTCTCGGCGATCAGCTTCTGCAGGTACGGGTCGCGGTAGTCGGCCGCGGTCTCGAAGTCGCCGCCGAACGCCGTCTCCGGATAGCTGACGAAGACCGGGAAGAACGAACGGCCGTCGAAGCGAACATAGAACGGCTTGTCGTTGGCGATGAACTCGGCGAACAGCGACAGCACGAACAGGATCGTGAAAACCCACAGCGAAACGTAGCCGCGCCGGTTCGACTTGAAATTCTGCCAGCGGCGCCGGTTGAGCGGCGAAACCTTGAAAAGATGGCGCTCCGGCAGCACGCCGAGGCCCATCGGCGTCTGGGCCGTCGTCTCCGGGACCTGGATGCTGGTGCGGTCGTCCACCTCAGACCTCCCGCGTCTCGAAGTCGATGCGCGGGTCGACCCAGGTATAGGTCAGGTCGGAAACCAAGTTCACCACCAGCCCCACCAGGGCGAAGATGTACAGGTTGGCGAACACCACCGGATAATCGCGGTTGAGCACGCTCTCGAAGCTCAGGAGGCCGAGCCCGTCGAGCGAGAAGATCGTCTCGATCAAGAGCGAACCGGAAAAGAACGCGCTCACGAACGCACCCGGGAAGCCGGCGATGATGATCAGCATGGCGTTGCGGAACACGTGGCCGTACAGCACCTGATGTTCGCTGCAGCCCTTGGCGCGAGCGGTCAGCACGTACTGCTTGCGGATTTCGTCGAGGAACGAGTTCTTCGTCAGCAGCGTCATGGTGGCGAACGCCGCCAGTCCCATGGAGACGATTGGCAACACGAGATGCCAGAAGTAGTCGACGATCTTCTCCGGCGTCGACAGTTGCGCCCAGTTGTCGGACGTGAGCCCGCGCAGCGGAAAGATGTTCCAGAACGAACCGCCGGCGAACAGGATGATGAGCAGGATCGCGAACAAGAAGCCCGGAATGGCATAGCCGACGATGATGACGCCCGAAGTCCAGACATCGAAGCGCGAACCGTCCCGGATCGCCTTACGGATGCCGAGAGGGATCGAGATCAGATACGTCAGCAGGGTCAGCCAGATGCCAAGCGAGATCGAGACCGGCAACTTCTCCTTGATGAGCTGGAGCACCGTGGTATCGCGGAAGTAGCTCTTGCCGAAGTCGAACCGGGCGTAGTTCGACAACATCAGGAAAAAGCGCTCGTAGGCCGGCTTGTCGAAACCGAACTGCTTTTCCAAGCTCTTGATGAACTCGGGGTCGAGGCCTTGGGCGCCGCGGTATTTCGAGGTGGCCGCGTCGGCTCCCGGGGTGCTGCCGGGCTGGCCAAGATTGCCGAAGTCGCCACCGGTCGAACCGGACACCCGCGAGGTCGCGCCGGTGTCGGAGCCCTGGAGCTGGGCAATGATGCGCTCGATCGGCCCGCCGGGCGCGAACTGCACCACCACGAACGAAACCAGCATGATGCCGAACAGCGTCGGGATCATCAGCAGCACGCGCCGGATGATGTAGGCAATCATCGAATACTTCGATCCACGCTCAACGGGGTCCGGGCCAAGTCTCGCTCATCCGCTAGTGTCCCGATTCCGAAGTTCGCATCATTCTGTGGCAACCTCGTTTGCGAAGTTCGGCATCGAAGGACACTAGCAACTTATCGATCCAGTGTGGCTTTGGTTCAGAAGTCCCATGTCGGACTCGCGGCGAGCATGATGCGGACTTCTGAACCGCCACACTATTCGATTCGCGCGGCCTTGTTACGATCGTACCACCAAGTGTCCGGGATTCCCCGCGCATAGCGCGGCTTCGCCGCCGGACGCCCGAACATGTCCCAATAGGCGATCCAATGCGAGGCCTTGTACCAGTGCGGTATCCAGTAGCGGCCGGCGCGGATCACCCGGTCAAGCACCATGCAGGAGGTGGTCAGCGTCGGCCGGCTGTCCGCGGCGATGATCTTGTCGACCAGCGCATCGATTACGGGGTCCGCAATTCCGGCCAGATTCTGCGACCCTTTCAGGGCGGCGGCCTGCGACGAGAAGTAGCTGCGCAGGGAATCGCCCGGCGTGCTGGAGAAGGCAAACCGCTGCACCACGATATCGAAGTCGAAATCGTCGACCCGTTTACGGAACTGCACCGGGTCAACCATTCGGATCGTGGCGTCGAAGCCGAGCAACGTCAGGTTCTTGATGAACGTGCTGTGGTGTGGCTGGAACGAGGGCTCGTCGAGCAGGAACTCGATGGTGATCGGCTCGCCCTGCGGCGTCACCCGCTTGCCGTTCTTCACCGGGTAGCCGGCCTGCTGCAGGATCGCGCTCGCCTTGCGCAGCAGCGCCCGGTCCTGGCCCGAACCGTCAGACACCGGCGGCAGGAACGGCTCGCCGAACACCTCGTCCGCCACCTTGCCGCGCCAGGGCTCGAGTAGCGCCAATTCCTCAGCCGACGGCTTGCCCTGCGCCATCATCGGCGAGTTCTGGAACACGGAGTGGGTCCGCGCATAGGACCCGTACATGATGGTCTTGTTGGTCCACTCAAAGTCGAAGGCGTAGATCAGCGCTTCGCGCAGCCGCCGGTCCTTGAACTTGTCGCGCCGGGTGTTGAAGAACCAGCCCTGCGCGCCCGATGGCGTATCGTCTGGCAGCACGTCGCGTTTCACCTTGCCGTCGCGGATCGCCGGAAAGTCGTAACGCGTCGCCCAGATGCGGGAGGTGAATTCCTCGCGGAACAGATAGCTCTTACCGGTGAAGCCCTCGAAGGCGACATCGCGGTCGCGGTAATACTCGTAGCGCAGGACGTCGAAGTTGTTGACGCCGCGCGATACCGGTAGATCGGCGCCCCACCAGTCCTTGACGCGGTCGTATTCGATGTAGCGGCCGGGCTCAAACCGCCCGACCTTGTAGGCGCCGCTGCCGAGCGGCACGTCGAGCGTGGTCTCCTCGAATGCCTTGGTCGAATAATAAGCGCGGGAAAAGATCGGCGCGCCGGCCACGAACAGCGGCACATCTCGGCCACGCTTTGGCGCGAACCGTACGACGACGGTGGCATCGTCGATCGCCTCCGCTCCGGCAAAATCGCGCAGCAACTGCTGGGCGATCGGGTGGCCCTTGTCCTTGAGGGTCTGCAGCGAGAATGCGACGTCGTGGGCGGTGAGCTTCGAACCGTCGTGAAACTTGGCTTCCGGCCGCATGAAGAAGCGATAGGTGAGCCCGTCCGGCGAAATCTCGACCGCACGCGCCGCAAGACCGTACATTGCGTCCGGTTCATCGTTGGCGCGTACCATCAGGCTCGCGAACGTCAGTTGCATGCCCTGCGCGCCGTCGCCTCGCAGAATAAAGGTATTGAGCGAATTGAACGTCAGGAAGTTCTGATTGAACGCGCGCGTCGATCCGATATGCGAAAACATGCCGCCTTTCGGCGCGTTCGGATCGACATAGTCGAAGTGCTTGAAGTCGGCGGGGTACTTGAGATCGCCGAATGCCGACATGCCGTGGCGCCCTGACGGATCGTCCCGCGCGAAGCCGGGCGGTGCCGCGGCCGAGGCTACTGCCGCCGCGCCGAGGATCAGGGCGCCGCGGCGGGTAACGTCGGCTCTGCCGGCCGTCACGGGCGCGTCCCAGTCGCCGCCGCCTTCTGCTCATCCCACCACCAGATGGTCGGGAAGGCCGCCGCGCCGTATTGCGGCAGCGTCTCGGGCCGGCTGAACCGGTCCCAGCGCGCGGTCCGTTGCATGTTGTGGGTGAATTGCGGGACCACATAGTGGTTCCACAACAGGACCCGGTCCATCGCCCGGGTCGCAGCCACCAGTTCCTCGCGGTCCTTGGCGAAGATGATGCGATCGATCAGCGCATCGACCGCCGGATTCTTGATCCCGATGTAGTTGCGCGAGCCCGGCGTGTCGGCGGCCCGCGTGCTCCAGTAGTCGCGCTGCTCGTTGCCCGGCGACAGCGATTGCGGCCACGACGCCGTCGTCATGTCGAAGTCCCAGGTGCGCATCCGGTTTTCATATTGCACGCTGTCGACGGTGCGGACATTCACCGTAACGCCGAGGCGTTCGAGCGACGGCTTGTAGAACAGGATGAAGCGCTCCACCGACGGATCCTCGGCGAGAATCTCGACGCTGACATGCTCGCCGGTCTTGGCATTGACGAGCTTCTGGTTGCGCACCTCGTAGCCGGCCTCGCGGAGGAGCCGCGTCGCCTCGCGCAGATTTGCGCGCACCTTGTCGGCCGCGCCGCCGACCGGGTTGGTGTAGACGGTGGTAAAGACCTCCGGCGGCACCTTGTCGCGCACGGTTTCGAGGATCGCCAGTTCCTGCCCCTCCGGCAATCCCGATGAGGCGAGTTCGGTACCCTCGAAGTAGCTCTTGATCCGCTTGTACTGACCGAAGAACATCTGCTTGTTCATTTCCTCGAAGTCGTAGGCCAGATTGAATGCACGGCGGAGCCGCGCGTCCTTGAACTTGTCGCGCCGCGTGTTGAAGACGAACGCCTGCATGATGCCGCGGTTGCGCACCGGGAATTCTTCGAGGATGACCCGCTTGTCCTTCACGGCAGGGAAGTCGTAGGCGGTGGCCCAGTTCTTGGCGCTGTTTTCGGTCCGCCAGTCGATCTGGTCGGCCTTGAACGCCTCGATGGCGACCGTGGCGTCGCGGAAATACTCGAATCTGATCTCGTCGAAGTTGTCGCGGCCGATGTTGACGTTGAGGTCCTTGCCCCAATACTCCTTGACGCGTTCGTAGACGACGGTGCGTCCGGCGACGAATTCCTTGATGCGGTAGGCGCCATTGCCGAGCGGCGGCTCAAGCGTCGTTGAGCCGATGTCGCGCTTCCTGCCGGCAGCGTCGGTCCCCTGCCACCAGTGCTTGGCCAATACGTCAAGCTGGCCCAGGATCACCGGCATCTCGCGGTTGCCCGGGCTGTCGAACGTAAAGGTGACCTCGGTTTCGCCGGTCTGCTCCATCTTCACCACGTGCCGATAGTAGGCCGAGTACATCGGATTGTGTTTCTTGAAGCTTTCCATGGAGAAGATGACGTCGTCGACGGTCACCGGCTTGCCGTCGTCAAAGCGCGCGTTGGTGCGCAGGCGGAAAGTCGCCGAGGCGAAATCCGCCGGATGGCTGACCGCCTCGGCGAGCAGGCCGTATTCGCTCGAGACTTCATCGAGCGAGGAGACCATGAGGGAGTCGGTCAGCATGTTCGACCCCATGGCGATCGAGCCCTTGAGGCCGGCCACCGCCAGGTTGAAATTGTCGAAGGTGCCGAATCCAATCATCCGGACGCTACCGGCCTTCGGGGCGCTCGGATTGACGTAGTCGAACTGCTTGAAGCCGTCCGGGTACTTGAGCGCGCCGAACAGCGACAGCCCGTGGTGCCAGCGCCGTTCCTGGGCAAGCGCCGGAACCGTCAGGCCAAGCCGGCCGGCGAGCGGGGCGAGAAGCGACACGGCACCGGTGTGGAGCAGCGATCGACGGGTCAGGCGCAAGGAAAACCTCCAACACTACCGGGGGCGGGCCGAGGGTCACGTGCTCGGCCGATTATGTCCGATTTTGGATGTTTCGGCATCCAATGGGCATTACCATCCGGAAAGAAAACATCAATTTTACGTGGCAAGCCTCGTTCACAGGGCAAGGATCGCGCCGGCCCAAAGCAAAACGGCCGGGCGCGGCCCGGCCGTCTGCAATTGCGGCGCGGTAATTTACTGCGGCGGTGCCGGCTTCGCGGGCTCGGGCGCTGCTGGCTTCGCGGGCTCGGGAGTTGCCTGCTGAGGCGGCGTTGGCGCTGCCGGCTGCGCGGGCGGCGCCGCCGGAGCTTCGGCCGCCTTGGTCGGCAGCGGCGCAGGATTGTCCGACAAGGTGTTGAGATAGGCGAGCAGGTCGGCACGCTCGGAGGCCTTCGCGATACCTGCGAACGTCATGTTGGTTCCCGGCACCGTGCCCTTCGGACTGTGGATGAATTCGTTCAGGTCCTGGATCGTCCAATTCCCGCCCTTGGCCTTGAGCGCGGCCGAATAGTTGAAGCCCGGTTCGGAGGCCTTCGGACGGCCGACGATGCCCCACAGATGGGGACCGACGAGATTCTTGCCGCCCTTGTTGAAGGTGTGGCAGGCGGCGCATTTCTTGGCGGCGGTCTCGCCCTTCGAGACTTCGGCCTTGGCCAGCAGCGCCTCGATCGGCAGTTCGGGCTCGGCTGGCTTCGCGGGCTCCTTGCCGGGCTGATCCGGAACGGCGATCTCGTAACCCGGCTTGGCCGGCTTGTGGGGCGCGAAAATCGCTCCCGCGGCGATATTGATGCTCAGAATCGCCAGGCAGGCACCGAGAACGGCGCCGAGAATTTTGTTCATTTCGAAGGAGTCCATCGCCTCCAGGCTCCATGCGTAGTTTGGGAGCGACGACAGGGCCGCAACCGGTCTATGGCGGCGCACAAATAGCTGGTTTTCCCGACCCAAGGCAACCCGTATAACCGGGCAACCCACGACCGGTTCTATTCTCTTGAGCGGGCCTCGATCCGATGGCGATGCGCGACGTTCTTGTGCTGATTCCGGCCCGCATGGCCTCGACGAGGCTTCCCGGCAAGGCGCTCGCCGACATCGCGGGTCTGCCAATGATCGTTCATGTGCTGCAGCGGGCGCGGGCAGCCGATATCGGTCCGGTCGCAGTTGCGACCGATTCCGAGGTGATTGCGGCTTGCGTGGAAAAAGCTGGCGGCCAGGCCGTCATGACCCGCGCCGACCATGTCTCGGGCTCGGACCGCATTTTCGAGGCGCTCGAATCCGCCGACCCGCAGGGCCACGCCGGGATTGTCGTCAACGTCCAGGGCGACCTGCCGACCCTCGAACCTGGCGACCTTGCCCGCGCGCTTGAACCGCTGGCCGATCCGGCAGTCGACATCGGTACGCTGGCGGCGGAGATCCGGCGCGAGCACGAGCGCACCGATCCGAACGTCGTCAAGGTGGTCGGCACGCCGGTCGCCGAGCGCCGGCTGCGCGCGCTCTATTTCACCCGGGCCACCGCGCCCTGGGGCGACGGTCCGCTCTACCATCACATCGGGCTCTATGCGTACCGGCGCGCGGCGCTCAAGCGGTTCGTCGGCCTGCCGCCCTCGCCGCTCGAGACTCGCGAGCGGCTCGAACAGTTGCGTGCGCTCGAAGCTGGCATGCGCATCGATGTGGCGCTGGTCGACAGCGTGCCGCTCGGCGTCGACACGCCCGAGGATCTGGAGCGGGCGCGCAGCATCCTCTCGGGCGGCCGTTGACTTGACGGCGCGAGTGAGCGTACCGGAACCAACATGACACCAGACAAGAAGATCGTCTTTCAGGGCGAGCCGGGCGCGAATTCGCACCTCGCGTTGCACGAAGTCTATCCGGACTACGAGGCCGTGCCCTGCGCGACCTTCGAGGATGCTTTCACGGCGATCAGCAATGGCGATGCCGCGCTGGGCATGATCCCGGTCGAGAACTCGGTCGCCGGCCGCGTCGCCGACATCCATCATCTGATGCCCGATTCGGGCCTGCACATCGTCGCCGAGCATTTCATGCCGGTGCGGCACCAGCTACTCGCGCCGCGCGGCGCCACGCTCGCCGACATCAAGACGGTCGAGAGCCACGTTCACGCGCTCGGCCAGTGCCGCAAGATCATCCGCAAGCTCGGCATCAGGCCGATCGTCGCTGCCGATACCGCGGGCTCCGCGCGCGAGGTCGCCGCCGCCGGCGACAAGTCCCGCGCCGCGATCGCCACGCGGCTCGCGGCCGAGATCTACGGCCTCGACATTCTGGCCGAGAACATCGAGGACGAGGCGCACAACACCACGCGCTTCATCGTGCTGTCGCGCGACGCCAGCTGGGTCAGGAACGGCAACGGCCCGGTGATCACGACATTCTTGTTCCGGGTACGCAACGTGCCGGCGGCGCTCTACAAGGCGCTCGGCGGCTTCGCCACCAACGGCGTCAACATGACCAAGCTCGAAAGCTACATGATCGAGGGCAACTTCTTCGCCACCCAGTTCTACGCCGACGTCGAGGGCCACCCCGAAGACCGCAGTCTCGTTTTCGCCTTCGAGGAACTCGCGTTCTATTCCAAGGAAATGAAAATCCTCGGGGTCTATCCCGCGCACCCGTTCCGCGCCACGTTCGAGGAAATGGTCGGCTGATCACGCCGTCCGTCGGGACATATCCGCCTCACTTGTCATTCCGGGGCCGGCCGAAGGGCCGGAGACCGGAATGTCGAGATAGACTTGCTACGCGGCACGCCGCTCGATCGTGACATCCCGACCTCTCGCCGCATCGGGCGCGCATGGCGCATGCTTGGCAATCACGGCTCTCGGCACGCGTCGCTCGGGGTCGCCGCCCGCGACCAGATATTCGATCTCCGAACGCGCGATGCCCAGATCGTGAAGCATGCGGTTGTCGAGGCCCTGCAGTTCGCGAGTGGCCTTCCGTCTCTGGCGCCACACCCGAAACCGCTGCAGAGTTTCTCCGGAACGGCGAACCAGCCAGCCGCTGAACTCGCGCAGCAACTGCGCCCGCAGTTCGCGAGCGCGCTCGCGCGCCTGCGACCTGATGATCTCCCACCGCTCCGGCGGCAACCGGCGTTCGCCGCCTTCGCGATCCAGCTCCGATATTGATCGGGTCATGTCGCTCTCCATCACAATGTTGATGGTGCTTTACGCCCCGCCTTCCATCAGGTAAAATGAATTAAAATGATGATTTGCATCTTGATTAGAGAATGAATGGGACGGGCCATGGACCTCTCCGACCTGCACATCTTCCGCGCCGTCGTCCAGGCCGGGGGCATCACGCGGGCGGCTGAAAAACTCAACCGCGTGCAGTCGAACATCACCACCCGGGTGCAGCAACTCGAACAGGACCTCGGCGTCGAGCTGTTCATCCGCAACGGCAGGAAGCTGCATCTGTCGCCGGCCGGCGCGATCCTGCTCGATTATGCCGACCGCCTGCTCGGCCTTGCCGATGAGGCCCGGGAGGCGGTGCATGACACGGAGCCGCGGGGACTGCTTCGGCTCGGCTCGATCGAGAGCACGGCGGCGATCCGGCTCCCTGAGCCGTTGATCGAATTTCACCGGCGCTTTCCCGACGTGAAGCTTGAGCTACGCACCGGCGTCCCGCTCGGCCTGTCGGCCGCGGTGCTGGCCGGCGAACTCGACGCCGCGCTGGTGGTGGAGCCGGTTGCCGACGCGCCGTTCGAGAAGCTGCCGCTGTTCGACGAGGAACTGGTGCTCGTCGCGCCGCCCGGCCATCCGCCGATCGCCTCTCCGCGCGACGTCAACCCACAGGCGGTGCTGGCGTTCGAGGCCCATTGTCCGTATCGCAAGCGGCTTGAACAATGGTTCGCACAGTCTGGCGAAATGCCGGCGCGCATCATCGAAATGTCGTCCTATCACGCGATGCTGGGCTGTGCGATCGCCGGCATGGGAATCGCGCTGCTGCCGCGCATGGTGATTACTTCGACGCCGCAGGCCAAGTTTCTCAGCGTGCATCCGCTGCCGGCGAATCTTTGCCGTGCGCCGACGGTACTGATCTGGCGCAAGGGCGCGTTGTCGCCAAAGGTCCGCGCGCTGAAAGAGATTCTTGAAAAGGCCGGCAACAAGACACGAGCGGCCGCCCGGAAGAAGGCGGCATGACGCGTCAGCCGGACGCCTCAGGCCGCTCGCGTTCGTAACGCGCCGCGAAACCAGGCGACTGTCGCCGCATGCGCACCATGTCGATGCGGCCCGAGCGCGTCAGATAGCTCATAGCGAAGTCGATGGGCGCAAGCCGCATGTGCTCGGCGAAATGTTCGTACCAGTGGCTGCTGGCGTTGGCGGCTGCGACCAGCTTCTCCAGGATCGGACGGCGTCGGGCCTCGTAATCCGCAAGCGCATCGCCGACCTCGTCGGGATGGCGCGCGAGCGAAGCGTCAAGCGCAATTGCGTCCTCCATGGCCAGGCGCGTCCCTGAGCCGATCGAAAAGTGCGCAGTGTGCAGGGAATCTCCGAGCAGTACGCAGCGGCCGTGCGACCAGCGATCGTTGTAGACGACCGGGAACTGCCGCCAGATCGAATTGTTGGAGATCAGCGGGTGGCCGTCGAGCACGTCGGAGAACACTCCTTCGCAGGTCGATTTCGCCTCGTCTGGCGGTATGTCGGTAAAGCCGGCGCGAGCAAACGTATCCCGGTCGATCTCGACGATGAACGTGCTCATGCCGCGCGCATAGCGGTAATGATGCGCGTTGTAGTGCCCGTGCGGACCGGCCCGGAAGGTCTGGCTCAGGGTGGCGAAGGTCTTGGTGGTGCCAAACCAGGCGAAGCGGTTGGTCAAGAGACGAACGCTGCTGCCGAAGGCCTCGGCGTGCGCACGGCGCACCAGCGAGTTCACACCATCGGCGCCGACGATGAGATCCGCCTTGCCGAGTTCATCGAGGCTCGCGACCGAGCGCTCATAGTGCGGTTCGACGCCGACGGAGCGGGCACGCTCAACCAGCAGTTCAAGCAGCGCGAGGCGCCCGATCGCCGTAAAGCCGATGCCGTCGATCACGATCCGCTCGCCGTAGAGATCGAGCGAGATATCGTGCCAGGATTCCAAATGCGGCTCGATCGCCGCCGCGGTGTCGGGGTCGTCGCCACGCAGGAATTCGAGTGCGCGGTCGGAGAAAACCACGCCGAAGCCGAAGGTTGCGCCGCGCGGGTTCTGTTCGTACAAGTCGACGCGCGTGTCCGGCTGCCGCCGCTTGATCAGGTAGGCGAGATAGAGCCCGGCCGGCCCCGCTCCGATGATAGCAATGCGCATATCTTAGCTTACTGCATCCGCAAACCCGGTGCGCGTGTCTATGCCCTCGCCCCTTGGGGGAGAGGGCAGCACCGAAGCGTCAGCGCGCTCGATTGGGAGAGGGGTGTAGCCGTTACCCCTCTCCCATCCATTGTGTTGATCCGCTGCGGCGGCCCTCTCCCCCAAGGGGCGAGGCCACAATCACTCAGATCACGGCTGCGGAAAACGCGGAATCAAATGGTCTGGTTGTAGGCGCCGACCTCGGGATGGGTACGCAGCACTGCATCGACCGCCTTGAACATGTCGCGCATACGCGCCTCCGAGACCGGACTTTCGACCACCACCACCAGCTCGGGCTTGTTGGAGGAGGCGCGCACCAGCCCCCAGGTGCCGTCCTCGACCGTGACGCGCACGCCGTTGACGGTGACGAGATCGCGGATCGGCTGCCCGATCAGTTTCTCGCCCTTCTGCTTCGCCGCCTCGAAATGCTTCACCACCTGGTCGACCACGCCGTACTTGGTCTCGTCGTCGCAATGCGGCGACATCGTCGGCGACGACCAGGTCTTGGGCAGCGCATTCTTCAGGTCGGCCATGCTCTTCTCAGGATTGCGGTCGAGCATGTCGCAGACCGCGAGCGCGAAAATCAGCCCGTCGTCGTAGCCGCGGCCCATCGGCTTGTTGAAGAAGAAGTGCCCGGACTTCTCGAAGCCCGCCACCGCGCCGATCTCGTTGACGCGCCGCTTCATGTAGGAGTGGCCGGTCTTCCAGTAGTCGGTCTTGGCACCCTGCCGGAGCAGCACCGGGTCGGTCATGAACAGCCCGGTCGACTTCACATCGGCGACGAAGGTCGCGCCCGGGTGTTGGGCCGAGATGTCGCGCGCCAGCATCACGCCGACCTTGTCGGCGAAAATCTCCTCACCCTCGTTGTCGACCACGCCGCAGCGGTCGCCGTCGCCGTCGAAGCCGAGCCCGACGTCCGCTTTGCTCGCCAGCACCGCGTCGCGCATGGCGTGCAGCATCTTCATGTCTTCGGTGTTGGGGTTGTAGCGCGGAAACGTATGATCGAGCTCGCAGTCGAGCGGCACCACCTCGCAACCAACCGCGGACAGCACCTGCGGCGCGAATGCGCCGGCGGTGCCGTTGCCACAGGCGCACACCACCTTGAGGTGGCGCTTGAGCTTCGGCCGGTCGGTGAGATCGGCGATGTAGCGCGCCGGAAAATTCTCGACGAAGTCATACGCGCCGCCACCCGGCATCTTGAAGCGAGCATTCAGCACAATGTCCTTGAGCCGCGTCATCTCGTCCGGCCCGAAGGTAAGCGGACGATGCGCGCCCATCTTCACACCGGTCCAGCCGTTGTCGTTGTGCGAGGCCGTCACCATCGCGACGCAGGGCACGTCCAGAGCAAACTGCGCGAAATAGGCCATCGGCGTCACCGCCAATCCGATGTCGTGGACCTTGCAGCCGGCGGCCAGGAGCCCACTCACCAGCGCCACCTTCACCGACGCCGAATAGCCGCGAAAGTCGTGGCCGGTGACGATCTCCGGCTTGACGCCAAGCTCGTGGATCAGCGTGCCGAGGCCGATGCCGAGCGCCTGCACGCCCATCAGGTTGATTTCGCTCCCCAGCAGCCAGCGCGCGTCGTATTCGCGAAATCCGGTGGGCTTCACCAGCGGCTCGGATTCATACGCATACGTGTTCGGCGTCAGCGCGGGCTTTGGCTTCGGAAACATCGTAAATCCTCATTGTCGCCATGCGCAGGGCTTAGCGCATGGACGTTCATTCCGAAAGCCATTCAACGACCTTCGGTTCCGAAACCTCTAACCGCGCATTAACTCAGGCGCGGCCCATCGGCAGCGGGCTGCGGTCGGCCAGCGCCATCTCACGGTAGGCCAGTTGTTCCATCAACTCGCCGCGGACGCTGCGGTGGGCGGGATCGTCGAACACGTTGTCCATCTCGTGCGGGTCGTTCTCAAGGTCGTAGAGTTCGCCCCAGGGGTCGTTGTGCGCAATCGTCAGGCGCCAGCGCTTGGTCACCAGCGTGCGCAGCCGCGGCGGCTTGTCGAAGCCGAGCGAGGCACGCTGCTGGTCGTCCTCGATCACCACGGCATCCCGCGGGTTTGCCAACGCACCGCCGCTGATCGCCGGCATGAGGCTCTCGCCCTGGATGCCGTTGTAGGGATGGATCCGGGCGCGGTCGAGCACGGTCGCGGCGATGTCGAGCGTGCCGGCGAGCGTATCCGTGGTACGCGCCGGCTGAGCGCCCGGCTCCGCCCAGATGAACGGCACATGAGTGATCGCCTCGAAATGCGCCGGGCCCTTCAGCATCAGCCGGTGGTCACCGAGGAAATCGCCGTGGTCGGTGGTGAAGATCACGATCGTGTCTTCGGCGAGGCCCCGCGCCTCAAGCGTTGCGAGCACGCGCCCGATGGCGTCGTCGATCATCGTGATCATGCCGCAGCTCAGCGCCATCGCCTCGCGCGCCTCGCGCTCATCGACAGCGAACGCGGCCTGCTCCGACGTATTGGCCTTGCCGCTCGCGCGCTGCGCCAGCGCCCAGGCGGTCGAGCGGGGCAACGGCTGGTTGCCGTGATCGAAGCTCGGCGGCAGCGCCATGTCTTCGGGCTTGTAAATCGACCAATACTTCCCGGGCGGCGTGAACGGGTGATGCGGGTCGGGGAACGACGTCATCAGGAAGAACGGCTTCTCGCGGTCGCCGGCCGCGTAGCGGTCGAGCCATTCGCAGCTTTTGTCGGCGATGTAGGCGGTCGGATAGAGCTCTTCCGGAATCGGCGTGCGGAATGCCTGCGGGCAGACGTAGTCGTGCGGGAGCTGGTTCTTGCGGTCGCGCAGCGCATCGGCGTCAGGCCGCCGTTGCTTCAGCCAGACGTAATAGTGCCCGCCGACCTGGTCGCCGTGAGCGGTGCACAGGTCGACGTGCTCGAAGCCATAGAACGGCAGCTTCATCTCGAAGTCGCGCCCCGGCTCCCAGCGCGCCGGGTGCTCCTGGTCGTAAGGCCCGTCGCCCGCGGCAGGCTTGTGGGCCTCCGCGAATTCAGGCCCCAACACCTGGTCGCCGTCCCGCGGCGGCGGCCTTTTGAGGATCGCGGGAAACTCGGAAAAGTTCTGCAGGTGGCTCTTACCGACCAGCGCAGTCGAATAGCCGCCGGCGCGCAGCGCATCGACGAACGTGTTGGCATTAAGCGGCAGCGGCGTGCCGTTGCTGCGTACGCCATGCAGCGACGGCATCCGGCCGGTCATCAATGTCGAGCGGTTGGGCATGCAGACCGGCGTCGCCACATAGAACCGCTTGAAGCTGGTGCCGCGCGCCGCGATCGAGTCGATATGCGGCGTCTTGAGAACCGGGTGTCCGTTGCAGCCCAGATAGTCGACGCGATGCTGGTCGTTGATAAACAACAGAAAGTTGGGCCGTTTTGCCACCGTTCACTCCCGTTTGTCGGCACAGGGAGGCGAGCAATATCGCAAAGCGTGGCTCAGAGGAATGCCCGCGTCCCTTGACGATGTCGGATTGGCCTCCTAGTCACCGCACTCCACGCTGCATCGCATCACGCCGGGACCCTCTCATGAACAATGCCGACCTGATCGTTGCCACCCTGAAAGCGGCGGGTATTGACCGCGGATTCGGTATCCCGAGCGGCAACGTCCTGCCGCTGATGGAGGCAATGCGGAAGGGCGGTATCGATTTCGTGCTGACCGCGCACGAGGGCTCGGCGGGCTTCGCGGCCGACGTGACCGGCCGCATGACCGGCGCACCTGGCCTCTGCATCGCGACCCTCGGCCCCGGCGCCACCAACCTGGCAACCGGCATCGGCTGCGCCTGGCTTGACCGCTCGCCGATGATCGCCATCACCTGCAACCTCAATACCGACCAGCTCGGGCGGCGCATTCAGATGTGGATCGACCACCACGCGCTGTTCAAGCCGATCACCAAGGCGACGATTCGGCTCGAACCCGGACGCATCGGCGAGATGGTGAACGAAGCGATCCGCCTCGCGCTCAGCGAACCGATGGGGCCAGTCCACCTCGATCTGCCCGAGGACGTGGCGCTGGCGCCGACCCGGGAGCCGATCCCGCCGATGCCGGTCGTAGGCAGCAAGGTCGCGCCTGCACCAGCCCCTTCCCTTGCGCGAGCCGGCGAAATTCTCGCGGCCGCGAAGCGTCCGGTGGCGGTGATCGGCTCATCCGCCATGCGGCTCGCCGATCCCGACCTGCTGCGAAGAGTGATCGAGCGCCACAATTTGCCTTTTGCTACCACCACCATGGCCAAAGGCATGGTCGACGAGGATCATCCGCTCGCGCTCGGTTGCATCGAGCGCGCCTGTCGGCAGATTCAGCGCAAGCTGCTTCGTTCGGCCGACATGATCGTCGGGCTCGGCTACGACACCATCGAGGTCGAATACGAGGCGTGGATCGGCGAGGTTCCGCTGTTGCAGATCGACATCGACCCGGTCGATGTGCCGCCGGGAGTCAAGGTCGTCCATCAGGTGACCGGCGATCTCGATCGCTCGCTCGCGCAACTAGCCGCCTTGCCGGGCGCGACCAACACCTGGACGAACGCCGCCCTCGTCGACCATCGCCGAACCTTTCAGTCGGCGCTGCGGCCGGCGAGCGGATCGTTCACCGCCCATGCGGCAATCGACGCGGTGCGCCGTGC
>JBFXEX010000096.1:0-22303 GCA_050179645.1 Xanthobacteraceae bacterium | reverse complement strand
GCCCTCCGAAGGCAGAGGTCACAAGTTCGAATCTTGTCGGGCGCGCCAGCCCGTACATGCGAATCGCGGCCGGCAGGATGACTGAACTTCGAACCTGACCCCGGCGGCGTCCATTGCGCCTCCGTCGCGACAATCCTCCTCATGGCAATCACCGCGCGAAACCGGCATAGTTCCCGGGACGGTGCGGCCGGACCATGCCTCGCACGATCGCCGACAACCGTCGCAACAACGGAACCGCTCGCGGACCATAACCGCCGAGGCTGGGGAGGACATCGATGAAGACGCTGATCGCAGCCGTTGCACTGACTTTGCTCGCCGGCATCTCGGGCACGCAGGCGCAAAGCTATCCGAATCGCGCGGTGACGATCATCGTCCCGTTCGCCGCCGGCGGGCCGGCCGATATCACCGGCCGCATCGTTGCGGACATCCTCTCCCGTGCGCTCGGCCAGCAGTTCGTCGTCGAGAACGTTGCCGGCGCCGGCGGCACCACGGGAATCACGCGCGGCGCGCGCGCCGCTCCCGACGGCTATACGCTCTCGCTCGGCCACATGGGCACGCACGCTGCCGCGGTCGCACTCTATCCGAACCTCGCCTACAAGCCCGACGTCGATTTCGAGCCGATCAGCCTCGTCGCCGAACAGCCGGAACTGCTGGCGGTCCGCAAGGATTTGCCGGTGTCGACCTTGAAGGAGTTTGCCACCTACGCCAAGGCGAACGAGAGCAAGCTGAACATGGCGCACGCGGGCATCGGCTCGGTATCGCATGTCGGCTGCCTGCTGCTCAATGCGGCGATCGGCATCAAGCCCACCATGGTGCCATTCACCGGCACCGGGCCGGCAATGAATGCGCTGATCGCCGGTCAGGTGGATTACGTGTGCGATCCAATTCTCGGTCCGCTGCCGCATGTCCGTGCCGGAACGATCAAGGCGCTCGCGATCGCGACCGGCAAGCGCAGCACGCTGCTGCCGGATGTGCCGACCTCAGCGGAGGGCGGCTTGCCGCAGTTCAACGTTGCGCCGTTCTACGGGATGTTTGCTCCCAAGGGCACGCCGCAGGCGATCGTCGACCGGCTCGCCGACGTCTTGAGCAAGGGCCTGAACGAAGACGCCGGGCGCAAGCGCCTGCTCCAGCTTGGCGCCGAAGTTCCCGAGCCTGACAGGCGCGGTCCCAAGCCGCTCGGAACGCTGGTGAAGAGCGAGATCGCGCGGCTCACGCCGATCATTCAGGCGGCGAGCGCCAAGTAGACCGCGGCGGCGGCAAAACCGGCTGCGCGGTCAGCGATGCTGGGTGATGGTGTCGACGAGCGCGAGCCGGCCCTTCTTCACTTCGGCAAGCGCACGCAGGAGCGCCGGGCGGACGTCCGCCGGTTTGTCGATCGGGCCCTCGCCGTAGCAGCCCATCGAGCGGGCGAGCTCGGCGAAGTCTGGCTCCGGGCCTGACAGGTCCATGCCGATATGCGCCCGCGCCTCGTCGGTGCCGCGCAGCTTGGCCATGCGCAACTGATGCGCCCAGTCGTTGTAGTAAGCGCGGTTGTTGTGCATCACCACCAGCATCGGGATCTGGTACTTGGCGGCGACCCAGAGCGCGCCGGCGTCGAACATCAGATCGCCGTCCGGCTGGATGTCGACCACAACGCGACCGGTGCCCTTGTGGGCGAGCGCGACGCCGAGCGAGATGCCGATCTGCGTCGCGGTACCGAGCTCGACCCCGGGCGTGCGGTAGGGCCGGTCGAAATCCCACAGCTTGCGCACCTGCTGCTTGAGATTGTTGGCGGTCAGCACCCAGTCTTCGTCCTTGATCACCTCCCAGATTTCCATCGCCAGCCGTGCGAAGGTGATCGGCGACGCGTCCCAGTCCGTCCGCGCCTCCTGCTGCCACAGAGCCCACAACTCGTCGTGGCGTTTGCCGATCGCGATCCTGCGCTCGGCGATGCGGGTCTGAAGCGCGGCGTCGCCGGCAATCTTCGCCTTGCAGAGCCGCGTCAGCTCCGGAATGCCGAGCGCGGTATCGCCGAGCGCGCGCACCGAGCAGGGCTGCATGCGGCAGTAGTCGAACGACCACTTGCTGATGTTGATTTCGCCGAAGCCGATCTCGACGAAATCGCAATGCGGCGGCGTGAGATTTTCACGCGTGCGCAGCGCGTTGTTCAGCTCGCTGAGCTGCTTCTCCCAGTCCTGCACGTCGAGCCCGACGACGAGGTCGGTATGCCGGAGCGACGCCTTGTCCATGCTGAGACAAAGCGGGTGCTTGTTGGGAAAGTTGAGCGCGTTGTTGACGTCCCACACCGCGGCGCCGACCGTCTCGGCAAGCTCCACGATCGCCTCGAAGCCGCCGGCGCGGCGGCCGGCATACTCGGCGAGCAGCATCGGATGTGCGGCCGCGAGCAGCTTAACGGCGATGGCCTCGAGCGCGCGCGGGTCGGGCGCCATCGGCGACGGCGTCGCGACCATGCCGGCGGGCGGCAGCGCAACTGCACTTTCAAGCGGGGCCTCCTGCAGCGCGGCGTCGTAACACATATAGACCGGGCCCTGCGGCTCGGTCGTCATGATCGAATAGGCGCGCGCAAAGCTTTCCGGCACCCCCTCGATCGAGGTCGGCTGGTAGTCCCACTTGACGTAGTCGCGCACCGCATTGCCCTGCACGAGTGCGCTGTGCGTCCAGTCGATGTGCGGCCTTCGCTTCGCTTCGTCCATCGGACCGGTGGCGCCGATGATGAAGACCGGCACGCGGTCGACATAGGCGTAGTAGATCGCCAGGCAGGCATGCAGCAGGCCGACGAGGTCGTGCAGGATCACGGCCATCGGCCGACCGGTCGCCTTGGCGTAGCCGTGCGCGATCTGCACGGCGATCTCCTCGTGCTGGCAGAGCATCATCGGCGGCTCGTTGCCGCCGTAGTTGACCAGCGAATCGTGCAGGCCACGGAAGCTGGCACCGGGATTGAGCGTGATGAACGGGAAGCCGTAGCGCTTGATCAGGTCGACGATGACGTCGGACTGCCAGCCTCGGTAGTTGCTGCCGGTGTAGGGGCCCCGCCCAACCTGCTCTTGCATCGTGACGCCCTCTCTCCGCGTGCGAGCCACTTCCCATTGTGACAACCCCCGCGCCGCAGGTCCCCTCTCCCCTTGCGAGAGAGGGTGGCGAGCGAATGCGAGCCGGGTGAGGGGTCGCTTTGTGCAATATCTTCTTACGAAGAAGCCCCTCACCCCAACCCTCTCCCGCAAGGGGAGAGGGGGCCCACCGAGCTTGTGGCACGACTACTGACTCAAGCTAACGCCGGATGAGCCCCGCGGCCTTGGCGGCAATCTCTTTCGGGGTTTCATGGAGTTCGCGCACCAGATTCTCGACCTCGGCGCCCGCCACCGGGGTGATCTCAAGCTGCGCCTTGGCGGCGTCGGCGAGGAAGTCCGGATCCTTCATGGTGGCGACGAACGCCGCGCGCAGCGCCTCGGCGCGGTCGCTCGGCACGCCGGGCGGCGCCAGATAGGGCCGGCCCATCACCTGCCGGGCGAAGATCAGCCGGAAGATGCCCCGCTGCTCGTCGGTCTTGGCCATGTCCATGGCCAGCGGGACATCGGGCAGATCGGGATGCTTGGCGAGCGACAACTGCACCAGGATGTTGATCGACTTGTCGTCGATCCAGCTCTTGTGGGTCGCCACCACGCTCGACCACGACCAGCCGCAGCGGCCCTTCACCTCGCCGCGCTCCATCGCCAGCGTCACGTCGTTGCCGCCCGGGTAGCCGCTGACGACCTTGAACTTGGTGCCGAGTACGCCGTTGAGAATGCGCGGGAACTGGTCGGTGTCCGCCGCCTGCCCGGTGCCACCGACGATCAGTTCCCTGGCCATCACGTCTTCGAGCTTAGTGATACCGCTGGTCTTCAAGGCGACGCAGATACTGACTTCGTTGTTGGCACTGCCGATCCAGGTGAATTTGTCGGCCTTGAACTGCGCCGCCTTGGAACCGAGCAGCGGATCGAACGCCGTCCCGCGGCCGATGGTGGCGATCACCGTGCCGTCCTTGGCGGCGACGTTGTAGAGCCAGTTGGCGAGCCGCAGGCTGCCGGCACCCTCCATGTTCTTCGGCACAATGGAGGGATTGCCTGGGATATGCTTGCCGAGGTGGCGAGCGATGGTGCGCGCATAGAGATCGTAGGCGCCGCCGACGCTGTAGCCGATATAGAGCTCGACGCTCTTGCCCTTGTAGAACTGGGCCGGCGCCTGCGCTTGAGCCGGAACTGCAGCGATGAACAGCACCAACGCCGTCGCGCTCGCGATTGCGGACATGAAGTGCATCCACGCCTCCTCACCTGTGACGTACGTTGTCCCTATTCATCCCCGCGCGGGCGGGAACTGGCGGTCAATTTTCTTATTGGTTCGGTTCGCGCTGACGCGGCGTCGCCAGGAACGATTCAGAATCCCGGCGCCCGCTCGACCAGATCGAACCAGTCGAAGCCCATCTCCTTGACGATCCGGTTGCTCATCATGATGAGCCTCGTCTCCTCACCGGCGAAATGTTGGTGCGTGGTGAACGGCGGAATGTAGATGAAGTCGCCGCGCCTCCACTCGAAGCGCTTCGGGACTTCGGCCCACTCCCACTGGAACGCTTCGAGGCAGTCGAACTTCATGTCCCAGTGCAGGTCGTAGCCCGAGCCTTCGACCACGAAGACGATCTCCTCCCACATGTGGCGATGCTTGCCCGAGCGCTCGCCGGACTTGAGAAACTGCATGTAGGCCTCGACGCAGCACTCGCGGGTGTTCAGTTGTTCATGCACCAGGTGCTTGATCAGGCCGTCGGGCGACCGCTCCCACGGCATGTCCTCGGCTTTGACCACGTTGGTGCGCGTCTCGTACTGCTTGCGGAACTCCTGTGACGCCGCAATCGCATCGGCCTGAAATGTGCAGGTCGCCGAACCCGAATGTGCCGCGGCCTTGTCCTCGAACGACATGTGCGTCCTCGCGCCTAAATATCCGTCGGCGGCTGGTAGTCCTTCTGGCCGTCGGGAAGTTTTTCCGGCGGCCATTCGACGATTTTCTGGAACAGCAGATGCATAAACAGAAACAGCGGCTTCGCCTTGAACACCAGGAGGATCGCCTCCTCCTCCGGATCGTCATTGAAATGCTGATGAACGCAGCCATTCTCGACGATCATGACGTCGCCGGCCTTCCAGGGAATATGCCGGCCGTCATGAACGTCGTGACCGCGGCCCTTCAGCACATAAAAGACCGCGCTGTTGAGGTGGCCGTGCTTCTGCCCGAATGCGCCGGGCGCGTAGGCCTCGATATGCGTCTCCAGCGACTGGATCACGCTCGATGCCTGCGGGCTGATGATATGCTTGCCGTATTGGCCGGGCCCGCCCTTCCACGGCACATCGGCCGATGAATAAACCCGTTTCTCTTCCAGCAGCGCCTTGTAGAGGTGGCTGTAGGTGCCTTCGAGCGCCCGCACGAAGGTGCGCTTCTTCGCCCAGCGCTCCCACTTCGCGTGCTTCTTCTCTTCGGCGTATTCGTCGGGCTGGTTGTGGCCCATGCCGGGCCGGGCCTGCTCGTACATCCCCGTCATGCGGGCGCTCCCAAGGACCCGCCACGTCTGCCCGCACCGTGCGCTTCCGGGCAAGGGATCATGACGGATCGTGCCGGGAATCCTTACGGGATTGCGGCAAACCGCGCAATGTCGCGCTATCGCTTCCGCCCGCGGACCTTCGCCTTTGCGGACGGCTTCGCCTTGACCTTCGCCGCCGGCTTGCCGCGCTTCGTCGCCGGCAATCCTGCGCCAGCCGGCCGCGCCGCCTCCATCAGGCCCTTAAGTCGCGGCAGGCCGGCCGCGGCCCACATCGCCTCCGCCTTCATCAGCCGGATGGTCCAATACTCCCAGGCGCGCTCGACACCGCGGCCGCCGAGATTGTGCCCGCCGCTCTTCTCGGTCTCGCCGGGCGAGAGCGGGCCCGGCGTGCCGATCGCCATCGCGCGCAGCTGCAGTTCGGCGTTGCGCGTCGTGTAGATCGAGCGGAACACGCATTCGCGCACGCTCGTGCCGACCAGCGTCGCACCATGCCGGCGCAGCAGCACCATCGCATGCGGCCCGAGCGCGCGGGCCATCGAGGCACCCTCCTCCGGCGTACGGATGAGCAGGTTGGTATCGCCAAATTCGTCGCGGCTGTCCCAGAACGGCACCTTCATGCCGAGCGTGCCGCCAAGATGAAACAAAGGCACCAGTTCGACACCCGTGGCGCAGAACGGCAGCACCGACATCGCGTGGTGGTGGCAGACCGAATTGACGTCGGGCCGCGCTTTGTAGACTTCGCCATGAATGACCATCTCGCTGTAGAGCCGCACGCCGGTCGGCTTGACCGGCTTGGAGTCGAGATCGCACTCCAGGACGTCGGCGGGCTCGACCAGTTCGGAGGCGCGGTGCCGCGAAATGAAATAGCGGCCCGGGTCGTTCGGATGTCGCATGCTGATGTGACCGAAGGCATCGATGATGCCCTCGTTCGCCAGGATGCGGTTGGCGATCGCCACTTCCTGGCGAACGAAATCGAGGGCGGCGGGCATAGGGCGTCTCCGAGGATGGCGTGAGTGGCGCGACGGGTGCGCAAGCTGGAATGATCCTGTCGCCTATCCGCGCATTCCCCGCGCAAGCGGGAATCCAGAGAAAATGCTGCGGCGAGTTGATAGTTGGCCGGAATCCCCGCTTGCGCGGGGACGAGCGGAGAGACCGTCGCACTACGCCGACTTGGCGAGCGGCGGCAGGTCGGGCAGCTCGGCCGCATAGGCCGCGTCCATGCGGGACGAGATGCCGTGCCGTGCAAGCTCGTCGGTGAAAATCTTGCGCACCGCCGGCAACTCGTCCGCGTAGTCGATCTGGTCGCCGCCGAGCCGCTTGCTGATCCAGGCCTTCGGGACGCCCTGACCGTTACGGATCGCGACGCCCTCATGCTTGAACGCGAGATAGCGCGCCGGCATGGTGCCCGAATTGAAATGCTGGTGGAACCACATGTTCGGCGGCACCACCATCGTGCCGATCTCCCAATCGTAGCGGCGCGGCTCCTCGCCTTCCGGCCACATCAGCGAATAGCCCTCGCCCGACAGGATAATGACGTGCGCGCCCGGGCCGTGCGCGTGGCCCTTCTTGTAGGTGCCGGTCGGGAACTGCGAGATGTGGCTGTTCATCGAGCCTTTGGCCATGTTGAAGCGGATGTGGCCGCCGCCGGCGCCGCGCTCCTTGGCGCTGATCAGCGGCAGATTGACGGCGTCCGCAACGAAGTTGGTCTGCAGCAGGAAGCCCTTCTGCTCACCCTTGGCGCTGAAGTAGTCCGGCTCGCCGGCGAACCGCTCCTTGAAGTCGTGCCTGGTGTTGAACACGAAGTTCACGTCCTCGTAGAGATTGATCACCGGCGGCGCGTTGGTCACCGCGACGTAGCGTGCCGGCTCACGGCCGGAGCCGTTGAAATGCTGGTGCCAGCAGTTGAGCGGGATGGCGAACAGGGCACCGGCTTTCCACTCGAACGTGATGCGCTTGCCCTCGTCGTTCCACACCGTGGTCGAACCGCGGCCCGACAGCACCAGGATCATTTCCTCGAACAGCTGGCGTTGCGGCTCGAGCTTCTTGCCCGGTGGAATCTCGCAAACGTAGCAGTCGTTCGAGGTGCGCGACGCCTCGTGGTTGATGTAGACGCCGGAGCCGCCGCGCCGTGCCCACGGCTTCAGCTCGACGGTATTGAGGTTGCGCACGTAATGCGCCCCGATGATGTCGAGCCCTTCGCCCCGCACCCAGCGCAGATAGGGCGTATCCTTTTCGGTCGAGAATTTCTTGGCGAGTTCGTCCGAGACAACGGCGTCCTTGGCCATACTGTTCTCCTGTGCGTCGCGACGCGTCGAAGAGATTAGCTAAATTTGGACCCGCTTGCATCCCGCGCCGTACGCGCGGTTATGGAGATACCCCCTGCGGATGCAAGGCTCCCATGATGCCGGCGGACGGTGCGCGAATTGCCGCTGCCGAGCATGGTCGCTATGGTTGTGGAAACCCGCCGGGGTGAGAGAGGCAGGCGTGGCAATCCGGCAACCGAATTTTTTCCTCACCGTCGTGGCATGTGCCCTGGCGATGATCACTGCAAGCGCGTTCGCTCCGGCAACGGCGCAAGATTATCCGAACCAGCCGATCAAGATCGTGGTGCCGTTCGTGGCCGGAGGCGGCGTGGACGGAGTTGCGCGGATCATCGCCCCGCGTCTGAGCGAGGAGCTTGGCCAGACCGTCGTCGTCGAGAATCGCGGCGGAGCGGGCGGAGCGATCGCAGCCAGGGCGGTCGCGAAGGCACCACCCGACGGCTACACATTCCTGTTCGGCACCGCCAGCACGCACGGCACGAATCCCAGCCTCTACACCAATCTTGGCTATGACGCGGTCCAGGATTTTGCCCCGGTCGTCCATATCGCGAACTCGCCCCTCGTGCTCATCGCGTCTCCGGCCCGCGGCGCCCACTCGCTCAAGGACCTGATCGCATTGGCGCGCGCCAAGCCTGGCAGCCTGAGCTTCGGCTCTTACGGCATCGGCAGCATCAATCATCTGAATGCCGAACTGTTCAACACCATGGCGGACATCCAGGCGAACCACATTCCCTATCGGGGTGCTGCTCCAGCCATGACGGACCTGATGGCCGGCCGTCTGCAGTATGCGATTGACGGGGTCGCAATCTCGCTTGGCCCGGTCAAGTCCGGCTCGATCCGGCTGTTGGGCGTCGGGACGCCGCGCCGCTCACGAATTCTTCCGGAGTATCCGACCATCGCCGAATCGGGTCTTGCCGATTTCGAGGCCGTGACCTGGTCCGGCCTGTTCGCTCCGGCGGGCACTCCCAGGACAATCGTCGACCTGATCAACCGCAAGGTGAACGCCATCCTGGCGACTGCAAGCCTCGAAGCGGCGTTCGCGCAACGCGGCATCGAGCCGGTCGGAGGCTCACCCGAGGCGTTTGGCGCCAAAATTCAATCGGAGATCCGGAAGTGGACCGATTTTGTGCGCACCAAGAACATCCGGGTCGATCGCTGATCGCGGATCCAAGCGAGACAGAACATCCGGCGCGGCCTTGACCGGCTCGCCGCGCCCAAATGACTTATGCGATGAAACCTGACACTGGCACTCACTGCGCCTTGACGTTGGCGGCCTTGACGATCGGCCACCATTTCTCGATCTCCGCCTTCTGCAGCGCACCGAGCGCGTCCGGCGTGCGCATGTTGGGCGCGGGCATGTCGAGGCCCATGTCGACGGTCACGCGTCGCTGGATGGTCGGGTCGGCGAGCGCCGCATTGGCTGCCGTATTGAGACGATCGATGGCGTCTTTCGGCGTGCCCTTGGGGGCATAGAGGGCGTTCCACACCGACACGTAGAGGCCCGGCAGCCCGGCCTCGTCCACGGTCGGAATATCGGGCGCTCCGACGATACGCTCCTTGGTGGTGACCGCGTAGGCGCGAATCTGGTTGTTGCGGATCAGCGGCAGGAAGCTGCCGGAAGCGGTGCACATCAGGTTGATTTGGCCGGAAAGCAGGTCCTGCATCGCCGGTGCGCCGCCGCGGTAAGGCACGAGTTGCCAGCGCACGCCCATCATGTCCTGCATGGACAGGCCGCACAGATGCTGCACGGTGCCGGCACCGACCGTGCCTTGCGAAACCTTGGCGGGATTAGCCTTGATCCAGGCGACCAGTTCCTTGAGGTTCTGGGCCGGGACGGCGTTACTGGTAACCAGGATGAACGGGTAGCGCGGCATCAAGGCGATCGGCTCGAAATCCTTCACCACGTCGAACTGCAGCGTCTGGACCGCCGCGTTGAACACGTGGGTCTCCGCATTGCCGAACAGGATGGTGTAGCCATCAGGGGCGGCGCGCGCGACCCGTCCGGCGCCGATGCTGCCGCCGGCGCCACCGACGTTCTCGACGATGACCGGTTGGCCGAGCGAGGCCTTCATGTGCTCGGCCAGCAGGCGCGCCAGTCCGTCGGTTACGCCGCCTGCCGGATACGGCACGATCATGCTGATGGAGTGCGTCGGGTAGGTCTGCGCGTTCGCCGGAAGGGCGGCAGTCGCGGTCGCAAGCGCAATTGCAAGAACCAGTCTGGTCAGCATCTCGTCCTCCCACAGGTTTCGATCTTGTCGCCTGGTCTCTGGGCCAGGCTTGGCTACAGTCCCGAGCAGCCGGCATCGCACCGGTCATCGGGTATCAATACAATCCACTTTGCCAAAGTTGCCGGAGCAGGACGACAGACCACATTGGTCTGCGACCCGAGCGGCCCGGTCGGGCGGTGGCAGTCGCGGCGGAGACAGCTGTCTGCGATCGGTGCATCACCATCTCGCGAGAGCACGGCGTCAATCAGGGTCGTGACGATGGCCACGACCGTGCGGATGTGGATGATGATGGGGGTGATCGTGGTGGTGATCATGATGGTGGTGGCCATGATCGTGTCCGGGGCCATGCTGATGGTCGGCATGCTCGTGATGATGGATGCGTTGCGGCGGACGGCCGCTACGCGGATCCTCGCTGAACAGCAATGACTTGATCGTCACCGGCACGGTGTACGACGGCATCCGGATGCGGCCGAGGTCGATGTAGTCGAAGTCACGCAGCACCACGCCGTCGATGGCAAGGATTTCGCTCTCGACGAGCAGCTCTTCGCGCAGGATCGCCCCGAGTGTCTGCGCGATGTCGCCGTCGAGCATGATGTAGACCGGCAGCTTCCGCTCGATGGTCGTTGCGAGCCCACGCCGAACGCCTTCGGCGAACGCCGAGATGCGCTCGTAGGACGGCGCTCCGAGCCAGCGCAGCGCCAGCGCCACCTCCTTCTCGCCTTCCACCAGATCGAAGGCGGTGAAATGCCCGCGGATCGACTTGGCGAGCGCGGCCGGGTCGACGACCTCGCCGCATTCGTAGCTGGGTTGCAGCACCTGCAGATTGCGGCGCGGCAGCAGTTCTCCTGGCTTGGAGATGAAGCTGGTATTGCCCGAGAGTTGCACGCTGTACTCGGATGCGCCGAGCGCGGTGGCGCGGATGCATTCGCCGGCGGCTAAAAGCGGCCACGGCAGCATGCCATTGTCGACACGCTTGCGGATCGCCCGCCCGAGCCGCCGCCCCATGTCGCCGAAATCGCGGTCCTCGCGGCCATAGACATATTCGCCGACACCGCCCGAGAACATCACGCCGTCGATACGGCCAAGATCGGCGATCGGGTCGGTGAGATAGAGGTGCTCGACCGCGTGCGGCAGCGGGCGCGCGGTCAGCGCCTTGACGAACGCGTCGGCCATGGCCTCGGCCACCTTGTCGAGTTGCTGCGGAGTTGGCGTGTCGCCGCGGCTCCACTGATAGCCGGCCTGCCGGGCGTGATAGCGTCCGGCCGGATCGAGCCGCACGATACGGCCGCTCTCGTCCACCACCTGCAACCGCCCGCCGATGTGCACGGCCGCAGTCGCGACGACATTGCCTTTCTCGACCACCGCCAGCTTTGTCGTGCCGCCGCCGATGTCGATGTTGAGGATGCGCTTGTCGTCGTCGTGCGAGACCAGCGCGGCGCCCGAGCCGTAGGCGGCCAGCATCGACTCCATGTGGTGGCCGGCGGTGGCGGTGACGAAGTCGCCGCGCTGCTCGGCCAGGAGCCCCGCGATCGCCTCGGCGTTCTCGCGGCGCAGCGCCTCACCGGTGAGGATGACCACGCCGGTGTCGATGTCCTGCGCCTGGATGCCGGCGGCCGCGTAGGCCTGATCGATGATGGCGCCGAGTTGGCCGTCGTCGATGCGCTCGTCGCTCTGATACGGCGTCAGGGCTACCGGCGACTGATACAGCGTTTCCCGCGACACCACGTAGTAGCGGCTGGTCAGGTCCTCGCCATAGCGCCGCAAGTTGATGCGGGAAAAGATCACCTGCGTACCGGCGGAGCCGATGTCGATCCCGACCGTAGTGAGCGTCACATGGTCCTGGAGCCAGATCGGGTTGTCTTCCAGCCGCTCGTTCGGATCGAACTCGAAGTGGTCGTGATCGTGGTCGGCATCGCCGTCATGGTCGTGGACGAAGTCCTGGCCGAGCAGGTGGTCGGCCAGCGTGTGCTTGCCGCCCGGCTTCTTGTCGTCCGCGTCGGCCATCGACCCGCCACTCCCCATACCAGCCATAACTTCCTTGGGAAGGCGTCTTATGCCATACCCTGCCCTATTCCGCACCCAGGCGAGGGAAAGACACCGTGACCCAGAAGGAACTTCAGGACGGGATGGCGGCCGAGGCCTACATCTCGCGACTCGGCGAACGTGGCATCGAATACGTGTTTGCCAATGCCGGCACCGACTTTGCCCCGATCGTCGAGGCGCTGTCCCACAAGAGGGGGAACGGCAAGGTTCCGCGCTTCATGGTGGTTCCCCATGAGAACGTCGCCATGGCGATGGCCCACGGCTACTTCCGGATCGCCGGCAAGCCGGCCGCCGTCATGGTCCACGTCACGGTCGGCACCGCCAACACCCTCAACGGGGTGATCAACGCCGCCCGCGACAACATCCCGATCCTGCTGGCTGCCGGTCGCACGCCGATCACCGAGACCGGCAGCATCGCGTCCCGCAACCGGCCGATCCACTGGGGCCAGGAATCCTTCGACCAGGGAGGCATGCTGCGCGAATACGTCAAATGGGACTACGAGCTGCGCGCCGGCCAGCCGGTCGAGGCGGTGGTCGACCGCGCGCTCGATATCGCGATGAGCGAGCCGCGCGGACCGGTCTACCTGACGCTGCCGCGCGAAGTCCTGAGCGGCCCGATCGTGCAGACCCGCCGCAACTCGGTGCGGCCGCTCGGCGCGCTGGCGCCCGAACCGGCGCAGGCGGCGATCGAGGAGGCGACGCATCTCATCGCCAAGGCCGAGTTCCCGTTGATCGTCACGTCGGCGGTCGGACGGGTCGCGGCCGCGGTCGGCGAACTCGCGGCGCTCGCGGAGGAATTCGCCATCCCGGTGGTGCAGTCGGAACCGCGCGACCTGAACCTGCCGACCGGTCATCCCATGCATCTCGGCTACAACGTCGGTGAGTTGCTGGCGAAGGCGGATGTCGTCATCGTGATCGACAGCGCCGTGCCGTGGATGCCGCGCAATATCCAGCCGCGCAAGGATGCCAAGGTCATCCACATCTCGGCCGATCCGCTCGAGACGCGCTACCCGTTCCGCGAACTGGAGTCTGATCTCTACGTCGCCGGATCTTCGCTGGCCGCGATGGCGATGCTGCGCCGTACGCTCGGCGATGCGATGAAAGGCAAGAAGTCCGAGATCGAGAGCCGGCGCAAGACACTCGCCAAGCTGCGCGAGGAGGTCGTCACCAAGCGCCAGAAGTTCATCGAGAGCGTCAAGGACCAGACGCCGATCCATCCGGCCTGGCTCGCCGCCTGCATCAACCAGGTGAAGTCCGAGGACGCCATCGTGATCAGCGAACTCGGTGCGCCAATGCCGTTCCTCGACCTCAACAAGCCGCTGAGCTACATGGGCAGCCTGTTGTCCGGCGGCCTCGGCTTCGGCATGGGCGCGGGGCTCGGCGCCAAGCTCGCGGCGCCGGAGCGCGAGGTGATCGTGACGGTCGGCGACGGCTCCTACATGTTCGGCAACCCGATCCCGTATCACTTCGTGGCGCGGGCCGAGAACCTGCCGACCTTGACGGTGGTCGCCAACAACCAGACCTGGCTGGCAGTACGGCAGTCGACGCTCGACGTGTTTCCGGACGGCCACGCCGCCAAGGCCAACAGCATGCCGCTCACCGAGCTCAAACCGTCGCCGGACTACGAGAAGGTGGTCGAAATGTGCGGCGGCAAGGGCGAAAAGGTCGAAGGCGCGCAAAACCTGCTGCCCGCGCTACGGCGCGGCATGGAGACGGTGCGCGCCGGCACGCCGATGACGATCAACGTGATGACGCAGGCGCGCAGGTAGCGCGTGCCGCGCCGGAATCGAGCCGCAGACTCCGCTCATTCCCGCGCAAGCGGGAATCCAGTTCTTTCTGGCGTCGCATTGAATCTGGGTCCCCGCTTTCGCGAGGACGAGCGGAGGGAGCAGCGTCATCTGATCAAGGCAACCGCCCACGACAAGACGGAGACTGATCGATGTCCGGCATGCGGCTGATCGTGGCGGGCGCCGGCGGGCGCATGGGGCGGACGCTCATTCAGGCGATTGCCGCCAGCAAGGATGCAACGCTCGCGGGCGCGGTCGATGCGCCGGACTCGGCGGCGGTCGGACGCGATGCCGGCGAACTGGCAGGCCTCGGCCGCAACGGCGTGACCGTCGGCACCGACGTCGCGCCGCTCCTGGCCAGTGCCGACGGGCTGCTCGACTTCACCATACCGGCCGCGACCCTGGCCTACGCCGAACTGGCGGCGCGCCACGGCGGCGTCCACATCATCGGCACCACTGGGCTCAATGGCGAGAACGAGAAGCTGATCGCCGAGGCCGCGAAACGCGCCGTGATCGTCAAGTCCGGCAACATGAGCATGGGCGTCAACCTGCTGGTGGCGCTGACCAAGCAGGTGGCGAAAACGCTCGACGAGGACTTCGACATCGAGATCGTCGAAATGCACCACAACAAGAAGGTCGACGCGCCGTCCGGCACCGCGCTGATGCTGGGCCAGGCCGCGGCCGACGGCCGCGGCGTCGACCTCAAGCAGCGCTCGCAGCGTGGCCGCGATGGCCACACCGGCGCGCGCCAGGCAGGCGACATCGGCTTTGCGTCGCTGCGCGGCGGCACCGTGGTGGGCGACCATTCGGTGATCTTCGCCGGACCGGCCGAGCGCATCGAACTGGTGCACAAGGCCGAAGACCGCATGATCTTCGCCCGCGGCGCGGTGCGCGCGGCGCTCTGGGCCCGCGATCAGAAGCCCGGGCTTTATTCGATGATGGACGTGCTGGGGCTGAAGAACACTTGAGCCGCGGTCTTACGGCGTGCTCCGTCCACCCTCCCCTGGAGGGGGAGGGTCGATGTCGAGCGGAGCGAGACATCGGGCGGGGTGAACCTGCCAGAAAGTCACCCCACCCCGTCTCACTTCTCACTGCGCTCGAAGCTCGCCGACCCTCCCCCTCCAGGGGAGGGTGATCGAGCGCGCGGCTCGACTCACCCCTGCAGCAGCGAGACGCCGGTCATTTCGGGCGGTTTCGGCAGGTCCATGAGTTCGAGCAAGGTCGGGGCGAGGTCGGCGAGGCGGCCTTCGGCGACCAGCGAACGGTTGCGCGCGCCCTGCAGCAACAGCGGCACCGGATTGAGCGTGTGCGCGGTGTGCGGACCGCCGGTCGCGGGATCGCGCATCATCTCGCAGTTGCCGTGATCGGCGGTGACCAGCAGCGCCCCACCCGCCCGCTCGACGGCGGCGGCAATCTCGCCGAGCCCGGTATCCACAGTCTCCACCGCCTTGATGGCGGCCGACAGGCTGCCGGTGTGGCCGACCATGTCGGGGTTGGCGTAGTTCAGCACGATCAGGTCGTACTTGCCGGAGCGGATGGCCTCGATCGCCTTTTCGGTCAATTCGGGCGCCGACATTTCGGGCTGTAGGTCGTAGGTCGCGACCTTGGGCGACGGCACCATGATGCGGTCCTCGCCGTCGTAGGGCTGCTCGCGGCCGCCGTTGAGGAAATACGTTACGTGCGGATATTTCTCGGTCTCCGCCATGCGAAGCTGCGTACGACCGGCGGCGGCGACCACCTCACCGAGGATGTTCGGGAAGCTCTGCGGCGCGAAGATCGTTCCCATCAACTTGTCGAGTTCGTCGGAGTATTGCGCCATGCCGACGGCGCCCGCAAAGCGCACCACGCGCGAGCGCGGGAAGCCGGAGAAATCCGGATCGAGCATCGCCCCCAGAATCTCGCGCACGCGGTCGGCACGGAAGTTGAAGCAGAGCACGCCGTCGCCGTCCGTCATGCCGCGGTACTCGCCGATCACCGACGGCACGACGAACTCGTCGAACTGCTGCTTGGCGTAGGCATCCGCAATCGCCGCCTGAGGATCGGGGAAACGCGGCCCTTCCCCGGCGACCATGGCGTCATACGCCTTCTGGACGCGTTCCCAGCGCTTGTCGCGGTCCATGCCGTAATAGCGGCCGACCACCGTGGCGACCCGTACCTGCGGCGGGAGCGCGGCCGCGAGCCGCCGGAGATCGTCACCCGCCGACTGCGGCGGCGTATCGCGCCCGTCGGTCATCGCATGGACCAGCGCGGGCACGCCCGCACCGAGGAGAATTTTCGCCAGCGCCACCGCATGATCCTGGTGCGAATGCACGCCGCCCGGCGAAACGAGGCCGATGAGGTGGCAGGTGCCGCCGCTCGCCTTGAGCCGGGCGATAAGATCAACCAGCGCCGGTGCGCGAGCAATCTCGCCGGTCGCGATGGCATCGGCGATGCGGGGCAGATCCTGCATCACCACGCGGCCGGCGCCGATATTGAGATGCCCGACCTCGGAGTTGCCCATCTGGCCGTCGGGGAGCCCCACGTCGCGCCCCGACGTGCGCAGAAAGGCGTGCGGTCCGGCGCTCCAAAGACGGTCGAAGGCCGGGGTTTTCGCCTGCAACACGGCGTTGTCGGCGCGATCCTCGCGCCACCCCCAACCGTCCAGAACCACCAGCATGACCGGACGACGTGCCTGCATGTCACTTGCCTTTCCGCGCCCCACCTAATTGAAATCTCGGATCGTATCCAGGGGGGAATTCGAACGCATTGAGACGAGCACGCCGCCCGCTCTCTAGTCTCATCCTGAGGAGGCCCGAAGGGCCGTCTCGAAGGATGGCAGCGGGCACCGAACGCGCGGCCATCCTTCGAGACGGGCGCTTCGCGCCCTCCTCAGGATGAGATTTCGAACTTGGATCGCAGCGCCAAGCGCCGTGTCGGATGCGCCACACAAGTTGAAAATCCCACTGCTCCACAAGGTTAATGCAGTGCGCGTCAATCAGTTCGTCCCGCGACTCCGCTAGAATGGAAGGCCAGCCGTCACTCTCGGTCGGGGGGCTGATTTGACCGCACGATTTGTGCTGCCTGCATTTGCGGGATTGATGACGCTTGCGCTGCTGGCTCCGGCGCAGGCCGGCGTCGAGCGGCCGCCGCAGTTCGTCGTCATGGCGTTTGACAACTGCACAGAGCTCGAGCGCTGGCAGGAGCTGACCGATTTCGCCGCGCAGATGAACAAGGACGGCGACCGGCTCCACTTCACCTTCTTCGTCAGCGGCATCAACTACCTCGCCGATGCCAGCCGTAGCGTCTACGAGGGTCCGCACCAGCGCCGCGGCGCGTCGCGGATCAATTTCGGCGGTACGCAGCAGGACATCCGCCGCCGCGTCGACTACGTCAACGAGTTGCACCGCAACGGCCACGAGCTTGCCTCGCATGCGGTCGGCCATTTTGACGGCAGGTCATGGTCGGCCGCCGACTGGGACAAGGAATTCCGCGCCTATGGCGACATCGTCAAGAATGTCGGTCCGAACAACGGCCTTGCCGACGTCAAGCTGGCGTTTGCACCAAATGAGGTGATCGGATGTCGCGCCCCCTACCTGGCAAAGGGCCCGGGCCTGTTCCAGGCGCTGCGCAGCCACGGCTTCCGCTACGACACCAGCGGCGACAGCGCCGTCGACGAATGGCCGTCGAAGATCGACGGCATCTGGCGCTTCAACCTGGCGCGGGTGAAGATCCAGGGCACCGGCCGGAACACCCTGTCGATGGACTACAATTTCTTCGTGGCGCACGGCCGCATCGTGAACGATGTCCGCCGCACCGAGGCGGCGCGGGAGCAGATGCTCGCCACCTATTTGCACTATTTCAAGACCAACTACGCGGGCAACCGTGCACCGCTTCACATCGGCCACCACTTCTCCGCTTTTCAGAACGGCGTCTACAACGAGGCGCTGAAGTCGTTCGCGCGCTCGGTCTGCGGCCTGCCCGAGGTACGGTGTATCACCTATGCCAAGCTGGCCGATTTCATGGACCGGCAGAATGCCGAGACGCTCGCCGCCTACCGCAAGGGCGATTTTCCGCGCGCACCGCTGCCGTCGTTCGACGTGGCTGGCCTAGTGCCTTGAATGACTTGAACCAAGCGCCGCGCCATTCCGGAGCGCGGCGAAGCCGCGAACCCGGAATCCACCTTCATCGGTGACATGATGGATTCCGGGCTCGGCCCTTCGGGCCGTCCCGGAATGACGCCGGGGATATCGGAACGTTCACCGGCCCCACAGCTCGCGGCTGGCGATCCGCGCACCCTCGACCAGCGACTCGAACTTGGCCCAGACGATGCTCGGATGCACCTCCTTCGAGCCCGCGAAGGTCGCAAAGCCGCAGTCGGCACCGGCGATGACATTCTCGCGGCCCACCACCTTGGCGTAGCGGTCGATGCGCTGCGCTACCAGTTCGGGATGCTCGACCAGCACGGTGGAATGACTGATGACGCCCGGAATGAGCGATGTGCCGGGCGGCAGCTTGACCGACTCCCAGAGCTTCCATTCGTGCTCGTGGCGCGGATTGGCAGCCTCGAACGAATAGGCGCCGGCGCGGATTTTCAAAATCACATCGATGATGTGCTTGAGCTCCAAGTCGTGGACGCGCGGCCCCATGTTGATGCCGTAACAAGTGTGATGGCGAACCTTCTCGGGCGGGATGTTGCGCAGCGCATGATTGAGCGCCGCGACGCAACCTTCCGCCCATTTGCGGTTTTCTTCCATCGTGAGGTTCGGCTGCTTCATCCAATAGGTCACGAGGTGCGGATCGTCGACCTGCAGCAGGAAGCCGGCCTCGACGATCGCCTCGTATTCCTCGCGCAACGCTTCGGCGACCGCGAACAGATATTCCTCGTCGGTCTTGTAGTAGGCGTTGCGCTGCCAGTCGGCGGCGCTCGCCGGCGAGATCGCCGGCATGAAGGCTTCGCCCGGCTTGGCGTCCGCAACAGCCGCCTTGAGGTTGTCGATGTCGCGCTGCAGATGCGCGCGGCCGCGATAGGTGACGGGACTGGTGCAGACCATGTGCCCCTGGCGCGCCGCGACATGGCCGAGGGCATAGAATTCCGGGAACGCGCGGTCTTCCCGACTGCCGGCCCAGGGGCTTTGTCTCGCCACTTCATTGTCGGGCTCAAACCCGCCGAGCCGTTCGTTCACATAGCTCACGAAGCTCGGCTTGCCGAATTCGCCGTCGTCCACGATGTCGATGCCGAGATCGACCTGCTTGCGCACGATTTCCGCCACCGCCTCGCGCAGCCGCGCCGCATCGGCCTGCTGGTCGAAGCTGCGGCCTTTCTCCTTCGCCTGCACGACGTCGAGCAGGTCGGGCGGCCGCGGCAGGCTGCCGACATGGGTGGTAAGAATGCGATCGTTGCTGCGTTTCATGAGTTGTCTCTTTGCAGGTGACGCGGAAGGCGAACTGGCATCATTGCGACTTGATGCCAGCCGCCTTGATGACGGTCTCCCAGCGCGCGGCCTCGCCACGGACGAAGTCGGCGGCGGCCTGCGGCGTCGTGCCGAAGGGTTCGCTGCCGTTGTCGCGGAAGCGCTTGGCGACGTCGGGCTGCTTGAGCCCTTCGTTGAAGTCGGCGTTCAGCCGGTCGGCGATCGACTGCGGCGTCTTCGGCGGCAGGAACACGCCGACCCAGGTTGCCGACACGAAATTCGGCAGCGTCTCGGCGAACGTCGGCGTGTCCGGCAGCTCGGGAAGCCGTTTCTGCGTCGTCACCGCGAGCATTTTCAGCCGGCCGTCCCTCACGTGCTGCATCGAGGAGGTGAGGTTGTCGAACATGAAATCGCAGTCGCCCGCGATCAGCGCCGGGAGCGCCAGAGCCGAGCCGCGGAACGGCACCTTGAGGAACTTCGTGCCGGTCAACATCTGGAGCCATTCGGTCGTCAGATCGGAGGTCGTACCAGTGCCTTGCGTGGCGGCGTTGATCTTGCCGGGGTTGGCCTTCGCATAGGCGATGAATTCGGCCACCGTGTTGGCGGGAATCTTTTTCGGATTGACGATGAGCCCGATCGGAATAACGGTGAGGATCGTGACCGGCACGAACTCGGACGGCTCGAAATTGAGCTTCGCGTAGAGATTCTTGTTCACCGTCATCGGCGACGGAGCATTGATCAGAATGGTGTGGCCATCCGGGTCCGATTTGAACGCCGTCTCAGTGCCGATATTGCCAGCGGCGCCCGTTCGGTTGTCGATGACGACCGGCTGGCTCCACTTGCGCGTCAGCCATTCCTGCATGACGCGCGCGACGATGTCGGTGGCGCCGCCCGCCGGATACGGCACGATCATGCGCACGGTTCGGGTCGGGTAGTCCTGCGCCTGACTGTTGCCAGCAGCCGCCATAACCGCCAGCGCGCCGAGAACGGCCGCCCGCCGCCACGCGATCATCCGTCGGTGCGTGAGTGAAATCATGCGTTCCTCCTGAACTCGTTCTTGTCACGGCAGCACGGCCGGTTTTGTCATGCACCATGCCACCTACTGCGCGGCAAAGGCAATTCCGCTCGAGCGCAGCAGACCGGCAGCAATGGACCGACGCGCGGATTGCCCACGCGCTGGATGGGCAACCGCGTACTCTTGATGTACCGTGTACACAGAAAAGAGGTCGCCAAGGTTACGCCGACTGACACGGCCGACCGAAGGCACAACGGGCGTTTTTCCCTGCCGGAGGAAACGGATGCGAAGACTGGTCGTTGCTGCGCTGCTGACCGCACTCTCGGGAACGACGATCGCGCACGCGGAGAACTTTCCGTCGCGCCCGATCACAATCGTCGTCGCGCTGCCGGCCGGCGGCGGCGTCGACGCGCTGGCGCGTCTCCTCGCCGAGCACATGAAGACGACTCTGGGCCAGCCGGTCATCGTCGAAAACATGGGCGGCGCCGGCGGCACGATCTCGATCCAGCGCGTCGTGCGGTCGGCGCCCGATGGCTATACAATCGGCATGGGAACGCTCGGCCAGTATGTGATCTCCGGCGCGGTCTACACGCTGGCATTCGACATGCTCAAGGACCTTGCACCGGTCGCCCTGCTGCCGAGCGTGCCGTACTGGATGGTGGTGCGAAAGGATCTGCCCGCCAGCAACCTGAAAGAGCTGGTGACGTGGCTCAAGGCCAACAAGGCCTCGGCGGCAACGACCGGCACCGCGAGCCTGGCCCGCTTCTGCGGCATGGCATTCCAGGCGGCGACCGGGACGAACTATCAGTTCGTGCCATATCGCGGCGGCGCGCCGGCGTTGAAGGACCTCGTGGGCGGCCAGATCGACCTGTCGTGCGATCTCGCTGCCAGTTCGTTGGCCCAGGCGCGCGCCGGCAACATCAAAGCGCTGGCCGTGATGACGAAGACGCGCTGGTCGGCGGCGCCTGACGTTCCGACCGCAGAGGAATCCGGCTTTCCCGGAATGTACTTCTCCACCTGGCAAGGCTTGTGGGCACCGAAGGGCACGCCGGCCGACGTCGTCGCCAAGGTGAACGCGGCCGCCAATGCCGCCATGGCCGACCCCACGACACAGCAGCGGATGGCAGCGATGGGCCTTGACCTCCCACCCTCCGATCAGCGCACGCCGGCGGCGTTTGCCGAATTCCACGCCGCCGAAGTCGCGAAGTGGTACCCGATCGTGAAGGCGGCCGGCGTCAAGGCACAATAACCGGAACCCACACCCCACCTGAGCACGCTAGTGCCCCGTTTCCGAAGTTCGTGATACGTCGCGGCACACTCTGACACGAACTTCGGAAACAAAGGGGCACTGGCAACTTATGATTTCAGTGCCGCTTTTCGATTTGAAGTTCCTATTCGAGTTTGCGGCAATTGGTGTAGGAACTTCAAATCGGCGGCACTGGTCATAGTTTGCCGCCCCGAAACGCGGCCGAGGATTCTGCATGAAGATCGTCAAGCTCGAAGACTTCCACGCCGACGGCGGCTGGGACACCTACTCGTTCCTGAAGATCACCACCGACGAAGGTTTGGTCGGCTGGTCGGAATACAACGAGAGCCGCCGCCGCGGCATGACACAGATCATCCGCGGGCTCGGTGCGACGCTGATCGGCCAGGACCCGCGCGCGATCGGCCGGATCGACGCCATGCTGTTCGCGACCTCGCGGACGACTGCCGGTGGATTGCATGCGCACGCGATCGCCGCGATCGAGAACGCCTGCCTGGACATCAAGGGCAAAGCGCTCGGCGTTCCGGTCTACGAGTTGTTCGGCGGCGCGGTGCGCGACCGGATGCAGGTCTACTGGTCGCGCTGCGGCGTGCTGCGGGCACGCTGCGCCGACATGTTCGACGGCAAGGTGATCGATCGTCCGGCGGTGCGCACGCTCGACGATCTCAAAACCGCCGGCCGCGAGGCGCGCGAGC
>JBFXEX010000095.1:5531-22380 GCA_050179645.1 Xanthobacteraceae bacterium | reverse complement strand
CCTTGCGGAGAGGGCCGCCGCAACGCATCCGCATGCTCGAAAGTTATTTCTTGATCGCCACGATCGCGGTGGCATCGACTTCAAGGATCATCTCGGGGAATGCCAGCGCAGCAACGCCGATCAGCGTATTGGTGGGGAATTTGATGTCGCCCCAGGTGTCCTTGACGCACTGGCCAAGAGTGATGCGGTGGCGAAGGTCCGTGATGTAGGTCGTGATCTTGACGACATCCTGGAGCGTCGCACCGTGGTGGCCGAGCACGCGCTTGATCTTGTCGTAGGTGTAGCGGCACTGCTCAAGAAAGTTGCCGTGATGGCGGACGTTGCCGCGCGGCCCGTTCTCATCCTCGGCACCGACGCCGGCGAGATAGACGAACTTGGCGTTGCCGATGCCGGTCACTGTCACCGCCTCTGAAAAGATGCCGCGCGTCCACTCGCTGTGCGTAAATTTCTCGATCTTGATTGCGCCCTCCTGGGCATGGATTGGTGTCGCGAGGAGAGCGAGGGCAGACAATAGGACAAGGTATCGGACGATCTTCATCGGATGCTCCCAGTGCATTGGAGAGCCGCCAGCCGGCGGCGACCGACGCATCATACATCGGCATACATCGGCCGCGTACGCCAGATTGGACCAGCCAGCCGCCCGAAGCGTCACGGCGTGCCATAGCCGCCGGCGGTCGGCGACTGGATGATCACGGCCTCGCCGGCATCGAGCACGGTGGCGTCGGCGCCTTTGAGCCGCTCGATCCGGCCGTCGTTCCGCCGCACCAGGTTCTCGCCGGTTTGGCCGGGCTCGCCGCCCGCCAGCCCGAATGGCCGGATGCGGCGGTGGCCGGAGAGAATGGTGCAGTCCATCTTCTCCAGGAATCGGATGGTGCGGCGGATGCCATCGCCGGCGTTCCACTTGCCGCGCCCGCCCGAGCCTTTGCGAATGTGGAAGTCCTCGAGCAACACCGGGAAGCGGAACTCCAGCACCTCCGGATCGGTGAGCCGGGTGTTGGTCATGTGAGTGTGCACCGCGTCGGTGCCGGGGAAACCGGGACCGGCCGGTGAGCCCGAGCAGATGGTCTCGTAATACTGGTACTTGGCGTTGCCAAAGTTGAGATTGTTCATGGTGCCTTGCGCCGCCGACATGGCGCCGAGCGCGCCGAACAGGCAGTTTGTCACCGCTTGTGATGTTTCGACGTTGCCGGCGACGACCGCGGCGGGATATTCCGGCTTCAGCATCGAGCGGCTCGGAATGACGATGTTGATCGGCCGCAGGCAGCCGGCGTTCATCGGGATGTCATCGTCGACCATGACGCGGAACACGTAAAGCACCGCGGCGCGCGTCACCGGCTCGGGCGCGTTGAAGTTGGTCGGTTGCTGCGGCGAGGTGCCGGTGAAGTCGACGGTCGCTTCGCGCTTCTCCTTGTCGACCGTGATCTTGACCTTGATCCAGGTGCCCTGGTCCATCGGATAGTCGAACGCGCTGTCGTGGATGCGGTCGATGACCCGGCGCACGCTCTCGGCGGCGTTGTCCTGCACGTGCTGCATGTAGGCTTCGACCACCGGCAGCGTGAACTGCGCCACCATCTTATGCAGTTCCTGCACGCCCTTCTCGTTGGCGGCGATCTGCGCCTTCATGTCGTTGACGTTCTGCAGCGGATTACGCGCCGGATACTTTGCGCCGGTGAGCGCGTCGTACAGTTCCTTTTCGAGAAAACGCCCGCGGTCGACGACCTTGAAGTTGTCGAACAGGATGCCTTCTTCCTCGATGGTGGTGGCATTGGGCGACATCGAACCGGGCGAGATGCCGCCGACGTCGGCATGGTGGCCGCGCGACGCCACCCAGAACAGGATGCGCTGCTGCGCCTGATCGTAGACCGGCGTGCAGACCGTAATGTCGGGGAGGTGCGTGCCGCCGTTGTACGGCGCGTTGATCACAAAGACGTCGCCGGGCGAGATGCGGCCCTGGTTCTCGCGGATGATGGTCTCGACCGCGCGGTCCATCGAGCCGAGATGCACCGGCATGTGCGGCGCGTTGGCGACCAAGGTGCCGTCGGCGGCGAACACCGCGCAGGAGAAGTCGAGCCGCTCCTTGATGTTGACCGAATAGGCGGTGTTCTGCAGCGACACCCCCATCTGCTCGGCGATCGACATGAACAGGTTGTTGAACACTTCGAGCATGATCGGATCGGCGTGGGTGCCGATGGCGTGGCCCCGCGCCAGCGGCACGGCGCGCTCCAGCACCAGGTGGTTCTTGGCGGTGATATCGGCGCGCCAGCCGTCCTCGACCACGACGGTCTGGTGCGGCTCGATCACGATCGCCGGGCCCATCACGATGTGGCCGGGCGCAAGCTGCTCACGGGTAAAGACTGCGGCATCATGCCAGGCGCCGCCGGAGTAAAAGCGGGTGGTGCGAGTGGGCGCGGGCAGCGGACCGGAGGCGACGTTGTGCACCGGCTCGGAAAATTTTGCGCCGCCGCCGATCGCCTCGACCGACACCGCTTCGACGACAAGTTGCTTGGTCTCGTCGATAAAGCCGAACCGCGCCTTGTGCGCCTGTTCGAACGCCGATTTCATGGCGGCCAACGAGGCTCTATTTGGGTCCTCGCCACTTGCACCGCTCTGCTCCCTCCCCCTCAAGGGGGGAGGTGAAGACGGAGAGGGCGGTAGATAGTCGCCGACCGTAAACGCCGGCACGACCAACGCGGTGTCGGTGCCGGCATAGCGGATATGAGCGCGCACGTGCACGACGATGTCGCGGCTGGGCACACCCTGGCCCTCGACCTCGCGCTTGGCGTCCTCGCCGAGCCGTCCGCCGATCGTCTCGATGGCGCCGAGTGCGGCGTCGCCCAGCGGCTCCTCAATCGCCTGCTGCCGTGTTGCACGAATGTCGGCCAAGCCCATGCCATAGGCCGACAATAGCGACGAGAATGGGTGGATCAGCACCTTGGTCATGCCGAGCGAGTCGGCGACCAAGCAGGCGTGCTGCCCGCCCGCGCCGCCGAAGCAGTTGAGCGCGTAGCGCGTCACGTCGTAGCCGCGCTGCACCGAAATCTTCTTGATCGCGTTCGCCATATTCTCAACCGCGATCTTGACGAAGCCGTCGGCAATTTCCTCCGGCGTCTTGCCACCGACCTCCTTGGCGAGTTCGACAAAGGCCGCGCGCACGGCGTCGGCATCGAGCGGCTGGTTTTGCGCGGGACCGAAAATCTTCGGGAAGAAATCCGGGATCAGCTTCCCCAGCATCACGTTGGCGTCGGTGACCGCGAGCGGGCCACCGCGGCGGTAGCAGGTCGGCCCGGGATTGGCGCCAGCCGAATCGGGACCGACGCGAAATCGCGCGCCGTCGAAATGCAGGATCGAGCCGCCGCCCGCCGCGACCGTGTGGATCAACATCATCGGCGCGCGCATGCGCACGCCCGCGACCTCGGTCTCGAATGCGCGCTCGAACTCGCCGTCAAAATGGGAAACGTCGGTCGACGTTCCGCCCATGTCGAAGCCGATCAGGTGTTGGAAGCCCGCCTCGCGCCCGGTCTCCGCCATCCCGACCACGCCGCCTGCGGGACCTGAGAGGATGGCGTCCTTGCCCTGGAACAACTCGGCCGCCGTCAGCCCGCCCGATGACATCATGAACATCAGCCGGATCGCGTCGGCGGCGTCACTCCCAGTCTCTCCCCCCGCACTGCTCTGCTCCCTCCCCCCTTGGGGGGGGGGGGGGGGGGGGGGGGCTATTCCTGTGCGCGGACGAGAGATTACCCCCCTCCCGGCCGCCTTCGGCGGCCGACCTCCCCCTCAAGGGGGGAGGTGACGGAGAGCGCGGTGCGTGTGACGAAGTTGCGGCCCGGTCCGTCCCCATCTCCTCCGCGACGGTCGCCACGTAGCGGCGGATGATCGGCGAGAGATAGGCGTCGACCACGGTGGTGTCGCCGCGGCCAATGAGCTTGATCAGCGGCGAGACCTCGTGGCTGACCGACACCTGGGTAAAGCCCATCCGCCGGGCGAGCGCGGCGACGCGCCGCTCGTGCTCGGGATAGCGGTAGGCGTGCATGAAGACGATGGCGACCGAGGCGATACCCTCGGACTGTGCGCGTTCAAGCTCGGCTTCGACCGCCGCAAGGTCGGGTTCGCGCTCGACGGTGCCGTCTGCACGCACCCGCTCGTCGACCTCCACCACCTGCTCAAAGAGCATTTCCGGCTTGACGATGTGTTTGGCGAAGATCTTGGGCCGGGCCTGGTAGCCGATCTTCAGCGCGTCGCGGAAGCCGTTGGTGGTGAGCAGCAGCGTCCGGACGCCCTTCCTTTCGAGCAGCGCATTGGTGGCGACGGTGGTGCCCATCTTGACCGCGCCGACCCGCCCGGCCGGGATCGGCTCGCCCGGCTCGAGGCCGAGAAGATTGCGGATGCCCTGGACGGCGGCGTCCCGGTAAGCCTCGGGGTTCTCGGACAGGAGCTTATGGGCGACCAGCGTGCCGTCGGGGCGGCGCCCGATCACGTCCGTGAAGGTGCCGCCGCGGTCGATCCAGAACTCCCATCTGCCCGTGGGATTGTCCGATGTCTGCATAGCGAATCCACCCGATGTGCCGGCGCACCTTATAAGGGTGCCGAGGTCGCAGGCGAAGCGGCGGGGCGCTCACAGCTGCCATTCGAGCGGCGCCCGGCAGGCCGCTGGGCAGCGGCGGACCGCCGCGACGACCGCCTGCCGCTTGTGCAGGTCTGTGCCGCTATTCGCATCATAAATCTGTCATTCCATTTGGCTTTGGCCCGCGGAAATTTCTGCTATGATGAATGCGGGAAGATGGGGAAAAAGGGTCGATATTAATTTGTTGCAGGTCCCGCGACAGGGGCCATGAGCCATGACAACGAATCGAATTCTCGCGTTCGCGGCAGGCATTGCCGTCGCGCTGGCGGTTGCGCCTGCCAGCGCCCAAGGGACCGGCACCATCAGGTGGTCGCTGCCGTCCGCCTATCCGGCCGACAATTTTCATAGCGAAAATCTCGCTCAGTTCGCCCGCGACGTTTCGGCTGCCACCGACGGTAAGCTGGTCATCCGACTCCATCCGGGTGCGTCGCTGTTCAGTGCCACGCAGATCAAGAGCGCGGTGCGGATCGGTCAGGCCCAGGCTGGCGAAATCCTGATCTCGCTGCTCGACGGCGAGGATCCGCTGTACGGCGTCGACGTCATCCCGTTCCTGGCAACCAGCTATCAGGGCGCGCGCAAGCTGTGGGCGGCCTCGAAGCCGGCGATCGCTAAGCGGTTCACCGCCCAGGGGGTGACGCCGTTGTTCGCCGTTCCCTGGCCGCCGCAGGGCATCTACGTCAAGAAAGAGATCAATGCGATCGGCGACATGAAGGGCCTGTCGTGGCGGGTCTATAACGCCGGCACGCAGCGCATCGCCCAACTCGTCGGCGCATTCCCGGTCACCATTCAGGCGGCCGATCTGCCGCAGGCGCTGGCGACCGGCCTGATCAACGCCTTCATGACCTCGGTCGCGACCGGCTACGACAGCAAGGCCTGGGAGTCGATGAGCTACTTCTATGATACCCAGGCCTGGATTCCGAAGAACGTCACGCTGGTGAACACCGCTGCGTTCGAGGCGCTGGACGGCAAGATGCGCAGCGCGGTGCTCAAGGCCGGCGCGGAGGCCGAGGCGCGCGGCTGGGCGATGTCGCAGGACAAGACCAAGTGGTACGCCGACCAGCTCAGCGTCAAGGGCATGAAGGTGCTGCCGCCGAGCAAGGCATTGAAGGACGGGTTGCAACGCATCGGCGAGCAGCTGACCGACGAGTGGCTGGCCAAAGCTGGAGCCGACGGCCGCAAGGTGATCGCGACCTATCGCAGCAATATGTGACGGTCCTAAAATTGGCGGGGGCCCGGCGGTTTCCCGCCGAGCCCCCGTTGCGCGTATCAGCCAGCCTGTAAGCCGGGTTCTGTAAGGCGGAGCTGTGACTCTCCGCGCGACGGCCATTCCTCTGCGACGCCGGTTGCCCGTCGCCTGATGCAACCTACCCGGACGGCAGGATCCGGACATCGATCCCGAGGCCGCTGCGCTTGCACGCAGAAGCTCCGCGCCGTCCCTATTCGGTCTTGCTCCCGGTGGGGTTTACCGTGCCGCCTGCGTTGCCGCCGGCGCGGTGCGCTCTTACCGCACCATTTCACCCTTACCGCGATCGAACACGACGCTGACCGCGGCGGTTTGTTTTCTGTGGCACTTTCCCTAGGCTCGCGCCCGCCGGACGTTATCCGGCACCGTATGTCCATGGAGCCCGGACTTTCCTCCCGAGCCGCCTTTCGGCATTGGATCGGGCAGCCGTCCAGCCGACTGACATCTGTAGGGATGGGGACCGCGCGGCGGCGCGTCAAGGGCTTGCGGCGATTTCCTGCGGCACGCGTTCAGCCGGCCCTGGCTTGCAGCATCTTGGCGTCGCGTTCCGACACCAGCGCCTTGAGCGTGGTCAGCGTCGAAATGTCGAGCACGCCATCGACCCGCGCCGGGCGGAAGTGACGTTGAAATGCTGCGATCGCGTCGCGGGTGGTGCCGTCGAAATAGCCGCTCGGGCTGACACCGTAACCGAACCGCGCGAGCAGTTTCTGCGTCTCTTCGATCGTCGGATCGGTGTCGCCAAGCACGAAAATCGGTCCCGGCAGATTGAGGGGGGCGGGCTTCACCCAAAGGCCGATGCCGGAATCGGCCAGGAGCCGCCACGGAAATTTCTCGCCTGGATCCTGCTTGCGCGCGGGCGCAACATCGGAGTGGGCGAGCACGCGATCCGGTGCGATCTTGTAGCGGGTGTAGATGCTGCGGCAGAGCGCGATCAGCGCGGCGATCTGGCGCCGCGGAAAATCCGGATAGCTGTGATCGTGCCCGGGATTGGCGATCTCGATGCCGATCGAGCAGGAGTTGATATCGGCTTCGCCCGCCCAATACGCGGCGCCGGCGTGCCAGGCGCGGCGATCTTCTGCCACCATCTGGATGATGTAGCCGTCCTGCAGGACGACGTAGTGCGCGGATACTTCGCCGGCCGGTGAGGCAAGGAGCCTGAGTGCGGCCTCGTTGTCCGCCATGCCGGTGTAGTGCAGCACCAGCATGTTCGGCGCAATGCCACCCTTGCGTTCGCCGTGGTTCGGCGATGGCCGGACCTCTGCGACGACGCAGGAATTAGCGCGCAATTCGGACACGAGCGTAGCCATACGCGGCACAAACTTTTTGCTACTCACTACGGCGTTGGACGCCGATTCCGCGACGCGGAACGAAAACGATTTGTGCAGAAACGGTTAACGTGAACAAGCGCGACCAGCCGTTTTCAGCGGCTGCGCACATCGAATCCACAGGATGTGTTGCGCGATGGCAGCAGAATCGCCGCGGAGTGCGGCCTGCGAGTCACAGCAAAGAAAAATGTTCGAAGAGATTGTCCCGCGGGACGGCCCGAATGAAAAGCGCAGCGGCCCAGTCCGGCTGATCAGCCGGACCGGACCACCGCGTCTGGAACGCAAATCCGTTCCAAGCTTCGACGCATTACACGACTATTACCGCGTCACACGACTATTACCTCGTCGGTGCCGGGGCCGGAGGATTCGCCGGATTGGCCGGGTTCGCCGGCGTTGCCGGACGCGGCGCCATGCCGGTCGTGGCGTTCGCCTTCCAGTACTCGAAACCCGGGGCTGACTTGAGCTGATCCTTGGTCCACGACACCTTCAGCTTGATGTCGTTCGGGTCGCCGCTGGGCGTCGTGTTCGCAGTGCTGCCGGTGTTCGACGGCACGATCTGGAACGCGTCCAGGTCCAAAGCGACATTCTTCTCGCCGATGCCGAGGAAGCCGCCGACGCCGACAACCACGGCGTCAACGTTGCCGGTCTTGTCGAACAGCACGTCGACAACGTCGCCGATATGCTCGTTGGCCGGACCGAGCACGTCGGTGCCCTTGAATTTCGAAAAGGCCCACTGATCGGATTTCTGCATCGCGACGAAATTCGGGCTGGCGGCCGGCGAAGTCATCTGCCTGGCGGTTGGCGGTGGATTTTTCGGATTGGCGGCCGGCGGGTTGGCTTGCGCCAATGCGCCCGACACCGCCAGTCCACTGACGGCTGCCGAGATCATAAGCTGTTTGAGCATTCGTGCCTCCTCAAATGGGGTGATGCAGGAAGACCGTTCCTGTGTGTTGTCAACGCACGAGCGCATCAGCCGTTCCGATCACACAGTGTTACCAGATGAAAAACTCTGCTGCGGGAACTCGATGTTCGATGGAACGAAGCCGAGTTCTTGAAACTCGGGAGTGACTGCGCGCGCTTGTTCAACAACGCTCGTTCAAGGACGCTCGCGGTGACGAAGTTCCGGCACATCAATTGCTGGAAGCGATAGGTGCATGAATTGCTGAAGAGATGGGACGTCCTTGGCGCACTGACTCTCCGGGGCGCAATGCGATCTGCGTCGCATGGTGATCGCGTGTCGAGTTCACCGGCGGTTCATTTGTGCGGCGGCATTCGGGCAGGGCACGTGCTCGACGCGCGAACTCCGCGCGGCGACGCCGCGCTGCATCGCGACGGGCGCGCCCTTCAACCATTCCTTAAGCGCAGGCACCGTTAATAAGCGGTTGAGGCCGGTGGGTCCGAAGGCCTGGCGCGCCCAGACTGGCACCATTGACGCCCAGAGTATCCCATGATATCCCATCTCTACCCAATGAGGCAGGCGGCCATAACCACTGCTCGCTGGGGAGCGTGGGCGGTGTCGTCGGGCGCCCAGCTCAATCCGGCATCGGACCAACCGGTGGGGAGCGAACAGGGGCTGCATGGACCGTTTCGTGTCCCACTACACGTTGCGGCTCGACGCCAAGGGACGAGTGTCGATCCCGGCGCCGTTCCGGGCGGTCATGGCGCGCGATGGGTTCGAGGGCTTGTACTGCTATCCGACACTCGACCGGCCGGCGCTGGATGCCGGCGGCAATGCGCTGCTGTCGGAGATCGACGCGTTGATTGCGCGCTTCCCGCCGTACTCGGAGGAACGCGAACAGTTCTCTGCGGCGCTCTATGGCACCAGCGAAGTGTTGAAGATCGACAGCGAAGGACGGGTCACGTTGACCGAGCCGCTCAAGACGCATGCGGCGATCACCGACGAGGTCGCGTTTGCCGGCCTCGGCCACAAGTTTCAGATCTGGGAGCCCAAGCGCTTCCGCGCGGAACTCGCGGAGGCCACCGAGAAGGTCCGCGCACACAGGAAGCAGCTGGGCTCGCGGAGAGCGGCGGAAGGCCCGCCCGGAGCACGGGAATGATGACGGGCAGCGACAGCTCCCCTGCTGTCGCTGGCGGACTGGCTCGTCACATTCCCGTGCTCGGCCATTCCGTGGTCGAGTTTCTCTCGCCACGGGACAACGCCACCTACATCGATGCGACATTCGGCGCGGGCGGTTATACCCGCGCCATTCTCGCTGCCGCGAACTGCCGGGTGATCGGCATCGATCGCGATCAGCAGGCGATTGCACTCGGCGCCGACCTGGTGAGTGCGGCCGCCGGGCGCCTCACGCTGGTCGAGGACCGCTTTTCCGATCTCGACGAGGTGGCGCGCGGCCTTGGCTACGATACGGTCGACGGCGTGGTGTTGGACCTCGGCGTCTCGTCGATGCAACTCGACGAAGGCGGACGAGGCTTCTCATTCCGCCTGGATGGCCCGCTCGACATGCGGATGGGCAAGTCCGGCCCGAGCGCGGCCGACGTCGTCGCCATCGCGCCGGAGCGCGATCTCGCGGCGCTGATCGCGACGCTCGGCGAGGAGCGGTATGCCCGCGCGGTGGCGCGCGCCATCGTGCGTGCGCGTGCCGAAACGCCGATCCGCACCACGCGGGCGCTCGCCGATATTGTCGCGCGGGTCGTGCATGCGAAGCCGGGCGCCATTCATCCGGCAACCCGGACGTTCCAGGCGCTGCGCATCTTCGTCAACGAGGAACTCGACGAACTTGCGGCCGCGCTGCACGGCGCGGAACGCATTCTTGCGTCGGGAGGGCGCTTGGTCGTCGTCGCCTTCCACTCGCTCGAAGACCGGATCGTGAAATCCTTCCTCGCAGTTCGTGCCGGTCAGGGCGGCGGGTCGCGGCACTGGCCCGAGTTGGTGAAGCCCGCGGCGACCTTCCGGCTTCTCACCCGTAAGCCCTACGCGCCGGACGATGCCGAGGTCGCGTCCAATCCGCGCGCCCGCTCGGCGAAACTGCGCGCCGCCGAACGTACCGACGCGCCCGCAGTTGCGCAGGCCGAGCCGCCGCTGCCGCGACTGCCGTCGCTGCGCGAGGTGATGGAGGCGCGGCGATGATCCTGCGCGTCCTCAACCTTTGCGTGATCGTTGCGCTCGTGCTGGCGGCGGTCGACGTCTACACCATCAAGTTCGAGGCGACCCGGCAGGCGCAACGCCTCGCCAAGCTGCGGCTCGAGATCCGGCGGGAGAACGACGCTATCGCGGGCCTGCGCGCCGAGTGGGCGCGGCTCGACCGTCCGGCGCGCATCCAGGCGCTGGCCAAACGTCATCTGACCTTGAAGCCGATCGATGCCTGGCAGTTCGACAAGCTCGACAACCTGCCGCAGCGGCCGCCCGAACTCGTCCCGCTCGACGAGCCCGATCCGATCGGCGCAGTGATCGCCAACCCCGAACTCATCGACCGAACCCCGACCGCGAGCGTGCCGCAGGCGAAGCCGTCGTCGCAGGCCAGCGCCACGCCGCCGGCGCCGAAGAGGTGACCGGCATGGAGTCAGGTGCCATGAAACGGCCGAACAGCGCCACTGATGCCGGCGAGCCGTGGCGCGTGAGGGTCGTGCGCACGCTGCTGTACGGCGAGAGCGTCGATCGTGCCGTCAAGGCGCGGGCGCGGATCGGTCTCGCGATCCTGGTGTTCAGTATCGGCTATGCGGTGATCGCCGGGCGGCTGGTGATGTTCGCCGCGGTGCCGGAGGGTCACAGCCTGCGCCGCACCTCCGCGCAGGATGCGGTGGCGACCGCGCGCCCCGATATCCTCGACCGCAACGGCAATATTTTGGCGACCGATGTGCGGAGCCCCTCGTTGTTCGGCGAGCCGCACCGCATCATCGACGTCGACGAGGCGTCCGAACTGCTCACCGCTGTGGTGCCCGAACTCGACGCGCCGGAACTGCGCGAGCGGCTCGGCTCGAAGCGCCGCTTCGTCTGGCTCAAGCGCGAGATCACGCCGCCGCAGCGCATCGCCATCCACCGGCTCGGGCTGCCCGGGATCGGTTTCCTGTCGGAGAACAAACGCGTCTATCCGAGCGGCGCCGAAGTCTCTCACGTCATCGGTCACGTCAACATTGACAACCAGGGCATTGCGGGTCTCGAGAAGTGGCTGGACAAGACCGGCCTCGCCGATTTGCACCTCGCCGGGCTCGCCACCGACCGCCTGCAGAAGCCGGTGGAGCTTGCCGTCGACCTGCGCGTGCAACACGCGCTGCGCGACGAACTGATTGCCGCACGGGAGAAATTCCGCGCGGTGGCGGCGGCGGGGCTCATCACCGACGTGCGCACCGGCGAGATCGTCGCCATGGTCTCGGTGCCGGACTACGATCCGAATAATCCGCGCGAGGCGCTCGACCCTACGCGCATCAACCGGCTGACCACCGGCGTCTACGAGATGGGATCGACCTTCAAGGCGCTGACGCTGGCGATGGCGCTGGATTCCGGCCGCTTCACGCTGAAGTCTTCGCTCGATGCGCGTGCGCCGCTGCAATACGGCAAGTTCGCCATTCACGATTATCATCCGCAGAGCCGCATCCTGAGCCTGCCGGAAGTGTTCACCTATTCGTCGAACATCGGCACGGCGCGGATGGCGGTGACGCTCGGCGTCGAGCACCACAAGGCGTTTCTCCGCAAGCTCGGCCAGCTCGACCGGCTGCGCACAGAACTGCCGGAAAGCGCCGAGCCGCTCGTTCCGAAGCGCTGGATGGAGCTCAACACCGTCACCATTGCGTTCGGCCACGGGCTGTCGGTCGCGCCGCTGCAGGCGATGATGGCGATCGGCGCGCTGGTCAACGGCGGCAACCTCATTCCGCCGACTTTCCTCAAGCGCAGCGAACAGGACGCCGGAAAACTCGGAAGGCGCGTCATCACGCCCGATACCAGCGAGAAGATGCGTTATCTGATGCGGCTCAATGTCGAAAAAGGTACGGCGAGCAAGGCGGATGTCAAAGGATACTACGTTGGCGGCAAGACCGGCACCGCCGAGAAGGTGGTGATGGGGCGATACTCCAAGACCAAGCTGCTGACCTCGTTCACCGCCGTGCTGCCGGCCGACCGGCCGCGCTACGCGCTGCTGATCATGCTCGACGAGCCGCAGGCGACGCCGGACTCCCACGGTTATGCCACCTCGGGCTGGAACGCGGTGCCGGTTGGCGGCGCGGTCATCGGGCGCATTGCGCCGTTGCTCGGCATCGAGCCGCGGTTCGAGCTTGCGCCTGCCGACAAGACGATCCTGGCCAGCGCCGGACGGTAGCGCTTACGCAGGCGATTGGACGATCCGCGCGTCAATGTGCGCCTCTTCGCCCCCTCCCCTCGGGGAGAGGTCTCAAAGGTTTGTCAACATAATCAGTTGGGTGAGGGGGCTTTTTCGCAGAATTGGTTTGTGCGAAGACCCCCTCACCCAATCCTCCTTGCTGAGGGATCGAGCAGCCCTCTCCCGCGAGGGAAGAGGGCGCAACGACTTCCACCGTGCCCGCGGCTTTGCCGGCCCCGGAATCACGAAACGACTCGCATTCAGACCTACTGCCATGAAGCTTGCCGACCTGCTGCCTGCCGATGCCGTTGCCGACGCGAGCGTTGCCGCGCGTGAGGTGACCGGCATCAGTGCGGACAGCCGCGCGATCAAGCGGGGCGACGTGTTCGTCGCGGTCGCGGGCGCCAAAGACGACGGCATGCGTTTCGTCAGTGCGGCGATCGCGGCCGGTGCCGTGGCGGTCGTTGCCGAACGCGCGCCGCCGGCTCCGCTGCCGGACGGCATTGCATTCGCGCGGGTGGCCGACGCGCGCCGCGCGCTGGCGCTCGGCGCGGCGAAAGTGTTTCCGCACCAGCCCGACGTGATCGCGGCCGTCACCGGCACCAGCGGCAAGACCTCGGTCGCGGCCTTCACCCGGCAGATCTGGAGTGGACTCGGCCATCAAGCTGCGAGCATCGGTACCATCGGGCTAGTCTCGCCGAAGCGTGAAGTCTACGGCTCGCTCACCACGCCCGATCCGGTGGCGCTGCATCGTTCGCTCGACGAACTGGCGGGCGAAGGTGTCACGCATCTGGCGATGGAAGCGTCCTCGCACGGCCTCGACCAGCGCCGTCTCGACGGCGTGCGGGTCGCGGCGGGCGCCTTCACCAATCTTAGCCGCGATCATCTCGATTACCATCCGACGCTGGAATCCTATCTCCTCGCCAAGCTTCGGCTGTTCACCGACCTGATCGTGCCGGACGGTGCGGCCGTGATCGTCGTCGATCATAAGGTCTCGGAGCAGGTGGTGGCGGCTGCACGCGGCCGCGGTCTGCGGCTCCTCACCGTCGGGCGGCGCGGCGACGGCATCCGGCTGCTCGACACCAAGATCGAAGGTTTCGCGCAGGTGCTCCGCGTCGCCCATGCGGGCCGCGAATGGACCCTACGGCTGCCGCTGGTTGGCACCTTCCAAGTCGAGAACGCCCTCACCGCTGCCGGGCTCGCGATCGCGACGGGCGGAGAGCCATCCGCCGTGTTTGCCGCACTCGAGCGTCTCGAAGGCGCCAAGGGCCGGCTCGATTTCGCCGGCGAACGCAACGGTGCGCCGGTCTTCGTCGACTACGCCCACAAGCCCGACGCGCTCGCCAAGGCGCTGGAAGCGTTGCGGCCCTACGTCACCGGCCGGTTGATCGTGGTGTTCGGCTGCGGCGGCGACCGCGATCCCGGCAAACGACCGATGATGGGCGAGATCGCCGCTCAGCTTGCCGACCGCGTGGTGGTCACCGACGACAATCCGCGCAGCGAGAATCCAGCCGCGATCCGCGCCGCTGTCCTGGCCGCCGCGCCGGGCGCCATCGAGATCGGCGATCGCGCCGAGGCGATCCGGACTTTGGTTGCCGAGCTTCGGCGTGGTGACGTACTGCTCATCGCCGGGAAGGGCCACGAAACCGGCCAGATCGTCGGTCAGCAGGTTCTGCCGTTCAGTGATCACGAGGCGGTGGCCGCCGCGCTCACGGGGAGGGTGGCATGAGCGAACCGCTGTGGACGATTGACGCGATGGCGAGCGCGATGGATGCGACGCGTGCCGGCCGCCTGCCAGCCGCCGTCGGCGGCCTGTCGATCGATACCCGCACTCTGAAGCCCGGCGAGGCATTCTTCGCGATCAAGGGAGACGCGCGCGACGGCCACGACTTCGTGCCGGCGGCACTGAAGGCTGGCGCCGGTATCGCGGTGGTCGCGGCGGACCGTGCCGCGAGTTTCGGCGACTCGCCGCTGCTGATCGTTCCCGACGTGCTCGACGGCCTGCGCGATCTGGCGCGCGCTTCACGGACGCGCTCGCAGGCGAAAATCATCGCGGTCACCGGTTCGGTCGGCAAGACCAGCACCAAGGAAGCGTTGCGCACCGCGCTGTCGCGCGACGGCGAAACCCACGCCTCGGTCGCCTCGTACAACAACCACTGGGGCGTGCCGCTGTCGCTCGCGCGCTGCCCGCAGAGCGCCCGCTACGCGGTGTTCGAGGTCGGCATGAACCATGCCGGCGAGATCGAGCCGCTTACCAGACTGCTGCGGCCGCATGTGGCGATCATCACCACGATCGAGCCGGTCCACCTCGAGTATCTCGGCTCGATCGAGGCGATCGCCGACGCCAAGGCGGAGATCTTCCTCGGGCTGGAGCCAGGCGGCGCCGCGGTGCTCAACCGCGACAATCCGCAGTTCGACCGGCTGGCACGCGCCGCGTCCGATGCAAAGGTTGGCCGCGTCGTGACATTCGGCGAACATGCTGGGGCGGACGCGCGGTTGATCGACTGCGCGCTGCAGCCGGACAGTTCGACTGTCCATGCCCGCATCCTTGGCGCCGACGTGACCTTCAAGCTCGGTGCGCCGGGCAGGCACCTCGTGATGAATTCGCTTGCCGTACTGGCCGCCGCTGCGGTTGCCGGTGCCGATCTGGCGCTTGCGGCGCTCGCGCTCGCCGGAATGCAGCCGGCGGTCGGACGGGGTACACGCATCACGCTCGAATGGCCCGGCGGCCAGGCGCTGCTGATCGACGAGAGCTACAATGCGAATCCGGCATCAATGCGCGCGGCGCTGGCGCTCCTGGGCCAGGCCGAAGTCGGGCCGCGCGGGCGGCGGATCGCGGTGCTCGGCGACATGCTGGAACTAGGCCCGCAGGGCGCGGCGCTGCACGCGGCGCTCGCCGAAAACGTCATCGAGGACGACATCGATCTGGTCTATTGTTGCGGGCCGTTGATGCGCGCGCTGTGGGAGGCCCTTCCCAGCGGCCGCCGAGGCGGCTATGCGGAAGCCGCGGCCGCGCTCGAACCGCAGGTTCTGGCCGCGCTCCAGCCTGGCGATACGCTCATGGTCAAAGGCTCCAACGGCTCCCGGATGGGTTCCATCGTCAAGGCGCTCGAAAGCCGCTTCCACCGGACGGCCGCGTCGGCCGCCGCTCAGGGCTGACCTGCATGCTGCACTGGCTTTCGGCATTCGCGGACACCATCGGGCCACTCAACGTCCTGCGCTACATCACGTTCCGCACCGGCGGAGCGATGATCACGGCGCTGATCTTCGTGTTCATGTTCGGACCGACGATTATCAACCAGTTGCGGATGCGCCAGGGCAAAGGCCAGCCGATCCGTACCGACGGTCCGCAGTCGCATCTCGTGACCAAGCGCGGGACGCCGACCATGGGCGGACTGATGATCCTGCTCGGGATCGTCGTCTCGACCCTCTTGTGGGCCAATCTCGCCAACTACTACGTCTGGATCGTGCTCGGCGTGACCCTCGTCTTTGGCGCGATCGGCTTCTATGACGACTATCTCAAGGTCACCAAGCAGACCCACGCCGGCGTCTCCGGCAAGGTGCGCCTCCTCGCCGAAGTCCTGGCCGCGGCCGTGGCGGTTTATTTCATCATGTCGATGGGGCGCGAGCCGCTCGCCTCGTCGCTGACCTTTCCGTTCTTCAAGGAGATGGTGCTGCCGCTCGGCTGGGCTTTCATTCTGGTGGGCGCCTTCGTCATCGTCGGGGCCGGCAATGCGGTGAACCTGACCGACGGCCTTGACGGATTGGCGATCGTGCCGGTCATCATCGTCTCGCTGAGCTTCGGGGTGATCGCCTATCTGGCCGGCAACGCGTTCTTCGCAGACTATCTGCAGATCCACTACGTGGTTGGTACCGGTGAACTGGCCGTGCTGTGCGGCGCGGTGATCGGCGCCGGGCTTGGTTTCCTCTGGTTCAATGCGCCGCCGGCTTCGATCTTCATGGGCGATACCGGCTCGCTCGCGCTCGGCGGCATGATCGGCACAATCGCGGTCGCCACCAAGCACGAGATCGTGCTGGCGGTAATCGGCGGGCTGTTCGTGCTCGAAGCAGTGTCGGTGATCGTGCAGGTGGTGTCGTTCAAGCTGACCGGCAAACGGGTGTTCCGGATGGCGCCGCTGCACCACCATTTCGAGCAGAAGGGCTGGACCGAGCCGCAGATCGTGATCCGATTCTGGATCATCGCGGTGGTGCTGGCGCTCGCCGGCCTCTCGACGCTCAAGCTGCGGTAATTTGGAAGTGTTCAGGACATTGGGGCGACGTCGGTGGTCGGCTCCCTCCCCCCTTGTGGGGGAGGGGTGGGGAGGGGGGTGCCTCAAGCTCCAATCCATTTCTGGGGCGAGGCCCCCCCCCCACCCCCCCCCCCCCC
>JBFXEX010000095.1:0-5521 GCA_050179645.1 Xanthobacteraceae bacterium | reverse complement strand
GGGGGGGTGGGGGGGGGGCGCCCCCCCCCCCCGGGGGGGGGGGGGGGGGGGGGGGGGGGCCCGCCTCAAGCTCCAATCCATTTCTGGGGCTACCCCCCTCCCTAACCCTCCCCCACAAGGGGGGAGGGAACAAACTGTGCTTGCGGCACCATCTTGTCTCTCCCGCTCTACGCTTCACCGCTTGCCATGATTCCCGTCACCACCTTTGCCGGGAAGACAGTCGCGGTGTTCGGCCTCGGCGGTTCGGGGCTCGCCAGCGCCAACGCGCTGCGCGCCGGCGGCGCCAGCGTGATCGGCTGGGACGACAGCGCCGAGACGCTGGCGAAAGCGGCGGACGCTGGTATCCCGACCGCGGACCTGCGCAATATCGACTGGAGCGTGATTTCGGCGCTCGTCCTCGCGCCCGGTGTGCCGCTCACGCATCCGGCGCCGCACTGGTCGGTCGGCTACGCCCGGGCCAACGCCGTCGAGGTGATCGGCGACATCGAGCTGTTCTGCCGGGAGCGCCGCGCGCACGCACCCGATGCGCCGTTCGTGGCGATCACCGGGACCAACGGCAAGTCGACCACAACCGCGCTGATGGCGCATCTCATGGCCGAGGCCGGCTTCGACGCCCAGCTCGGCGGCAATATCGGCACCGCGATCCTGTCGCTCGAACCGCCGGCAAGCGGCCGCGTGCATGTCATCGAGTGCTCGTCCTACCAGATCGATCTCGCGCCTTCGCTGGATCCGTCGGTCGGCATCCTGATCAACATCTCGGAAGATCATCTCGACCGTCACGGCACGCTGGCGAACTACGCGGCCGTGAAGGAGCGGCTGGTGGCGGGCGTGCCCGAGGACGGCACGGCGATTGTCGGTGTCGACGACAACTGGTGTGCCGCCACTGCCGACCGGCTCGATCAGGGCGGTAAGCAAGTCGTGCGTGTTTCCGTCCGCCGGCCGTTGTCCTCCGGACTTTATGTCGAGGCCGAGCAAATCATGCAGGCCACCGGCGGCACCGCACGGGCCATTGCGCATCTCGGCGGCATCGGCTCGCTGCGCGGCGTGCACAACGCGCAGAACGCCGCCTGCGCGGTGGGTGCTGCGCTCGCGCTCGGGCTTTCCGCAGCGGCAATCCAGCAGGGACTGCGCTCCTTCCCGGGGCTGGCGCACCGCATGGAGCAGGTCGGCCGCAAGGGCCGGGTGTTGTTCGTCAACGACTCCAAGGCGACCAACGCGGATTCCAGCGCCCAGGCGCTGGCGTGCTTCGGCGAAATTTTTTGGATCGCGGGCGGCAAGCCGAAGACCGGCGGGCTCTCGACCCTGACAGGGTTCTTCCCGCGCATCCGCAAGGCCTATCTGATCGGCGAGGCGGCGGCCGGCTTTGCCGCGGAACTCGATGGCCAAGTGCCGCACGTGATCGCCGGCACGCTCGACCGCGCGGTGGCGCTTGCCGCCCGCGATGCCGAGGCTGCCGACGCCAGGGAGCCGGTGGTGCTGCTCTCGCCGGCCTGCGCGTCGTTCGACCAGTACCGGAATTTCGAGGTGCGGGGCGACGCCTTCCGCAACCTGGTGCTGGCGCTGCCCGGCCTGACGCGGGTGTAGCGGCAAGCCGGGTCGATCAGCGGTTTCGTTAAGGCTCCGTCAACCTAGCCCATGCACGAGTGGGAGGTCCCGCGTCCGCTCCGGGGGGAGTTCATGGTCTCGCGCATTGAACGCACGCCTTTCGCCGCCTGGTGGTGGACGGTCGACCGGTTGCTGCTGGTCGCACTGCTCGCGCTCATGCTGACCGGCATCATTCTGTCGCTTGCCGCGAGCCCGCCGGTTGCGGCGCGACTCGGACTCGACCCGTTCTATTTCGTGCATCGTCACGTGGTGTATCTCATGCCGGCGCTGGTGGTGATGCTGGCAACCTCGTTCCTGCCGCGCCGGTACATCCGGCGGCTCGCGCTCGTGGTCTTCGTGGTGAGCCTTGCGTTGGTAGCTGCAACGTTGGCCTACGGCCCCGAGGTCAAGGGTGCGCGGCGCTGGATCGCGATCCTCGGCGTCAACCTGCAGCCGTCGGAATTCCTCAAGCCTGCATTCGTGATCCTGGTGGCGTGGCTGTTTGGCGAGACCGCGCGCCGCCCGGAGATGCCGGCCAACACCATCGCGCTGGCGCTGCTTGGCCTTGCGATTACCGGCCTGGTGCTGCAACCCGACTTCGGCCAGACCATGCTGGTCGCGCTGGTCTGGGGCATTCTGTTCTTCCTCGCCGGCATGCGGATGATCTGGGTGATCGGCCTGGGCGGCGCTGCGGTGCTGGGAATCGCGGCTGCCTATTTCACCATCCCGCACGTCACCCGCCGCATCCAGCGCTTCCTCGATCCCAGTTCTGGCGACACCTTCAACATCGACCAGGCGCTGGAATCGTTCTGGCGCGGCGGCTGGTTCGGCCGCGGCCCGGGCGAGGGCACCGTCAAGCGTATCCTGCCCGAGAGCCATACCGACTTCGTGTTTGCGGTCGCGGCCGAGGAATTCGGCATCGTGCTTTGCCTCCTTCTGGTCGCCTTGTTTGCGTTTATTGTGCTGCGGGCGCTGCGGCACGCGATGCACGACGAGGACCCGTTCGCGCGTTTTGCGGTCGCCGGCCTCGCGATCCTGTTCGGACTGCAATCGGCGATCAACATGGCGGTGAACTTGCATTTGATGCCGGCCAAAGGCATGACGCTGCCGTTTGTTTCCTACGGCGGCTCCTCGATGATCTCGCTGGCTTATGGCATGGGCATGCTGCTCGCACTCACACGCGAACGACCGCGCGCGCAGTTGCTGGCGAGCCCCGGCGAGCCGGTGCCGCTCGCGAGCCCGGCGTGATGCCGCAGGACGGCGCGCCGCTCGTCCTGCTGGCGGCCGGCGGTACCGGCGGCCATCTGTTTCCGGCCGAAGCGCTGGCGGAGGCGCTGGCGCGCCGCGGCGCCGTCATCGACCTCGCGACCGACGACCGCGCCGAGCGTTACGGCAAGAAATTTCCCGCGCGCCAGATTCATGTGATCAGCAGCGAAACTGTGCGCGGCCGCGACCCGATTTCGCTTGCACGCACCGCGGTGAAGCTCGGGCTCGGCGGCATGCAGGCTTGGCGGCTTCTTGGACGGTTACAGCCCTCGGTGGTCGTCGGCTTCGGCGGCTATCCGACGGTGCCGCCGGTGCTGGCGGCGACGCTGCGTGGCATCCCTGCGATCATCCACGAGCAGAACGCCGTGATGGGCCGCGCCAACCGGCTCCTCGCCAGGCGCGTCGCCGCGATTGCGTCGAGTTTTGCCGGCGCGCTCGACCGTGAGCCGCAACTTGCCGCCAAGGCGACGCGAACCGGCAATCCGGTGCGGCCGCAGGTGCTCGCCGCCGCGGCGACGCCTTACGCCGCGCCCGATGCTAGCGGGCAGCTTCGCCTCATTGCGTTCGGCGGCAGCCAGGGCGCGAAGATCATGTCCGACATCGTGCCGGCCGCCATCGAACGGCTCGAGCCGCATCTGCAGATGCGGCTCTCAATTGTTCAGCAGGCTCGTGAGGAGGACGTCGCGCGGGTGCGCGAGATCTATGCGCGGATTAAGGTCGCCGCCGAGGTCGCGCCGTTCTTCGTTGACTTGCCGGGGCGGATCGCGGCCGGCCATCTGGTGATCTCGCGTTCGGGGGCGTCCACGGTCGCAGAGCTTGCGGCGATCGGTCGGCCGGCCATTCTGGTACCGCTGCCGCACGCGCTCGATCAGGACCAGGCTGCCAATGCCGCCGTGCTGGAGCGTGCCGGCGGCGCGCTCAGTCTGCGGCAGAATGATTTCACCCCGGATCGGCTCGCGGCCGAGATCGCCGCGCTTGCCACCGATCCGCAAAAACTCGTAGCAATGGCCGCAGCCGCCCGTTCGCAGGGCGCTCCGGACGCGGCCGAGCGGCTGGCAGAGTTGGTGTTGAAAATTGCCGGGCGATCGCGTGTGTAGGGTGGGCAGAGGCGCCGAAGGCGCCGTGCCCACGCGGCTGTTTGTGAATCGCCGGCGTGGCACGGCGCGCAGCAAAGGTGATGCGGACGGCTTAGTTGGTACAGCACAGCGCGCCTTTGCCTACGACGTGCGCTACGCCCGGGATACGAGAGGATCGCGAAATGAAACTGCCGAGCGAAATGGGTCCGATCCACTTTGTCGGCATCGGCGGCATTGGCATGAGCGGCATCGCCGAGGTGCTGCTGAACCTCGGCTACACCGTGCAGGGTTCGGACGCGTCCGACAGCGCCAACGTCAAGCGGTTACGCGACAAGGGCGCGAAGGTCGCGGTCGGCCACGCCGCGAGCAATCTCGGTGACGCCGAAGTTTTGGTCGTTTCGACCGCGATCAAGCGCGACAATCCGGAGCTCGTCGCCGCGCGTGCCCAGCGGCTGCCGGTGGTGCGCCGGGCCGAGATGCTCGCCGAGCTGATGCGGCTCAAGCATTGCGTCGCGATCGGCGGCACGCACGGCAAGACCACCACCACGTCACTCGTTGCCGCATTGGTCGATGCCGGCGGCCTCGATCCGACGGTGATCAACGGCGGCATCATCGAGGCCTACGGCACCAACGCACGGTTGGGCGCCGGCGACTGGATGGTGGTCGAGGCGGACGAATCCGACGGCACCTTCCTCAAGCTGCCGGCCGACATTGCCATCGTCACCAACGTCGACCCGGAGCATCTCGACCACTTCAAGACCTTCGAGGCGGTGCAGGACGCGTTCCGTGCCTTCGTGGAGAACGTGCCGTTCTACGGTTTCGCCGTGATGTGTACCGATCATCCGGTGGTGCACCAGCTCGTCGGGCAGATCACCGACCGCCGCGTCATCACCTATGGCGAGAATCCGCAGGCCGACGTCCGGCTGGTCGATCTCGATCATGCCGGCGGGCAGTCGCGCTTCTCCGTCGTGTTCCGCGACCGCGCCGGCGAGACCATGCACCAGATCAACGCGCTGACGCTGCCGATGCCCGGCCGCCACAACGCGCTCAACGCCACCGCGGCGATCGCGGTGGCGCACGAGCTCGGCATCGACGACGAGCGCATCCGCAAGGCATTGAGCAGCTTCGGCGGCGTGCGCCGCCGCTTCACCCGCGTCGGCGAATGGAACGGCGTCCCGATCATCGACGACTACGGTCATCATCCGGTCGAGATCGCCGCCGTGCTGCGGGCGGCGCGCGAGTCGAACAAGGGGCAGGTGATCGCCGTGGTGCAACCGCATCGCTATACCCGCCTTGCGTCGCTGTTCGATCAGTTCTCGACCTGCTTCAACGACGCCGACACCGTGATCGTCGCGCATGTCTATCCGGCGGGCGAGGCGCCCATACCCGGCGCCGACCGCGACGCTCTGGTGCAGGGATTGCGCGCGCATGGCCATCGCCAGGTGATCCCGCTCGACGGTCCGCAGGATCTCGCCCGCACCGTGAAGCGGCTGGCGCAGCCCGGCGACATCGTCGTGTGCCTCGGCGCCGGCAACATCACCCAATGGGCCTACGCCTTGCCGGGCGAACTCGCGGCGCTCGGCGCGGTGGCGTAA
>JBFXEX010000094.1:0-22546 GCA_050179645.1 Xanthobacteraceae bacterium | reverse complement strand
GGCGGGCGTCCTGGGACCAGGCCACCGCTCATGTTGCCGAGGGATTGCAACGCATCCTCGACCGGTACGGCCCGCAGGCGATAGCGTTCTCTCTTTCCGGCCAGCTCCTGACCGAGGACTATTACGTCGCCAACAAGCTGGCCAAAGGCTTCCTCGGCACCGCCAACGCCGACACCAACTCGCGGCTCTGCATGGCCTCGACTGTGGCCGGCCATCGCCGCGCGTTCGGCGGCGACGTGGTGCCGGGCTGCTACGACGATCTCGACGTCGCCGATCTCATTGTGCTGGTCGGCTCCAATACCGCCTGGTGCCACCCGGTAATCTACCGGCGCATCGTCGACAGCCGCGAAAGGCACGGCGCACGGATCGTCGTCATCGACCCGCGCCGAACCGTCACCGGCGCTGACGCTGACCTGTTGTTGCCAATCGCGCCCGGTACCGACACCGCGCTGTTCTGCGGCCTGCTCGTTCATCTCGCCGAGCGCGGCGCGCTCGATCACGCCTATATCGAAGCCCACACCAGCGGCCTCGCCGAGACGCTTGCGCGCGCCAAGGAGATCGCGCCGACACCGCGCGCCGCCGCAGCCGCGACCGGCCTCGCCGAACGCGACGTGGTGCGCTTCTTCGACCTCTTCTTGGAGACGCGCCGCACAGTTACCTGCTTCTCCCAAGGCGTGAACCAGTCAGCGCAGGGCACCGACAAGGTCAATGCCATCATCAATTGCCATCTGGCCACCGGCCGCATCGGCAGGCCCGGCATGGGACCGCTGTCGCTGACCGGCCAGCCCAACGCCATGGGCGGCCGCGAGGTCGGCGGACTTGCCAATCAGCTCGGCGCGCACATGGCGTTCACGCCGGGGAACGTTGACCGGGTGCGCCGTTTCTGGAATGCACCGCGCATCGCCGAGCACGAAGGCCTCAAGGCCGTGCAGATGTTCGAGGCGATCGAACGCGGCGAGATCAAGGCGCTGTGGGTGATGGCAACGAACCCCGCCGTGTCGCTGCCCCGCGCCAGCGCGATGAGCGATGCGCTGAAAAAGCTCGACCTGTTCGTGGTGTCGGAGAACGTGGCGCACAACGACACGCTCGCCGCCGCTCCGCATGTACTGCTCCCCGCCGCGGCGTGGGGCGAGAAGGACGGCGCCGTCACCAACTCCGAGCGCCGCATCTCGCGGCAGCGTGCATTCCTGCCGCGGCCGGGAGAGACGCAGCCGGATTGGCGTATCGTCTGCGACGTGGCAACGCGCCTGGGCTTCGGTGAATCCTTCGCGTTCCGCTCGGCGGCCGATGTGTTTCGCGAGCACGCGGATCTGTCGGGTTTCGAGAACGACGGCGCGCGCGGTTTCGACATCGGTGCGCTGGCCGCGATCACCGATGCACAGTACGACGTCCTCGAGCCGGTGCAATGGCCGTTGCGTAAAGTTGGCGAGCCACCTGTGACGCGCCTGTTCGGCGACGGCGATTTCTTCACCGAAGACCGTAAGGCTCGATTCGTCCCGCCTGCCCTGCCCGCATTGCGAGAGCAGACGTCCGCCGCGTTCCCGCTGCGGCTCAACACCGGCCGGGTCCGCGACCAATGGCACACCATGACCCGTACGGGCGAGAGTCCCACGCTGGGGGCGCATCGGCCGGAGCCATTCGTCGAGGTGCATCCACGCGACGCTGAGCAACACGGGCTGACCCCCGGCGGCTTCGCCCGCGTTCGCACCACGCACGGCTCGTGCGTCTTCCGGGTGATCGTCAGCGAGGACCAGCAGCGCGGTCTGCTGTTCGCCCCAATCCACTGGAGTGACGCCAACGCCTCATCGGCGCGGGTCGGCGACCTGGTCGCGCCGTTCACCGATCCGTTCTCCGGCCAGCCCGAGTCGAAGGCAACGCCGGCGACGATCGAGCCCGTTCGTTTCGCCTCCCGCGGCCTCCTGTTGTCGCGCGGCCCGGTGGTGCTTCCCGACGGGACTTGGTGGGCGCGTGTTGCAACGACGAGTGCGACGATCCTGACCTTCGCGACCAACGACACTGCCGCGGCTTGGCGTACCCGCGCGCCGGACTACTTTCCCGGCGCGGTGCTGACCGAATACGCCGACCCCGGCGCCGGGATTTATCGCGCTGCTGCGTTCATCGGCGGAAAGCCTTGCGGCGCGCTGTTTGTCGGGCCCTCCGATGCGCCGCCGCAATGGAGCGACCTGTGCGAGATGACCGCCCATTCGGGCATCGCGGCGAGCGGCCCGGTCGTCTGTGCCTGCTTCAGCGTCCCGGCGGCCGACGCTGCAGCCTCGCGGCGCGCCGGCACGCGATGTGGAAGCTGCCTACCCGAACTGCGTCAACTCGCGGCGTACCTGCAAATGGAGACGAACCATGAAGCCGCGCATGCCGGCTGAAACTCCATCCGCGCGCATGGCGCCGCTGGCGCAGCTTCCGCTGTTTGTGACGCTCGACGGGCGGCGCGCGCTGGTGGCGGGCGGCTCGCCGGCTGCGGCCTGGAAGGCGGAACTGCTTTCCGCCGCCGGTGCGTCCATCGACATCTATGCCCCGGCACCATCCCACGATTTGACTGCACTTGCAGACGAGAGGCTGCGCGGACCGGTCACCATCCGCAAGCGCGAATGGGCCCCGGCCGACTTCGATGGCGCAGCGATCGCCGTCGGCGCCTTCGAGGACGACCACGAGGGCCAGCGCTTCGCCGCGGCGGCGCGCGCGGCAGGCGTCCCCGTCAACGTCGTCGACAAGCCGGCACTCTGCGATTTCAGCTTCGGCGCCATCGTCAATCGCTCGCCGCTCGTGATCGGTATCTCGACCGGAGGCGCGGCTCCGGTGTTCGGCCAAGCGGTGCGGGCCCGGCTCGAAGCCTTCATCCCGCGCGGGTTCGCGCATTGGGCGGAAGCTGCCCGGAGCTGGCGCCGGACGGTGCAAGGATCGGGACTGGCGTTCCATGCACGACGGACATTCTGGCGCAGCTTCACCGCGCAAGCGATGGCGGAGCCGGATCGCGAGCCCGTGTACGCCGACCTGGAGCGGCTTCTGCGCGATACCGCCGCCCAGGTGGTCGAAACTCACAAAGGTTCGATCGTCCTGGTCGGGGCCGGCCCGGGCGATCCGGAACTGCTGACGCTGCGCGCGGTGCGCGCGCTGCAATCGGCCGATGTCATTCTCTATGACGACCTGGTTTCGGTCGATGTGCTCGAGTTTGCGCGCCGCGAGGCCAGAAAGATGCTGGTCGGCAAGACCGGCCATGGGCCGTCCTGCCGACAGCAGGACATCAACGCACTCATGATCGGGCTTGCCACGGCGGGCCGGCGGGTGGTGCGGCTCAAAGGCGGTGACCCGATGATCTTCAGCCGCGCGCGCGAAGAGATCGTCGCGTGTCGCGCCGCCGGGATTGCCATCGAAGTCGTGCCCGGCATCACCGCGGCGCAAGCGGCGGCCAGCCGCCTCGGCGTGTCGCTTACGCAGCGGAACGACGCGCGCCGACTGCAATACATCACCGGTCACGGCGCGGATGGCCGGCTGCCGGACGATATTGACTGGCGCGCGCTCGCCGATCCGGTCGCCACCACGGTGGTTTACATGCCGACAAAGACCCTGCCCGCGCTGGTGGCAAGAGCCGTGGCCGCAGGCCTCGATCCGGCGACACCCGCGGTCGCGGTCTCGCGCGCGACGCGGCCGGACGAAGCGGTTCTTGCGGCGACAATCTGCGAACTGCCCGCAAGGCTCGCGGCCGCAGCCCTCCCCGGCCCGCTTCTGGTCATGTTCGGCCGCGCGTTCGCGGGCGTTCTGACCGAGCAAGTCATACCCGCGGATGAGCCGGGCGCGGCGCCGGACTTGCAACGCTTGGCGGTCTGAGGTGCGAGCGGGATTTCTTGCCCGCAATCGCAATCAAGCGGGCGGAGATCATCGAACGGCCGAGTAACCGGGGATGTAGTCGGCCAAGTCGATGTCTTCGAATCCCGGAACGGAAATCTCATCCGGGTAATTCGCCTTGCGCGTGGCATCGACGCCCATCTTGGTGACGAGGCACGACCCGCCGGCCGGATCGTAGGAAGCCGGATCGAGTGGCGAGCCCTTCGCATAGGGCACCATGAAGACGTCCTGATCGGCCCGCACGCGCGTCGCAATGGCATGCAGGACATCGGTGTCGTTGCTGATGTCGACATCGTGATCGACCACCACGACAAACTTGAGAAATGGATCGGCGACGAACGCCGCCATTGCCGCCAGCTTGGCCTCGCCCTGGTTCATCTTTTCAATCGCGACGTAGCAGATGAAACGAAAACGGCCGGAGCGCGGCACGGTGACCGAACGCACCGTCGGACAGGCGATCTTCACCGTGTCTTCGATGAAGGTCGTGCGTATCAGGCCCGACAGCAGGAGGTTGTCGGCGTGTCCGACAAAGGCGTTCTGGTACAGCGGGTCACGCCGCATGGTCATCGCCTTGACCTCGAGCACCGGGTTCATGCGCTGCGGACCATACGTTCCCGGAAACTCGCCGAAGGGTGCTTCCGCGCGGCGCTCGACCGGGCGGATCTCACATTCGAGGACGATTTCGGCATCGGCCGGCACTTCGAGCGGAATGGTCTTGCACCTCACGAGCGGAACCGGCCGTTGCAGCATTCCGCCGGCAATTCTCAGTTCATCGGAATCGAGCGTCGAAAAGCACAGCGAGCCGATGAAGAATGCCGGATGATGGCCAATGACGATGGCGACCGGGCACGGCAGACCGCGCTTCTCGTATTTCTTCCAGATGATGTTTCCGTCTGCCGTTTCGGACAACTGGACGCCGAGCAGATTCCTTTCGTGCACCATGTGCCGATAAATGCCGACATTGTTGATGCCGGTCTCGGGATCGCGCATCACGGCAAGGCCTGCGGTGATGTACTTGCCGGCGTCCTTCTCGTGGTAGGTGCAGATCGGCAGCTCTTCGACATCAACCTCGTCGCCGATACGGACGATTTCCTGCACTGGCGCGGAGTTCACCACGACCGGATCGATCGGATGGGCCTGGCGCACCCCGCACTCCCTGACGAACTCTTTTACTCCGCCCTGTTCCATGCCGAGCGCATAGCGCAACCGCTCGAAACTCGAATGCATATTGGCAACCAGCGGAATGCTTGATCCCTTCACATTCTCGAAGATGACCAATGGAAAGCGGCTGTCCCGCTCCAGCCGTTCGAGGATGCCGGAGACGCCGAATTTGGGATCGACCTCCTTGCTGATTCGCACGATCTGCTCTGGATGCTCGGCTTCCAAATACTCGATGAAGCCGCGCAGGTCCGGCGTGTAGGCGGCATTCGACGACCGATCGATTGGCATATTCATCACTTTGCTCTTCTCACTTCCTTCGTTGCTTCTTAGATCGGCTGGTGGCAATGGAATATAGGAATCCGCCAAGTAGGGCCGGACGCGCTTCGCTCCAGCTTCGCGGATGGGGCGGGTCCATTCAAGTCGGCGAATAATTGCACGCCACAAGGGGCCGCAGCCAGACTTCTTGCCCCGATTGCATGGCTTGGTCGGACAATGCCGTTCGGTCCGGCGGGCTTCTCGCCATCGGCAATAAAGCCCGCTCAAATGGCGGGCGAGGAAAATCAGCAGGACGTGCCCGTGACCAAAGCAAGAACTCCGCCGATCCTCTCGCACAAGCATTACGACGCAATGTCTGCCTTTACGCCGGAGAGTCTCTTACGCGAAGCGCGTCGCCAGAAGCGGCTGCCCGCCGCAGCCATCCCGCAGATCTGCCTGCTCGATCCGGATGGCGATATCGTTCGGCAGCTGCGGGCTCAGGGCGGCGCCGCCCGTCATCCCGGCTGGGCCTGCTACCACACCGACCTCTACGTCTTTCATCACGACGGCCACGAATACGGCGTTGTCAGCTGTGCAGTTGGTGCCGCGTTTGCTGTCCTGGTTGCCGAAGAACTCTTTGCTTCAGGGTGCCAATTTCTCCTGAGCATGACTTCGGCCGGCCAGATCCTCCCGGTGCGGCCGCCACCCTATTTCATCGTCATCGATCGGGCGTTGCGCGACGAAGGCGTGAGCTATCACTATCTTCCGCCCTCCGACTACAGTGAGGCCGACACGCAACTGACCGAGTTGGCGCGGGAGGCACTGACCGAGGCCGGGTTCTCCGTGCAAGTTGGCTCTACCTGGACAACCGATGCCCCATTTCGGGAGACGCAAGAGGCGATCGACGCGGCATTACAGGCGGGAATTCTCGCCGTCGAGATGGAAGCGGCGGCGCTCTATGCCTTTGCGAAGGTGCGCGGTCGACCCGTACTGTGTTTCGCCCATGTTACCAATCAGATGGGCCGGATCGAGGGAGACTTTGAGAAAGGCACCTCAGATGGCGCCGAGGAGTCTCTCAAGGTGATCTCGCTGGCTGCCCGGCGCTGGCGCGCAGACCGGTCGTCGTGACCTATTCGGGGCGCCGGACACTCACTCCTGTGTGATGACGAATGTCGGGCGGCTGCGACCTGCCTGAGGCTCGACGCTGTCAATCAAATCTTGCGCCAATCCTCGGTGCCGCTCGCGCTGCGACCCGTGTGCCGCGACCATTTCTCTGGACGCGATCCGTCTGAGAGCTTTCATCACCGCGATCACGTCTGACTGCTACACTCCATCCGGCCAATTTCATAAAACTATTATCGCTCGTAGTGATCCGCGACAGCGATCCTGACGTTCCAGTGCGTTGACTGATTCTTCTCGAAGACGTTCCGCAAGATTCCAGGCGTTTGGAGTACACAATGAACGATATCGTGCGTCTTCCCCGATCTGCCGGATATTGCGGCACGACGGCCGAGGCGCTCCCGACGGACCCCGACATCGAGCGGTCGTTTCGCGACGTGTTGCGCTGGATTGGCGAGGACCCCGATCGCGACGGCCTGCGCGAGACGCCGGGCCGCGTGATGCGGGCGTTCCAGGAGTATTTCTCCGGCTACCAGCAGGACCCCGAGCAAATTCTGCGCAAGACCTTCGAGGAAACCGACGGTTATGACGAGATGGTGGTGTTGCGCGGCGTGCCGTTTGCGAGCCACTGCGAGCATCATGTGGCTCCGATCGTCGGTCGCGCCTGGGTTGCCTACATCCCGCACAGCCGAGTGGTTGGAATTTCGAAGCTGGCGCGCGTGGTCGAGGCCTACGCCAGGCGGCTGCAGATTCAGGAGCGGCTGACCGCACAGATCGCCAACGCCATCGACCGCGTGCTCAAGCCGCAAGGAGTCGGCGTGGTGATCAAGGCGACCCACCATTGTATGTCGAGCCGCGGCATCAACGTCCAGGGCACCGACCTGGTGACGAGCCGCATGCTCGGCAGCTTCCGCGACAATCCGATGATCCGTCAGGAATTCCTGACCATGGTGCATGCCGGTGCGGGCGAATAGCCCGTGCGGGACGTCAATCTCGACGGAGTTGCGACATGCTGACCGCTCTGATGGGATACGTCACAACGCTGGTTGCGTTCTTCGTTACCGACATGGTCTGGCTCGGGATCATGGCGCCGCGCTATTACCGCCCGACCATGGGCGATATCGCACTCGCCACCGTCAACTTGCCGGCGGCAGCCGCATTCTACGTGCTTTATCCTATTGGCCTTCTGGTCTTCGCGATCTATCCGGCGCTGAAGACGGGTTCGGTGACGACGGCGCTGATCCAAGGCGCACTGTTCGGTTTTTTCACCTATGCGACCTACGACCTTACCAATCTCGCGACGCTGAGAAACTGGACATGGTCGTTGACGCTGATTGACGTCGCTTGGGGTACGATCCTGGCGTCGGCGAGCGCGGCCATCGCGTTCCTGCTCCTCACGAAGTTCGTCACCTCCAGTTGAATCTCGAGAGCTCCTGTGGGAAGGGGAAAAACGCGCGAGTCCGGAGCTGATAGTGCCGGAACGCATCTCCGCGGGTCCGCAACATGTGCCGCTCTAGCGGCGGAATTCCCGAGACGTGCACCAGAACCCAGTACATGCAGGCCGGCGCCGCGAGCGCGAGCCAGCCGTATGGATTGTGTCCGGCGAAGTCGATAGCGATGACTGGATAAGCGGTCCAGGTCAGCCACTCGAAGAAATAGTTCGGATGACGTGACAGGCTCCAGAGTCCGACGTCGCAAATCTTGCCACGATTTTGCGGATTGGCTTTGAATGCGCGAAGCTGACGATCAGCGATCGCCTCGCCGGCAATTGCCACCAGCAGAATTCCAAGCCCCAAAACGTCCTGAAGCCGTAGCTCAGGATTCGGGTTGTGCGCCGCCAGCGCAATCGACACGGCCAGCACCACGCCCACCGCAGCCTGCGACTGCAAAAACAAGAACATGCGCCTCGGCGCGTCTCCGCCCCATTGCTGGATCAAATTGCGGTATCGCGGATCGTCCGCTGAGGTCCGGGCGCGACCGACAATGTGCAATCCCAGCCGCAGGCCCCACGCCAGCACGAGAATTGCGACTGCGGACTGCCGCCAGTGCGGCCAATGCGGCTCCAGCGGCCAGATCGCCACGACGGCCGCGACGGTCCCGACCGACAGTGACCAGCATGCGTCGACCCAACCGGAGTTGCCGCTGCGCTGCTGGATCGTCCAGCCCACCGCCATCGTGAGGCTCAGCGCCGCGCCGGTCAGCAGAATAGCCAGCGCAAGTTGCAGAAGCGTCACGGATCGCAGCTCACAACCGCACGAATGGCTGGATCAGCCGACCGAGCCATCCGTGTAGCTGAAGTTTCCCACGCATCGCGACGAGACAGAGGCAGTCCTGTCCTTCCTCGACCACCGGGCGATGCTCGATCGTGTCGTCACCCATGTCGAAATCGCCGGGCCCATAGTGGGCGCCATCCTGACCGAACGCGCCCGACAGCACGCAGGTCATCTCAAGTCCGGAGTGCGAGTGCGGCAACATCCGGGTGCCGGGGCCCGAGCGCAGCAGGAACACCCGGGTCTCGCTGGCATGCGGCAAAACGATCGGCCGCAGATGTACCCTAGGCGCGAGCCACTTCCACCGACCAAAGCGATAGTGCCGCACGAATTTCGGCAGGCCAGGAATTTCCTGCTCGGCAACGGTCAGCGTTGCACCGGCCACCGCCGCCGGCGCCGGAGCGACCAGCCGCGCTTCCACTGCGGCAAGCGCCTCGGACGACATCGCGGCCGGTGCCAGACCGCTGAGCAGTTCGCCGCCGACCCGTTCCATCGCTTGCGTAAACGCACGGCAGCGCGAGCAGGACACCAGATGCGTGGCGATGGCGACATGCTGGCCGTGGTCCAGCGTGCCGGCCGCGAAGCCGGCCAGCAATGAATCGTCGGGATGATGCTCGATCATCATGACAGTTCGCTCAGCAGATTGCGCAGACGGTTCATGGCGAGCCGCAAGCGCGATTTGACCGTTCCCAAGGGGATTCCCAGCATCTGCGCGATTTCCGCGTGCGCCTTCTCCTCGTAGAACGACAGTTCCACCACGCGCATCTGCTCCGGCGACAACTGTGACAGCGCCGAACGGACCCGTTGCTCCGACTGACCGCTCGCCACCTGCGAATCGGGCTGCGGTCGCTCGTCCACCTGGAATTCCAGGTCGACATCGACGGCTTCGGTCATGCCGCCGCGGCTGGCCCGGCGATGGGCGTCGATTCGCAGGTTGCGCGCGATGGTGAATATCCAGGCCGATGCGCCCGTACTCAACGGATCGAACAGATCGGCCTTGCGCCAGACCATCAGCATGGTTTCCTGCGCCAGTTCCTCGGCGCTGGCCTCGCTGGCGCCTGAGCGCTGCATATAGGCTTTGATCCGCGGCGCAAAAAATTCGAACAGGCTGGCGAATGCCGCCCGGTCCTGGCGCACCGCAACCGCCTCTATCAGCGCTCCCCACGCCGCGGCGCCGGCCGTGCCGTTATTGTCAGTGGTCATGCGGATTTGCCGACTGGGCGTGCCACCAAGCGGTACCGCCCACCGCAGCCAGGCAAGGACCGCGGGGGCAACCGGCGCAGCGGGACTCGGGGCGGCGAGATGCATAGCCAGGGAAACGACGCAGATCCCCGGTTGGATCACCCAGCGGCAGCCGGAGGCGCGGTGATCCAAGCCCCCACGTCCATCGTTTGAGGGGCGTGGAAGTCACGCAGTTCAAACCGCGCTGCCGCAGGAGCATTCGATCATCGTGCATCTTAGGAATTCTAGACTAAGGATTGCGGTCGTTGGCACCGGAATCTCCGGACTTTCGGCCGCCTGGCTGCTGAGCGAGCGCCACGATGTCACGGTATACGAGCGCGCCGACCGCATCGGCGGGCACTCCAATACGGTCCTCGCGTCGGTTGGCGGCGCCAGCATTCCGGTCGATACCGGGTTCATTGTATTCAACCGCAAGGCTTACCCCAATCTCGCGGCGCTGTTCGATCTGCTCGGCGTGCCGACCGAAATCTCCGAGATGTCGTTCGCGGTCTCAATGGACGACGGCGCACTCGAATATTCCGGCACCGGGCTCAGGGGACTGTTTGGCCAGCCGGTCAATATTCTGCGACCGCGGTTCTGGTCGATGCTGGCCGACCTGACGCGCTTCTATCGTGAAGCGCCGCTCGACGCGCCCCACCTCGAAGAACATCAGACCACGCTTGGCGACTACCTGAGGCAGGGCGGCTACAGCGAAGCGTTTCGCGACGATCACCTGCTGCCGATGGCAGGCGCCATCTGGTCGGCGACGCCCACCGAGATGATGGCCTACTCGGCGGCGGCGTTTATCCGGTTTCATGAGAACCATGGCCTGCTGCGACTACGCGAGCGGCCGCCGTGGGAGACCGTGACGGGAGGCAGCCGCAGCTATGTCGAGCGACTGAGCCGCCCGTTCGTCGATCGGATCCGGCGCGACCGCGGGGTGCGGGCGGTGCGTCGAGGCGACAACGGCGTGACCGTCACCGACATGAGCGGACACTCGGAACGGTTCGATCACGTGGTGATGGCTTCGCATGCCGACCAGGCGCTCGCCGCGCTCGCCGACCCGAGTGAAGCGGAGCGCAATTTGCTCGGCGCTTTCCGCTACAGCCGCAATCTCGCGGTTCTGCACACCGACGAAAGCTTCATGCCGAAGCGGCGCGCCGTCTGGTCGAGTTGGAATTATCTCGGCAGCCGCCACAAGCCGTGCGACCAAGTGTGCGTGACGTATTGGATGAACCTCTTGCAGAACATCAACAGCGACAGGCCATTGTTCGTGACGCTCAATCCGCCACATCCGCCGCGCGCCGGCACCCTGCTGCACAGCGAGGTCTATGAACACCCCGCATTCGATCCTCGCTCCCTGGCGGCACAACGCAAGCTGTGGCTACTGCAGGGCCAGCGCAACACCTGGTTCTGTGGCGCGTATTTCGGCGCCGGCTTCCATGAGGACGGGCTGCAGGCCGGGCTCGCGGTCGCCGAACAGCTCGGCGGCGTGCGGCGCCCCTGGCAAGTGCCAAATGAGTCGGGGCGTATTGTGCTGACCGCCAGATCGGCCGCGGCCGGTACAACGGAACTGCTGGCATGACTGTGCGTTCGTCGCTCTATACCGGATCGGTGATGCACCGGCGGCTTCACCCCCGCCGGCATCGCTTCCGTTATCGCGCATTCTGGCTTTTGCTCGACCTCGACGAGCTCGATATCCTGTCCGACCGCCTGCGTTGGTTCTCGTATAACGGGCCGAACGTGTTCAGCCTGTACGACCGTGATCATGGTGATGGCAGCGCCACGCCCTTGCGCGCGCAGACCCATGCAAGTCTGCGGGACGCCGGTATCGACATCGACGGAGGGCGTATCCAGTTGCTCTGCATGCCACGGACGTTGGGTTATTGCTTCAATCCACTGAGCATTTTTTTTTGCTATCGCGCGGACGGTGCGCTCGCCGCGCTGATCTACCAGGTCCACAACACCTTCTCCGAGCGCCACAGCTACGTCATTCGGACTGAGCATGATACCGCGGCGCTGCGCCAGCGCTGCCGCAAGCTGTTCTATGTGTCGCCGTTTCTCGACCTGGAGATGCGCTACGACTTCCGGATCGAAGGTCCCGACGAAAGGCTCGTCGTCGGCATCTGCGCGAGTTCGCCGGCGCAGCCGATTCTGAGCGCCGTTTTGAGCGGCACCCGCCAGCCTCTCACCGACCGAACATTGCTGCGCGTCTTTCTGACAATCCCGGCGGTCACCCTCAAGGTCATCGGCGCGATCCATTGGGAAGCGCTGCGGCTTTGGGCGAAGCGCATCGCCTTGCGCCCGCGCTCCCCGCCGCCGGAATTGCCTGTCACCGTCGTCGCCGTCACGTCCTCCGTTGCAGATCGCCCCAGATGATCGTCGAACATCAGACAGCAATCTCGCCCGCGATCGCCTCCTCAGAAGCGAGCCCCACGCAATCGCTCGCCGCCGCCGCGTTGCGGCGACTTGTCGGCCATCTGGCTTGCGGCGAGCTCGTGATCGACACGCCGAAGGGCGGCCGACTGACGTTGGGAGGCAGCGAGGACGGCCCGCGCGCGAGGCTGTCGATCCACAACTGGCGGCTGCTCATCCGCCTCGCGTTCGGCTGGGATATCGGCGTTGCCGAAAGCTACATCGCGGGAGAATGGTCGTCGCCCAACCTGACGGCCCTGCTGACCTTGGGCGCCCGCAATGGCGCCGCAGCCGGTCCGCTGCACAGCCTGCGAACGCCGCGGCCATGGCTGCGCTTTCGCCATGCGATGAACCGCAACACCCGCCGCGGCAGTCGGCGCAACATTGCCGCGCATTACGATCTGGGCAACGCGTTCTACCGGCTCTGGCTCGATGCCGGCATGTCGTATTCGGCCGGAGTGTTTTCGTCGCCGCATCAGACGCTGGAAGGCGCGCAGGAGGCCAAGCTCGACCGCGTGTGCGAACTGCTCGAGCTCACGGGCGGCGAACGCGTGCTGGAAATCGGCTGCGGGTGGGGGGCGCTGGCCGAGCGGCTCATGAATACCACCGCCTGCAGCGTCACCGGAATCACGTTATCGACCGAGCAGCTTGCCTACGCGCAAAGGCGCCTGAGTCTCGAAGCGCAGTCAGGCCGTTGCGAGCTTCGTTTGCAGGACTATCGCGATATCGAGGGCCGTTTCGACCGCATCGTCTCAATCGAAATGCTGGAAGCGGTCGGCGAAGCCTACTGGCCGACCTATTTCGCCAAGTTGCGGGACAGCCTGCGTCCCGGCGGCATCGCGGTGCTGCAGGTCATCACAGTCGATGAGACCCGGTTCGCGCGATACCGGCGGCAGCCGGATTTCATCCAGAAATACATCTTCCCGGGCGGCATGCTGCCGACCAAGCAGATCATCGCGAGAGAAGCGGCCGGCGTAGGACTGCGGCCGGTCCGGACGGCGTCCTTCGGATCAAGTTATGCCCGCACTATCGAGGAATGGCGGCGGCGCTTCGAGACTGCCTGGCCCGCGATCGAGCCACTCGGTTTCGACCAGCGCTTCAAGCGGATGTGGGAGTACTATCTCGCGTACTGCCAGGCAGGCTTCGAGGCCGGCGCGATCGACGTAAGCTTCTTCAAGTGCCTGCGACCCTAAGCTTGGGCGTGAACTGAACGAGCCGCGCCCGCATGGAGGTTGCCCTGCCCGATTCTACGTTACACCGAACAGCTTCTGGGCGTTGCGGTAACAGATTTTTTCACGATCGACCGGATCTAAGTTAAGGGAGTCCAGAACCGCAATCGTCGACCGGATATACCCCGGCCCTTTTTCCTTGTCGAAGGGGCTGTCCGAAGCAAACAGCACATGATCGGCGCCGAAAAAATCGATGCCGCAAATCATCGGCGCGCGGACACCTTCGATCGCAGTGTCACCGTAAAAATCCTTGAAGTAGTCGAACGGTCGCTTCTTGAGGCTCTTGCGAAGGGTTTCATAGTCCTCGTCGGAGGTTCGCACACCGAGCTGATCAAAGGAGTGGGCGAGACGGCCTTCAAGGTAGGGCAGAACCCCGCCGAGATGATGCGAAACGATCTTGAGCGCCGGATAGGTGTCCATGATTTTCGAGAATATGAATCGCGACAGGGTGACCGCCGTTTCGAACGGCCAGCCGAGTACGCTGTTGATCTCATATTTGGACTTGTCCTCGCCGACGTAATCCGGCATTTCGCGCGTACGCGCCGGATGCAGCAGGATCGGCCTGCCGGACTTCTCGATCACTTCGTAGAGCGGCCAGAACTCCTTGCCATCGATCGGCTTGCCGTTGACGTTCGTGCCGAGTTGAATGGCGTTAGCACCGTTTCGCAGCGCGCGTTCAGCTTCCTGAACGGCCGCACCGGGGGCGTTCATCGGCACCACGGCGGAGTAGCCGGCGAAACGGTCGGGATGCTTTGCCACAACCTCCGCCAACCCGTCGTTGGCGAGCTTCGCCATTTCTGGGGCCTGGTCGGGCCCCCACAAACGGTCGACCGTCGGCAAACCGATCGAAAGCACCTGCGTATAGTCGGGAAACTGATCCACCACCTTGAGTCGAACATCGAGATCGTAGAGTGCGGGCACGCCACGCGCGCGTTTGCCAATATCTTTGCGTCCAAGCGGCGATTCAAGAAATGCTTCAAAATAGCGCTTTGGGCTGAAATGATTGTAGGCATCGATGTAGCGCATCGTTTGTCTCTCACTGTTGCGACGATTTCCAATTCCCTGACGATCGACGATCGGCGGAGCGCCATGCGTCCGTGCGCGGGCGGGTAGTGCTGCGGGTGTCTCGGTCGTGCCGCCGCCCAGCCCCTCGTGGCGCGCCGCACCTTACATGCGGGATACTGGATACTCGGCGATAAAGCCATAGCCACCGAGCACCTGTGACGCCCCGATCCCGACCCGGACATTTCGTCGCTATTGACGTGGTGGTCGCTTGCGGCCTTGGTTCACGTCCTTGCTCAATAGGCCTGAGCGGTTCATCATGCTACGGGAAACAGACCACTAAATCTCGCCGCGTTATGCAGCCGTTAGACATACTTTGTCCGCTGTAAATTTCAACAAATGAGGACCACATTACGGAGCGCCTATGAACGTTGGCTTTTTCACCATGCCGGTTCATCCCCAGGGACGGGTCTATTGGCAGACGTTGAAGGAAGACCGCGAGGCGTTCATCCTTGCCGATCGGCTCGGTTACACCGAGGGTTACTGCGGCGAACACCTGACCGACGCCGTTGAGAACATTCCCAACAGTATGATGTTCATCGCGACGCTGCTAGATTCCACGCGACACATGAAGGTCGGCACCGCGGTCGCCAATCTGCCGCACAGCCACCCCGTCATCGTCGCCTCCAACGCCGCGATGCTGGACAACCTGTTCGAGGGACGGTTCATCCTCGGCATCGGTGCGGGCATTCTTCGTTCCGACGCAGAGGCCCTCGGACTGCTCGATGCCGACCGGCAGGCGATGTTTGTGGAAGCTATCGACCAGATATTGGCCATTTGGGCGGGGCAAGCACCTTACGATATCAAGGGAAAGTTCTGGAACATCTCCACGGTGAAGACGAACTGGCCCGAGGTCGGGATCGGCGACATCGTCAAGCCCTATCAGAAGCCGCATCCGTTTATCGTCGGCACCGCCTCCGATCCGGGCTCGAGGGGCGTGGTCGAACTCGGCAAGCGCGGCTGGGGGCCGGTTTCATCCAATCTGCTGCACGTCAATTGCCTCGGCAGCCATTGGACGAGCTACGTCAAGGGCGCGACCGAAGCCGGGCGGAAGGCGGACCGTGACATCTGGCGGGTGGCGCGTTCGATCTTCGTCAGCGAAGATAGCAAGACGGCCAAAGCCTACGGCGGCGACGATCCCAAGAGCCCATACCGCTTCTACATGCGGCAACTCCTCAGCAAACTCGGCAAATTCAAACGCTTCGCGGCTTTCAAGAGCACCCCGGACATGCCCGACGACCAGGTGACGCTGGATTACGTGCTCGACAACGTCGTCATTCGCGGCACCGTCAACGAGGTGGTCGACCGCATCCTGGCGATGCACGAGGTCATCGGCGACTTCGGCACCCTGCTCTATTGCGGCAAGGACTGGGCCGATCCTGCACTGGGCAGGAAATCCATGGAACTGATGGCGGAGAAGGTCATGCCGGCCGTCAACAGCGCGCTGGGTCATTCCATCGCGGCGAAATAAACGGCACTTCAGCGCTCCAGTGAAAAACCCGCTCAGGAAACAGCATCAATGGCGATCTCGACCGAAAAATTCAGCGGCCCTCGCCTGTATGGTTATGTCGCCCGCCCTGCGGACGGTGCCCGCAGTGGCGTCTTGATCCTGCCCACGATCTACGGGGTGAATGAATTCGCTCGTGGCTACGCCGATATCCTTGCAAACGCGGGACTGTCAGCTGCGGTTTGGGATATCAATTCCGGACAGCCCCTGGTCACCGACTACCAGGAGTGCATCAGGCGCGCACGGACGTTATCGGATCGTGGCGTCGCCGGCATGTTGAAGGACTGGACCGACATGATGACGTCGGAGATGCATCTGGCGTCCATCGGCGTTCTCGGCTTCTGCATCGGCGGCCGCTTCGCACTGCTCAAGGCCGCCAATGACAAGAGCATCAAAGCGTGTGCAACGGCGTATCCATCGATCGAAAGTCCGCGACTGCCCAATCAGGAGCTGGACGCACTCGCGCTGGCGTCCGACATCGCGTGTCCCGTGCACATGCTCCAGCCGGGCAACGATCACGTCACCCATCCGGAAACCTACGAGACACTGAAGCAGGCGCTCTGCAAACGCAAAGCGCCCACAATTGTGCAACTCCATCCGGAAGCCGAGCACGGCTTCATGCATCGCGAGAAGCCGGAGGAGAACAGAGTCGCGGCCGCGATCGCGTCGCCGCAGGTCGTCGCGTTTCTCGGCGCCTGCCTGGCGCGAAGCGCAGCCGCGACCTGATCGAGATAACGAATACGCGACGAAGATCGCGTACGCGACCGCTTATCCGGCGGCCGGTCTGCCCAAGAACAGGAGGAAGAGCTCATGCTGACGAGACGAAGTCTGCTCATAGCCCCCATGCTCGCAGGCGCATGCGCGCCGTCCTTCATGGCACGCGCCGAGGATAATCCATCCGGTCCCGTAACGATCATCGTGTCGTTTCCGCCCGGCGGCAGCATCGACGTCGTGATGCGCGCCGTTGCTCCCAAGCTGCAGGAGCGGCTCGGCCAGTCGGTGGTGATCGAGAATCGCGCCGGCGCCGGCGGCAACATCGCGGCCGCAGCAGTCGCGAGAGCCGCGCCCGACGGCCGCACGCTGCTGGCGCCGGCAAGTTCACTCGCCGCCAACCCGGCGTTGGTGAAGGACATGCCGTTCGACACGCTCAAGGACCTGCAGGCGGTGGCGCTGGTATTCCGGACGCCGCTCGCTCTAGTGGTCAATCCCAACGTGCCGGCGAAGTCGGTCAAGGAATTGATCGCGCTACTGAAACAGAAGCCGGGCGGTCTCAACTTCGGCCACAGCGGAGCCGGCGCGGCGATCTTCCTCGCGGCCGAGCTGTTCCAGACCATGACCGGCACCAAGATGAACGGCGTCGCCTATCGCGGTGCGCCTCCGGCGCTCAACGACGTCATCGCCGGACATATCTCGGTCATGTTCGCCGACGCGGGCAGCGTCAGCGGCGCAATTACGGCGGGGAAGGTCCGCGCACTGGGCGTCAGCTCGACCATGCGCGTGCCGGCCTTGCCGGATATCCCGACCATCGCGGAAGCCGGCGTGCCAGGGTTCGATGCCGTCGGCTGGACACTGATCTGCGCGCCCGCCGCGACCCCCAAGCCGATCGTCGCGCGGCTTAACAAGGAAATCACCGAAATTGCACAATCACCGGACGTTCGAGCGCTGATGATTCGACTTGGCACAATTCCGGTGGCCGAAAAATCGTCTCCCGCCGAGCTGCAGAAATTCCTGGCCTCGGAAATGGATCGTTGGGGCCGGCTCATCGAGAAGGCGGGGCTCGCGAAATCTCAATAGCGCGATCGGCGCAACACAGAAGCTGGAGCAACTATGAGTGTGGAAGTTTTGCTGCGCGAAAAAGCAGCCACCCTGACCCGCATGCTGAACTGGCAGGGCACCATCGGAATGTTCGGCCACGTGTCGGTTCGGGTGCCTGGCACCGACAGGTGCTTCGTCAGCCCAGGTGCGTCCACCGACAAGACCGTGGTCGGGCCGGAGCACATGTTCGTCTACAACATCGACGGCTCGATCATCGAACATCCCGGCGGGTTGATCCCGCTGGAATGGCGAATCCACACGCAGATCCATCGCGATCGGCCCGACGCGATGTGCGTCGTGCATCTGCACGCGCCTCACGCCCGCGCGCTCGGAATCGCCGGCAAACCGCTGAAGCCGGTGTTCCTGCACGGCTCATTCCTCTGTACCGGCGTGCCGACCTGGGACAATCCGCGCCTGGTGGTCAATGACGCACAGGCCTCGGACCTGTCGAAAACGCTCGGCGGCTACCGCTGCTGCCAGATGCGCGGCCACGGCACCGTCGTGGTTGGCACCTCCGCAGAAGAGGCGTTTTTTGCGTGCACGTTCCTGGAGGAGAACGCGCAAATTCAGCTTCAGGCTGAGGTCATGGGCGGCGCCATCCCGCTGAGCGACGACGAAGCGCGCGACTGCGCCGAAGGCACATTCAATCCGCGGCTGTTCCCACTGCTGTGGTCGTTCTACGAGCGCAAGGTCAAGTTGCCCGATTAGACTAGCGTTGCTATCCTGAAATCGGCCCGTTCGACGCGGAAGAACGCGTGCAGAGGCGCGGGAACGTGTGGCAGGCCGAGTACAAGCGCTGGGGCGAGATCGTTCGCAGCGTCGGCATCCGCCTCGATTGACGCCGGCGCTGCAATTGTCAACCGGGCCAGCAGGCACCGCCACCGGCCCGGACCCGGCCAGGTAGCGTATCGTTCTTTGAAGCCTAGGCGGCTCGCACAAGATCGCGTCCGTTATGGACGATCCGCAGGTTTGGTTCGCTCGACGTCCTGGCCGCGGCATGCAGGTAGCAGGTGCGCGCCGCGATCGTCAGCAATTGCAAGTGAGTTTCGTCCGCGGCCTCGCCGTTGAGGAAAAGATGGGTATCGATCGGCCCCGCCGCAGCAGCTGGTCCGCCGGAATACGGGTTGAATTGCACCAGCCGAACGCCACGAATGTTCATCTTCATGTTCTCGATGTATCGCGAGAGCTGCGTCATGTAGCAGAACGCGATGCCGGCCGAGAGCAGCGCGAGTCCGCAGGGAGCGGTGGCGTTGCCGCCCTCGTCGGCGACCAGCTTGTAGTGGCTGGAGCCGGGCATGCCAAGCCAGGTGTCGGTCTCGTAGAGTCCACCGTCGACCGACTTTCCCTCGCCGAGGATATTGCGGATCAGCTTGTTGGTCACCGAGACTGGCGCCGGATCGGACGTCCCCTGCTCCACTTGCCCGGTTTTTTCGATCAGGTCACGACGCGCACCGGCGTCAACCGGGCGCGGCGCCCGGCTGTAGGTACGATAGGGGTCGCCGGCGTCCGCGCTCGCCGAATTTGCCACGCCCTCGACCTTGCGCCGCCGGCCGTTGATGTAGAGCGCGAAGGTGTTTCCGGATAGCGGCTTGCGCAGAAATGCAATCGCGGGCGAGGCGTCCATGGCGGCAGCGACCAGCGTCTTGATGGTCTCGGTCGGGGCGCTACTCTCGACGCGCAGATCGATGTCCGGCGCTTCGGCATGGCCTTCGCCGGTGCCGTGGATGAACGAACCGGTGAGCCAATAGTGATTGGCGACACGGATTTCGACCTGGTCGAGTTCGATGCCGCGGGTCGCGGCGAGGGTTCGGAGGCGTCCGTACAGGTCGCTCTGCATGCCGGCATTGAAGAAGCCGAGCGGAAACGGGGCAAGGTCAGTGCCGTGCAAATGCTTTCCCTCGTCCGAGGTCAGCCGCCAGACGCTTCCGTCCGCGCCTTCGGTCACCACCGCTTCCTTCTGGTGCCCCGCCATCTGCCGGGCCTCGACCCTGACCTCGGCCGCCGCATGATCGCCGAGCGGCGAGCGGTCTTGGCCCGCTCGCAAACGGAACGCCAGCGGATCGCCGTGCCTGTCGATTGTATCGATCGCCTGCGGCTCCATGGTATGCCTCCGTACAGATTGTTCTTGTCGATCGCTTTCTGGACTTTACAGTCCATAATACGGGTCGGCAACGGCCTGCTCGACAACAATGCTCGCCTGGAATGACCGCCGAGGGGATTCGCCCTAAGATGATCCAGGCCGTCGCCCGCGAGCGAACGCCTTTGGAGGTGCCGATGGAAATCGTTCTCTACTATGCGCCCATCACGTGCGCGCTCGTACCCTACATCACGCTCACGGAAGCGAATGCGACGTTCGACGTGCGCCCGCTCAATATGCGAAAGGGGCAGCACAGGTCGGCCGACTATTTGAAGCTCAATCCGAAGCACAAAGTGCCGCTGCTCATCGTCGACGGGCAGCCGCTCAGCGAAAACGTCGCCATCCAGCAATGGATCGCCCGCACATTTCCGCACGCGCAACTGCTTCCGAGCGATCCGTGGCAGGAACTGAAGGCGATCTCGATGCTCTCCTGGTGCTCTTCGGGCATCCACCCATACCTGTCGCGGCTGAACTCTCCCCCGGGCGTATGCGACGTGCCGAACTCCGAGGCGAGCGTGCGCCGGCTGGCCACGGAGCACCTGTTTGAAAATTACAAGATCGCTGATGATCTGCTGGCGGGGCGCGAGTATTTCTTCGACCACTTCACCGCCGCGGACGCACATTTCTTCTGGTGCTTCCGCCGCGGCTCGCAGTTCGATCTCGATCTATCGGGATTTGCCAACTGCTCGGCACATTTCGAACGCATGCGGAGCCGCCCCAGCGTGCAGAAGCTGCTCGCCTTCGAGAAATCCGTGCAGGCTGAGTTCGCCAAAGCCGCTTAGAATTCCGAACGTTGACGTGCTGGAGAGCGCGCGCCGGCAAGTCGAGTACCGCAGCACCGCGAGCGTGTCCTCAGCACCAAGGAACGCCAACGGCGGATCATCCTGCGCTACTCCCGTGCGAAAGCGGCGGGTAGCGAGATCGTCATCAAACTGTGAGCACCGGGAGGAGCGCTCCCAAATCACTTGATACCCGCGTCCTTGACGATGGGCCACCACTTTTCCGTCTCGCCCTTCTGGAATGCCGCAAGAGCCTCCGGGCTCCGTTGCTCGGGCGGGAAAAGCTCGTGGCCGAGGTCGGTCAGACGCTTGCTCACGACCGGATTTGCCAAGGCCTCTTTGACGGCAGCGTTAAGCTTGGTGATGGCAGGCTGCGGTGTCCCCTTTGGCGCCCAGAGCCCCATCCAAATCGCGCTGTAAAATCCAGGCAGCCCCGCCTCGTCGACGGTCGGCACGTCCGGCAAACTGGCCAGCCGTTCTTTCGCCAGGACCGCATAGGCCTTGATCGTCCCGGCCTGCACCAGCGGTATGGACAATGACGCAAGGTCGAAAATCACATCGATCCGGCCGCCGACCAGATCCTGCATTGCGAGGTTCGTACCGCGATACGGAACAAACGCAAAGCGAGTCTTGGTCATCCGTTGATACAGCACGCCGGCGAGGTGATTGGTGCTGCCCAATCCTGTCGTTCCCTGCGTCGCCTTGTCCTGATTCGACCGTAACCAAGCCGTCAACTCTTCGAGATTGTTCGCAGGCATGTCCTTCCTTGCGACGATCATCAGAGGTTGGCTTGACAGCAAAGCGATCGGCTCGAAGTCGTTCAAGACGTCGTATTGCAACGTCATGGTGGCGGCGTTCAGGACGTGAGTGCCGGAGGTTCCGAGACTCAGCGTGTATCCGTCGGCCGGCGCACGCGCGACCCGACCTGGCCCGACGCTACCCGCGGCACCACTCACATTCTCGACGATCACCGCTTGTCCGAGCGATCCTTGCATCCGCTCAGCCAGCAACCGGCCGATCGTATCGACGGCTCCGCCAGCCGGAAACGGCGCAACCATTGTGATCGGACGCGTCGGATAGGATTGCGCCCTGGCGTCGCTTGAACGGGCCAGAAGTGCGGCAGCACCGGTCAGCAGCCCAAGAACATCACGGCGTGGAATTGACATCGCGACCCTCCGAAGCGCGCCCCTCAGTTCTCGAAAGACCGAAGATGCCAGGTAACATGAGTGCCCTCTTCACTGCCTATTGACGGTTCAAGCCGCCTGCCCGAACCTCTTGCAACTCGCTTACCCATGGTCGTAACGCCGCAGGCCGGCCATTACTTCAACGCCGCGCCAAGAGGTTCACTACAACGATCGCGAGCGATGGTAGGCGATTCCGCCATCAGATCAAGCCGGACACGTTGTCCTATCGCAACTCGCTCGCGAATACTGATGGCGCAAGACGCCTGCCACGGCGGTCAAGTCCGCCGCCGCTTGAGCGTCAGCGGGCGAACCGCAGAAATTTAGGCCGGCAACCGCATCAATATCTGTCCGCGATGACCCTGCGGTCCTTGAGCGAAGCCTGATCGTCGTATTTGCCCTTATTGCTTCGCTTCGGCAGCTTGACCTTCGTGCGTGGCGCCCGCTCGTACGGTATCGTCGACAGGATATGCGAGATGGTGTTCAGCCGCGCGCGCCGCTTGTCGTTCGAAAAGACGATCGACCAGGGCGCATGCT
>JBFXEX010000093.1:0-22601 GCA_050179645.1 Xanthobacteraceae bacterium | reverse complement strand
TGATCACCCAGATGTTGTCGGTGACGCCGACGCCGATCGTCTTCCATTCCGGCGTCAGCATGTTCTTGCGATGGCCCGACGAGTTGATCCATTTCTCCAGAATGTATTTCGCGCCGCCTTCCTCGAAGCCGCTGCACGCGGCGTTCTCGCGGAAGCGGCGGCCTGGGAACGCGGCTTTCATGCGGGTGTGATAGTTGGAATCGTGATGGAGGAACCAGCAGGCGTGCCACTTGTCGAGGTGGTCGGACCAGTGTTGCGACTGGCGGCTGACCGCAGCATCCAGTTGGACCGGCTTGAGGCCGTTCTTGGCGCGATACTCATTCACCAGCCGGCACATCAGCGCCTTGTTGTCGGTTCCGGGACAATTCGGATCGCGAACCTCGGCGGGCGGCGGTTTGGCGGGCGACGGTTTCGCGGACGATTTGGGCTGCTGGGCGTGGGCGTGAAAGCCCGCGAGCAGCGAACCGGCTATCAGCAGCGTCAGTGTCCCGCGAGTAAGAATCGCCATCTTGGACTCCCCGGCAGCGCGGATGAAAGGTGCGTCATCCGCCAACCCCGCGGCACCAATGTGGCAGGGCTACGCCCGGGAAACTGGCTGCCGCGCGCGTGCGTTTCCTCAGCGCGACAGCGATGCGCCGCCGTTGCCTGCCCACCGCAAGCAGATGGGCAGGATGGCGGGCGTTCAGCCGAACAGCCGCGCGAACATGCCCTTTTTCGGCGCCGGCGGTGGTACCGCGGCGGCGGCCTTTTGCATGACGCCGGCGACCGTCATATAGGTTTCGGTCCAGGCGGCCTTGACCGGCGGGGTGAAATCGGGGCCGAGCCCTTGTTCGAGCGTCCACAGCAGCGCAGCGCCGACCGGCTCGTAGTGTTTGTCGGTGACGCCGTAGGCGACGTGGCGGCGGCCCAGGTCCTCGACCGCCGGGATGATCTTTTCGACCTGATGCAGGTTGGTCACGGCGGTCGCCAGCATCTGCATGAGTTTCTTCTTCTGCTCGGCCAGATCGCTCGGAAACAACGAGCGTACCTCCGGCGCGATAGTGAAGAGCCGGTCGTAGAACAGATCGGCGGCCGTGCCGGCGATCGGAACGACCTTGGCAAAGCTGTCCTGCACGAGTTTAACCTGTTCGGGTGTCATATCGTCGTCTCCCTGCGATGGATTGGTCCCGGCAATGGCTGTCGCGGCGCGTGAGGCTGCGCCTGGTTGATGGGAATGCGGCCTAGTTGATGGGGATGCGAATGACGACGCCGCCCATGACGTCGTTGAGCTTGAAGTCCTTGCGCGGACTATCGTCGTGCCCGTTGTGGCAACTCACGCAGGCAGGCGACACGGCGGGATCGGCATAGACCGCCGTGAAGTACTTTTTTCCGCCGAGCGTTTCTTCGGAATAGTAGTTCTTGCCCTTGTTGTCGGCGACGAACTTCAGCCCGTCCTTTTCAGCGGTGGTGCGCGGCGCGTTCTGCTTGTTGATGGGCCACAGCGATAGCAACGAATAGGAAAAGGTCTTGTTCGTCTCGGCGGCTTTCTCGGCGCCGAACCGGAACATCTGCGCGGGCAGCGGCAGCGCCTTCTTGTCCACGAAGTGTTCCTCGGCCTTGATCACCTTCTCGTCGTTCTGCAGCCGGTTGACGACGCGCGTGGTATAGACGGTGCGGTCCGCCGCCATCACGGCGTGCAGCATGTCGGTCACCTGCTGCACCGGGATGCCTTTCGGTTCGCTTTTGCCGAACCACTGCGCGTAGGCGGCGCCCGCCGACGTCATTGCTCCGGCCAACAGGGCCGCGGCGGCAATCTTTGCAGTGCTGATCTGCATGTCGTTCTCCTTCTCTGATCAATCGGATTGTTTGCTCACGCGGCCACGTTCTCGCGCACGCTTTAGCGCCCACTCGATGCTCTCGATGTGAACCGAAGGCTTGCCCTTGAAGTTGTTGGTCACGAGCGCGCGGTCCGCGAGCGCATCGAGGGTGAACTGCAGCCCGTGACAATGGCCGCAGACGCTGCGCACCATCTTCTCGTTGGGGCGCAGGTTGTCGTTCTGATTGTGCGTGATGAAGACCGCCTTTTCGCCGTGGGCATTGCGGGCTTCGGTGACCGGCATGTGGCAGGTCGCGCACGAGACCCCGCTGCCTGGCGGCAGAGTGCCGGCAATCTCCTTTTTCAGGAGTTCGTAGTGCGGCGAGGCGAAATAGGCCCGCGTGTGCGCGTCGTCGTGACAGCCGGAGCAGGCCTCGACCCTGGCGGCCGCGCGCTGATATTTATGCGGCGAATGGCAGGTGTTGCAGCCGAGCCGTTCGCCGTGCGCGTCCGGCTTCATCGGCAGGCGCGCCTGATCGGGCGTCATCGGCGGCAATGTCGACTGCTTGAACAAGCCGAAGGGGCCGTCGCGCGTCGCCAGCATCCCCTCGCGCAAGCGCATGCCGTGCTTGCCTTCGGTGAAGGTCGTCGCCTGGTTGGCATGACAGCCCTGGCATTGCGCCAGACCGGGCGCCTCGATCCAGCGCTCGGGCTCGTTTTTCACGCCGTGGCATCCCGAGCAGTTGACGCCCGCTTGGGCGTGGCGGTCGGCCGCCCAGTCGGCGACGATCGACGCCTGGTGTCTGTCCGCTGGCGCGTCGGCATCTCCGGCGGCGAGCGGCGCGGCGGGCGGCGGCGCACCGGCTGGCGGCGCATCGGCCTTGGTCTTGAGATACTCGAGCAGCGCGACGCGCTGCGCTTCGAGCTGCGCCGGCTGGCCGGCATGCTTGATCAGGAAGTCCGCGTAAAGCGCGCGGTTGTCGTGGAAGCGGTGGCAGCCCGACGACGCGCAGCTGTCGAACGCCAGGCCCTTGTGGCTCGGCCGGTCCTCCGCGATGTCGGAATGGCATAGGAAGCAGTAATCGTTGGGCATCGTGACGCCCATCGCGCGCGTGATGCCTGGGCGATGCTCCTGGTGGCAGGTGACGCAGGAGCGGGCGTCGAGGATCTCGGTGCGGTCGGCATTGCGCGGATCGGTGAACTTCGATTGCGGATGCGTGTCGTTGGCGAGCTTGAGCTCGGCGCCGTGGCAGTTCACGCAGGCGTCCTGCAGCACTTCGGCGCCGCCGAACACGCTGGTGTGGCAGGCATCGCAGGCGAGCTCGATCTGGTGGTGCCCGTTGGTGGTGCGGCCGATCAGCAGGAACGACCGGTTGCCGCCATAGACGACGACGCCGATGACGAAGAGCCCTGCCGGCACGGTCAGCGTGATCCACAAGAGCCAGAGCATGACGTTGCGCGACATCCCCCGTTCTCAGTAGGCGTAGACAGTGAGGACGTGCAGTACGAGCAGCAGTGGCAGCGGCCAGAACGCCAGGATGTGAATCCAGGTGACCGCGCGCCGCGGCGACGCCTTGCCGCGTGCCAGCACGGCGTGCTCGCGCGACGCCACGACGCCGGTGACGCTGCCGGCCACCGCGACCGCGAGGAATGTCACCATCAGCCAGCGGTTGAGGTTGTTGCCGAGATTGAAGCCGGTGTGCATGAACAGCACCGCGAGCGCGGCGGCGCCGAGGCCTGCGTGCACGATGCGCCACCAATTGAAGCTGCCGAGCCATTTCCAGCCGATGCGTTTGCGCACCGAGAGGAAGGCGATCAACAGCGACAGCGCGACAAGCGTGAAGCCGGTCACCTGCTTCCAGACGCCGTTGAGCCAGAACTGATCGAGCGCAAAGCGCGATTGCACGCTCGACGAATACGGCCAGGCCGGCAGGCCAAGGGCGGCGAGCGCGATCAGCGCTGCGAGCAGCGACACGACCAGGATCGTGCGTGCGCCGAACATCGGTTCATGCACGGGCTTCGCGCCGAGCAACTCGTGCAGCAGCGGCCGGCAGGTGCCGCATACCGTGCTGGCGCTGGTCTCCCGCATCAGCGCCTCGATCGTGCCGGCGCCCAGGCTGATCGCTTCCCCGAGTTGGCCGCGCGTGACGCCGGTGCAGTTGCAGACGGTCGCCGCCGCGGGCCAGAGCCGGACCGGCGCGGACTTCTGCGGGCGATGGAGCCGCCCGGTGCGTTTGAAGCGCAGCAGTTGCCACGGCCACACCAGCGTGCGGTCGGTGACCGCCTGCTGGATGCGGTTGACGTCGTCCCAGGCGCCCACGCCGAGCGCACCCACAAGGTGCCATCGCCGCAACACCAGGCGCCGGTAGCTCCCGGCCGCGGCGTCGCGCCAGGCGGCGCTGCCGACGTCGGTGCGCTGCTCGAGTTGTTCGACGTCGCCCATGCTGAAGACGTCGCTGCCGACGACCTTCAGCTTGGTGGTCGGCACCGAGCCGCGGTAACCGGCGCGCCCGCCGGCGATATGCGCGGCGGCGGCGGCGGCCTGTTCGAGGCCGGGCGCCACCAGGCCGTAGACGTTGCCGTCGTGCTCGGCACATTCCCCAACGGCGTAAATGTCGGGGTCGGAGGTTTGCATCGCATCGTTGACCGTGATGCCGCGGCCGACCGCGATGCCGGCATCTGCCGCGAGTTCGATGTTTGAGCGGATCCCGGTGCAGATGATGACCGTGTCGCACGCAATGACTTCGCCGGTGGAGAGATGGATGCTTTCCACGCGCGTCTCGCCGGCGATCGACTTCACCGAACAGCCGGTGCGCACATCGAGTCCCATCTGCTCGATCGCCGCGCCGAGCGCGAGACCGCCCTCATGGTCGAGCTGCCGCGCCATGAGGTGCCGTTCGTGTTCGACGATGATGGTCTTGACCTTACGCAGCGACATGCCGCGCGCGGCTTCGAGCCCGAGCAATCCGCCGCCGATCACCACGGTGCGGCGCGAGCGCATCGTCCGCGCGACCAGCTTTTCGACGTCGTCGAAATTACGGAAGCGGTAGACGCCGCTCAACTCTCGCCCCGGGATCGGCGGAATATGCGGCCGCGAGCCCAGGCACAGCACAAGCTTGGAATAGCGCCACCGCCTGCCGAACTGGTTTTCGACCGTGCGTGCGGCGCGGTCGATGCCGACGATGGCCTGGCTATCGTATTGGGTGATGTTGGCGCCGGCGGGAAAGACATTGCCCTGATAGACCCGCCCGATCTGTACCTCGCCGGCGAGGAACGGCGTCAGCTTGACCCGGTTGTAGGGGCGCCAGCGCTCCGCATTAAAGAGAACGACAGGGATGCTGCGCTTGGCGAGTTCGTAGGCTGCGCGCAGGCCCGATGGGCCGCCGCCGACGACGATGACTGGCGCGGCCTGCTGCGCGTCGTTGTCGCCGAGGGCCGTCGTGGATTCTGGTTCGTCGGCATCCACCGGCATGATGCTCGCGACAAAATCCTGCGCGCGCGGAAGCTCCATTGGCCGCGATCATTCATGCAAGAGTTGACTTCAACCGCCGCCGAGTGGTGGCTGGCCGTCGTGGTAACGCCTATCTTTCAAGCGGCGTGCCAACGCGGGTTGCGCTGAATAGAATTGAAATAACAATCATTTAATCCAACGCTCTGAAGTCGCGACGGGTCTGGGGCTGCCCCTTGTTACCGCATCGCGCATGTAATTTGTGCGCTGCACAATATTGCAACAGCCCTGGCAATCGATTGGGCGCACGTCCCACCACGCATCCGAGAAGCGCGAACGATATGCTGGCTAACGATGCCTAGCGCAGGGCGGACTGGCGCTCTGCATCGGTCGGGGCCGGGACCGCATGCACAACCGCATACTCCCGCCGCATCCGATCGACGTCGGCGAGCCTGGGCAACCCGGCCTCGTTGCCGAGATGCTGAATCTTGAACGCCGAGGCCGCCTTGGCGAAGGCGAAGTGGTCGGCCCAGCGTCCCGCCGGATTGGCCATGTAGGCGTAGATGTAGGCGCCGTGAAAAACGTCGCCGGCACCGCTGGTGTCGACGATGCGCTCGGGCGGCACCGGCAGCGCGGGGTCGGTGCGGACCTCGCCGGATTCGTCGTACCACAGCATGCCGCGCTCGCCGAGCGTCACACCGCCGATGCGGCAGCCACGGCTCTTGAGATAGTCGAGCGTTTCCGCATGGGTCTTGCCAAGCTGCTCGCAGAAGCGGTCGGCGACGATGGCGACGTCGATATAGCCCAGGAGGTCGTGGGTGTTCGAGCGTAGCCCGCCGCCGTCGAGCGAGGTCAGGATGCCGACCTCGCGGCATCGCCGCGCATAGAAGATGGCCGCATCCGGCTGGTGGCCGTCGAGATGAAGTGCGTCGAAGCCCGCCACGTCGAGCACCGGAAACGGCGCCAGGTAGTGATCGTCGCGACAGCGCACGATGGCGCGCTTGCCGTCGTGCGGCATGATGAACGACAACGACGACGACCGGACCTTGCGGGTGTGCAGTTCGATGTCGTACTTCGCCGTCATGTCGAGGAACATGCGGCCGAGCCAGTCGTGCGCGAAGGTGGCGATCAGGTCGACCCTGGCGGTGAGTCTGGCGCAGCAGAACGCCGCCGTGACCGCGTTGCCGCCGAACGATACCGCATAGTCCGAGGCCACGTTCTTCTCGTCGCCGACCGGAATGTGGTCGGTGATCAGCGTGACGTCGATGTAGGTGTGTCCGATAAACAGCGCGTGCATGCTCGCTCTCTCGTCTCGAATTTCGCGACGTCCGGGCGTAGCGACAACCCACGATAGGGGAGGTCCACCGTCCCTCCAACCCGCATCGTGGCACAATTGCCGCAGCCCGCCGCTCGGCGGAGTCATCCGTAACGCCCGTGCGGGCAGAGACGTTCCCGCGCTTCCCCCCGGGATGTGCAAACGCCAATTTCGTTATACAAGCGGTTGGATGCCGGTATTCTGTACCATCGGCATCAACGAGAGGCAGAGCGATGGCGGTCGGACGAAGGTATGGCTGGGCGTCAGCGCTGGCGATGCTGGTCTGCATGGTCGACGACCCGGCATGGGCGCAGGGCGCCGGCGCCGCGTTCCGGGATTGCGAAGACTGCCCCGAAATGGTGATGGTGCAGGGCGGCACCTTCCTGATGGGCCGCAAGTCCGACCCGTTCAGCAATATCCAGCCGCCGCCGAACGAGCAACCGCAGCGCGCGGTGACGCTGAAGCCGTTCGCGCTCGGCAAGCATGAGGTGACGCAGGAGCAGTGGTACGCGCTGATGGGCGACAACCCCAGCTACAACAAGGGTCGCACGCTGCCGGTCGAAAACGTCTCGTGGGAGGACGTCCAGGCCTTCATCGCCAAGCTCAACGCCAAGACCGGCAAGCGCTACCGGCTGCCGACCGAGGCCGAGTGGGAATACGCCGCGCAGGCTGGCAGCACGGCGAACTACTCGTTCGGCAACGACGCCGCCCAGTTGCCGCAATACGCCTGGTATATCGTCACCGCGCGCGACAAGACCCATCCGGTCGGCGAGAAGTTGCCGAACAAGTTCGGCCTGCACGACATGTATGGCAATGTCTGGGAGTGGGTCCAGGACTGCTACACCGACACCTATGCGGGCGCGCCGACGGACGGCTCCGCTGCGCCCGAACGGCCGGATTGCGATCGCGTGGTGCGGGGCGGCTCGTGGGAGAGCGATCCCGATTATCTGCGATCGGCATTCCGCGGCCGGGTGCGCCCGGTGCACCGGGTGCTGAATCTCGGATTCCGCCTCGCCCGGGATTAGCGTGTCCTCGCAAACGGGCGCTCGGCGGCTCAACGGACGGCGTCGGCAACGAATTTTGTGACCGCGTCGATCTGCTCTTTGCTGAGGACTTCGCCGAACGGCGGCATGTTGCCCACCCCGCGCTCGACGGCCCGACGCACCTTCTCTTCGTTCGGTTTGAGTTCGTCAAGGTTCGGCCCGATCTCACCGGTCGCGTCGGCCGCAGCGAGCTTATGGCAAAGCCCGCACGGCGGCTGGGCGATGGTCGTGAAGACTTGCTTGCCCAGATCGGCGCTTTGTGAGTGCGCTTGAAACGAAAACACCAACAGGAAGAACGGGAACAAGGCAAGGAAGGCCCAGCGCTGGTGCGCGAAATGCGGCATGTCGATGCTTTGGGGCTGCAGGATAGGAAAAATCCCCGCCCTGCAGGGCGGGGATTGGATGCGAAGCCGGGTTAGACGACCGTGACCTTGACGGCGTGGGCAGCCCAACCGTTGTGGCCGTAGCCGCGCTCGTTCTCCACGAACTTCTCGGGCTGCGTATTGCCCTTGACGTCGGTTGCGCGGCTGGCGATCTCGTAGGTCCCCGGCTTGAGATCGGCCGAGAGCACGAAGGTGCGCCAGGCGTATTTGCCGAGATCAGGCCCGATGAATTTGGCCTGCTTCCAGGTCTTGCCGCCGTCGATCGACACGTCGACGCGCTTGACTTCGTTGGTGCCGCCAAAGGCCACGCCGTAGATCTGCACCGGGCCTTTGTCGGTTTCCTTGAGCGGGTTGACGATCCAGGACTTGACCGGCATTTCCCACATCGAAGGCTGGTCGGGCGCGCCCTTTTGCCCGACCGGACGCATGCGGTAACCGGTGCGCTGGATGTTGACGTCGGTCTGCTTATCGGTGAAGGCGAGCTTCTTGAGGTACTTCACGTTGTTGACGCCGTAATAGCCGGGGATGACGAGCCGCAACGGTCCGCCATGCGCCAACGGGATCGGCGCGCCGTTCAACTCCCATGCCAGGATCGCTTCGTTCAGAGCGGAAAGGGGAACCGAGCGCTCGACGATCACGGTCTTCGGATCGATGCCCGCCGGCACAGTTTCGCCGCCCGTACCGGTGATGAACTTCGCGTCGGGAGCAACGCCGCCCATGGCGGAGACCACCGCGGGCAACGGTACGCCGCTCCAGAACACATTGCCGGCGGCGCCGACCTGCCAGGGCGAGCCGCTCGCCTTGTGGACAAAGAAGCCGCGGCCGTTGCCCGAGCACTGCAGCACCGCCGCGACGCTCGTGATGCCGAGATCCTTGAGGTCGCCGAGTTTCTTGGTGCCGGGGTTCTTCACGCCTTCGATCGAGACTTCCCAGGCGTCGGGATTGGCGACGATGTCCGCGCTTGGTGCCGGCAGGTTGTTGCGGACATAGAGCTCGTCGGTCGGCGTGATGCCGCTGGTGCCGAAATAGTCACGTTTCGTCTCCAACGTATTCTTGGAGTGTACGATCATGGCTTTGGCGTTTTTCCAGGACACGTAGTCCGGCAGCGGCTTGTCTTGCGCCTGCGCCAATGTGTTGAACCCGAAGCCGAAGTCCGGATTGCTCACCAGTACGCCCGCGCCGGCACCGGCAATGATGAAGTGCCTGCGCGACAGTTTTGAGGTTTGTTCCATTTTTCGCTCTCCCTTTTCCGTTTGTTGGGCGCCGTCGCGCCGATCATGTCCGTCCGAATGCCGGACAGAGTTTGTTGGCGCCAAGCCATCCACCGAAGGCCCAACGCCGGGTCGCTCAGTTTGCCATTCTTGACTTGCGATGCAGCATTTACAACAAAATCCTATGCGGCATTTTGAATGTGTATTCTCGCGGTGAAACAGTGGTCCGGCGCTGCCCGGGTCGCGAGCCTCGGGGCGGCGCCAGCACCCCGCCGGCCCGGTATTTCCAAGCCCTCTGCTATCGGGGCAGTTCACAAGCGGGCGGGGTGTTGCACCAGGACTTGATGGCGATCGCGGCCTCGCCACACCGCCGTCGATTTCGTTCGGCTGTGGCCGTGGCGTGACAGACTCTCACCGGCGCACCTGTTAACCGTCAAGGCGTGGTCTGTTCTGGTGTGTAGTGTTGCGTATCGAGTGCGTCATGAAGTTGCTCGTCCTGTGCGGCGCGGCACTTGTCGCGCTGGCCTTTGGCCCTGCTTCGGCCGCCGATCTGGTGCTGCGACCGATTGTGCGGGCGCCATCGGCCGTTTACGCACATCCGCCCGTGCAACGTGCTCCGGTCGCGACGGTTCGCGCGCGCCGCGGCAACCTGTGCTGGGTTGAGACCGGAACGCTTTGGCGCTTCGGCTCCTGGCAACCATGTCCGCGGAACTTCGCCGCGCGCACGGTGCGTGCAGGTTCTGCGGCGGCGGCGCGCGGGTCGCGGCGTGGCGCCGGGACGGTTCGCCATGTCGGCGCGCCGGACGCGCCGTCCTGCATCGTCAGCGAGGCCAGGAAACAATACTGGGCGACGAGCCTGAGCGGCGACGTCGACCGCACGCTGCTGCAAGCTCTGCAGGACGCGGTGGCGCGCGGCGAAACCGGCTGGCTCGACGTCAATCCGGATTCGGCCGCGCCCATCGTGACCGAAGGCGTCAATCTCATTCTGTATGACGTGGGCGGCAACTGCTACATCGGCAGCGACTGCGCGCGGTTTCCGGCGTCGAAGGCGCTTGAGGGCAGATGGTCCGAGGAGGAGCGCGAGATCGATCTCAACGATCCCGACGTCCGCAAGATCGTCGTCGATGACATGATCGGTCTCGTCAAGCAGGCCGACCAATGGGCGCCGAGCGGCGCGATCGTCGGCGTGCATCTCGATAACGTCCACCGGCTCGACGCGGATGCGCTGGCGCTGCTGTTCAACGAGTATCTGCAGGCGGTCGACACCGCCAGGCAGGACCTGCTGATTTCGAACGGGAGAGCGGTCGGCTATGTCGCGAAGAACAATCCGGAAGGCTTCAAGGAGGCGCTGGACAAGCGGTTGCTCAAGACGCCGCCGCTCTATCTGATCAACGAGAACGCCCTGCTCGGCGAGAAGGGCGAGTTCGACGAGAGCACCGGGATCGCGCAGGCGCTGGGACGCAGCCACAACATTCCGGTGTTCCTGATGACATTCGGCTCCGACATCGCCTATGTGATCGAGCGCGGCGGCAAGAGCGAGGACGTCCATGTCTCGGAGGACATGGCACGCCAGATGGCGCGGCGGCGCAACATCACCGGCGTGGCCTGGTCGCCCGACGAGCAGCGCTACCATCCGACGCTGTTCGTGCAAGGCGCGCCGATCGGCTCGAAGACCTGCGAGAAGGTTGCGGCGGCCGGCCGGCCGCCGGCCCCTGCGGCGAAGCCGAAGATTGCCGGACGAACGCCGCGCCGGAACGCGCCGTTGTGGAGCTATTTCCGCTGATGCGAAGTCGGGCCGCGCTCAGCAGCGCACCATGGTGATGGTGCGCGGGCTGCCGTCCCGCCAGGGCACGGTTTCGGCCGTGGATTCGCAGCCGGTACCGCGAATGACAATGATCCGGGTGACCTGCTGCACCACCGGCTCCGGCTCCGGCAGCGGGCTCGCCGCCTGCGGCGGCGGCGCATAGGCCGGGTACGGCCGGTCCGGATAGACACCGGTGCCGCCGTCGTACTCGCTGACAAACGGGGTGAGCCAGCCGGCCGCGAGCGGCCAGGCAAAGCCCGGGATGTGCCGGAAATGATTGCGCGCGAAACGGCCGGCATGCGGCCCGTGTCCCGGACGAACCCAAGGCGATGGGCGGCCGTGGACGACCGGCGTGCGCATGGTGTGCGGAGCCGGAGCTTGCAGCGCAGGCCCCGCCGCCGTGCCGCGCGGAGCGGCCGCCGCTTCGGCCGGCAGCAACATCGCACCGGCGCACATACCGGCCATCAAAGCCGCGAACATCCGAGGAGTCATCACGCCTGCTCCCTGCCTGCGCTGTCACGGCCGCATCTGTGGCGACCTTAGCGGTTGGCGCCGCCGGGGGAAAGGATCGTTAACGGATGGTTAACGCAAAGGCGCGGGCTGCTCTGTTCAGCCGAGCGGTTCGCGCGCGGGCGCGGCGGCTTGGTCGGCCAGCACCGTCGGCTGCGCCCCGTAGATCGGGCTGGCGTAGTATTGCGCGATGCCATAGCGCACCAGCACGCCGATGGCGGCGGCGAGCGGCACCGCGATGAGGAGGCCGACGAACCCGAACAGGTAGCCGAACGCGAACAGCGCGAACATCAGCCAGACCGGGTTGAGGTTGACGCGCCGGCCCACAAGGTAGGGCGACAGCACGTAGTCGGCGAGCGATTGCCCGACGAAGAAGATCGCCGGCACCAGCGCGATCAACCCCCAGTTCGGCCAGAACTGCGCGACCGCCACGCAGGTCGCGACCACGAGCCCGGTGAGCGAGCCGAGATAAGGCACGAAGCTGATGAGGCCCGCGGAAAAGCCGATCAGCATGCCGTGATTGAGGCCGATTGCCGCGAGGCTGGCCGCATAGAAAACGCCGAGCACCAGGCAGAGCACGCTCTGGCCGCGCACGAAGCCGCCGATGGTGTCGTCGATCTCGCGCGCCAGCGCGCGAATGGTGTCACGCCGTGCCGGCGGCACCCAGTTGTCGACGACCGCAACCATGCGCGGCCAGTCGTAGACCAGGTAGCAGGCGACGATCGGCGTCACCACCGCGAGCGAGAACACCGACAACAGCGCCTGCCCACCGGTCCACACCGAGTGCAGGAACGCCGCCGACCACCCGGCCGCCAGCGTCGTCAGTTCACCGAGGGATTTTTGGGCCGCGCCGATGCCCTCGCCGACGATCTTGCTCAGCCAGGGGTAGCGCGGGTCGCTCGCCAGCGCCTGCAATTGCTTGAGGTAGGACGGGACGTTCTCGATGAAATAGGCGAGTTCGCGGACGATGATCGGCGTGGTGACGACCAGCAGTGCCCCGAAGCCGACGATGAAGATGGCGACGATCACCAGCGTCGCCAGCAGCCGGTTCATACCCATGCGCTCCATCCGGCTGGCCAGCGGATCGAGCAGATAAGCGATCACCATGCCGGCGACGAACGGCAGCAGAATCTCGCGCAGCAGGACGACCGCTGCGATGACGGCCGCCAGCATCGTAATCCAGAACGCGATGGGTCGTGCGGAATTCATCCGCCGTCAGTGTGAAACAAACCTGCGCGGCGTGTCAAAAGCCGCTTCATCGCGGCCACGATCACTGCTTCGCCGCGATGCCAAGCTCCTTCGCCGACTTGGCCAGCACGGCGCGCTGCTCGTCGATCGACTTGGCGAACTCGGCCGGCCCGCCCGGATTGGGAATCTGGGCGGTCGCGATCAGGCGCTCCTTGACGACCGGATCGGTATCGATCACCGCCTTGATGTCGGCGGCGATGCGCTCGCGCAGCGGCATCGGCATTGATGGCGGGCCGAACAGTCCGACCAGGCCGTCGACCGTCAGCGCCGGATAACCGGCCTCCGCGACCGTCGGCGTGTCGGGGATCGCCCCGGCGCGCGCGGTGTTGGTCACCGCAAGAATCTTCACCTTGCCGGCCTGAATCTGCGGACGCACGATCGCGTAGGCGGCTTCGTAAAGCTGCACGCGGCCGGCGGCGAGATCGTTCAAGGCTTCGACCGGATTGCGGTAGGGCACTTTCTTTATGTCGGCGCCGATGCTCTTGAGCCAGCCCTCGAACATGATGTCGAGCGCGCCGGTGAGGCCCGCCCAGTTGAGTTGGCCGGGCTTGGCGCGTGCCAGCTCGATCACGTCCTTGAGCGATTTGACCGGTAAATCCGCCGGCACCGAAATTCCGACGACGGTATTCGACACCCGTGCGATCGGCGCGAGGTCGCTCGCCTTGTAGGGCAGATTGGCGTGCTGGTAGGGGTGGCCGATGAACGACGAACTCGGCCCGAACAGCAGGACGTGATCGTCATTCGCGGTCACGAAGGCATTGATCGCGACCAGGCCGTCGCCGCCGGGGCGGTTCTCGATCACGATCGGCTGGTTCCATTTCTTGGTCAGCCGGTCGGCCAGAAGCCGGGCGCCGATGTCGGCGCCGCTGCCAGGCCCGAGCGTCAGGATGAACTTGACCGGCCGCGTCGGCCACGATTGCGCTGACGCAGGTACTCCCGTGAACAGCGGCGTCAACAGGACAGCCAGTATGAATGCGCAGAATTTGCTTCGGACGCCGGCCATAGGGTTCCTCCAGTCTTGATGTTTTGATTTGCGCCCCAGTTTAGTCGGTAAGGTTGCGGCGGGGAATGCGGCAGGAGCGACGGTTCCGCGCAGCGGATCAGGGCATGCCTTGATGAATCGCATCGGCGTGAATCGCATCGACGCGAGTTACGATCTCGATGCCAACCCCTCCCCACAAAGGGAACCTCACAAGGGGCAGGGCTATCGCATATGGCACGCGCGAGCGGATCTGGTCCCCTCGCCCCGCGAAGCGGGGAGAGGGTGCCCGAGCGAAGCGAGGGCGGGAGAGGGGCCGCTTGTCGGCAATTTCCGCCCTCTCCCGGCTCGCGCTTCGCGCTCGCCACCCTCTCCCGCTGCGCGGGAGAGGGGACGCCGCGGCGCCGCCAAACTCCATATGCGATAGCCCTGCCACAAGCGGGGAGGGACGCGACGCGGCGCGGCTGGAGCGATGCTCGTCAGTTTAAGCGCCGGAGAAGCGACCAAGACGGCTCACGCGCTGGCCTTCTGCCAGAAGTCGGGGCGCAGCGCTTTCTTCCAGTCCGGGACGGCGGAGATCTTTTTCGCCCGCAGCAGGACCTCGGCGTCCTTCTGCAGCTGAGCCTGCAGGCCTGCCGGAAAGCCCGGATTGACCTCGACGCGGCCGAGCGCCTTGGCGAAGGTATCGCGCGACATGTTGTAGCCCTTGGACGTGAAGAACGAATAGATCACGTCCGCAACCTTGTCCGGCTTCTCCTTGAACTCGCGGCCAGCCTCCTGCCAGCACTTGAGATAGGCGACGACGGTTTCGGCGTTCTTGTCGACGAAATCCGGCGTGGCGGCCATGAACACCGGCATACGGTCGACGTCCGAGAAGTCCATGATTGATGTGCCAATGCCCTCGGCTACCGCGATGGCGTTATAGGGCTCGACGTTGACCATGGCGTCGACGGTCTTGGCCGCCATCGCGGAAACCATGTCGTTGACGTTCATGCGCACTTCCTGGAAGTCGCCTTTCTTGAGCCCGGCCTTCGGCGCGACGATGTCGACGAAGATATTGCCGACCGAGGAGCCGGTCTGGTTGGCGACCTTGAGGCCCTTGAGCTGCTCGACCTTGGTGATGTTGAGGTCTTTGCGGGTCACGACCTGCGCGGTCTTGCCGACATATTCGATCACCGCGATCGCGACCAGCCCGCCCTTGTCGTGGCCGATGGTGAAGGACTGGCCCGCATAGGTGCCGAGGTCGACCTGCCGGCCGACCATCTGCTGCATCGTCAGATTGCCGGACGGCACCGCGAACTCCTGGAACTTGATGCCGCGCTTTTCGAGCAGGCCCGAGCGCATCAGGTAGTAGGTCGGCATGCCCCAGATGTTGGTCTGATAGCCTTGGCGGATCGTCTCCAGCGCGAAGGCGGAACGCGAGCCGAGGCCGGCGGCCACAGCGGCCACGCCGGTAGCGGCAAGATATTGCCGACGCGTCAATCTTGCGGACTGCATTGTCATGGCTTTCCTCCTGGCCGATGTCGGCGCTGCGGGTTTCCTAGTGTCCCGATTCCGAAGTTCGCATCCTTGTCCGGCACGCTCATCTGCGAACTTCGGAATCGACGGACACTAGGTAGCTTATTGATCTAGTGTGGCTTTGGTTCAGAAGTCCGCATGTCGGATTCGCCGCAAGAATGATGCGGACTTCTGAACCGCCACACTAGTGACCGCCTCTTGCCGGGCGGTCTTGTCGTCATTGTAGCTCAATCTTTGGCGCTGGCGTCCTGCCCGAGATGACGCAGGAGCTGCTTTTGATAGTCCAGGAACTCGACGCTCAGCGGATCGCGCGGCCGCGCCAGCGAGATCGGCACCACGACCTTCAGGGTACCCGGATGGGGCGTCATCACCACCACCCTGTCCGCCAGGTAAACCGCCTCGGCGACGTTGTGGGTGACGTAGACCACGGTCTTCTTGGTTTCGCGCCACACGTCGGCCAGAAGCCGCTGCATGTCGTCGCGCGTGAGCGCATCGAGCGCGGCGAACGGTTCGTCCATCAGCAGCACCGCCGGATTGTAAGCAAGCGCGCGGGCGATGGCGACGCGCTGCTGCATCCCGCCCGAGAGATGGTGCGGATAGGATTTCACGAACTTCTCGAGCTTGACGAGCCTGAGCTGCCGTCGCGCGATCTCTTCCCGTTCCGCCTTGGCGATCCCCTTCATCTCCAGCCCGAAGGACACGTTGCCGAGCGCGGTGCGCCAGGGAAACAATTGGGCGAAATCCTGGAACACGATGCCGCGGTCCATGCCGTGGCCGGTGATCGGCGTGCCGCCGATGCGGATTTCCCCCGCGCTCGGTCGCAGGAAACCGGCGATGATATTGAGCAGCGTCGTCTTGCCGCAGCCCGATGGTCCCACCAGGCAGACGAACTCCGACTGCTCGATGTCGAAGCTGACGCCGTCGACCCCGGCGACGCGTCCCGCCGGCGTGTCATAGGTCAGCGAAACATCGCGAATTTGTATGTGAGCCATGCGGTGTCCCGGAGCGCAAACTCAGCTCTCAGGTCTACCAGCAGCAGGGGAGCTTGGTAAGGGACCGCGGCACGCTGCGTGTCGGGCGCACCGGGTCGGAGTCAATTGAAGTCCGGCTACAGCAGCCACCAGTTCGCCGGCCAGACGGCGCCGGGATACTGCTCGTTGAGTTCGGCCAGGGTCAGCGACGCGGTCACGGTTTCGTCCCGCGGCGCCTCGTCCGCGCTGCTGGTAACGGCAGCGCTGGTCGACGCGGCGCCGTCGTCGGTCCTTGGCGCAGTCTGGTCGGACGACGGGATCCAGCCAGGATACCAGCCCGGATCGTCGTCGAAATCGGGAGTTTCCCACCAGTCGAGACCCGCGGGACTCGGGGCCTGAACCGTCACGATGCTTGCATCGTCCAGCGACGACGTGTCCGGCGGTAGATCGTTGTCATTCGTCGCGGAGGCCCACTCGGACATGGGCGGCCAGACGATACCGGGATAAAGCGCCGACAATTCGTCGAGCGGCGTAGATAAGGTGCGCGTTTCGTCCTGCTGGGCCGCCAGCGTGTCCGAAATACTGAGTTCAAGTTGCGCGGTTTCGCTGAACGTCAGCGTGTCGTCGACGAAGTCAATGTCGATGACGATATCGGACCAGTCCGACGACGCGGCCGCCGGCGCAGCGGCGTCGAATTGGAAGGCACCGTGATCTGGAAACAGGATTCCCTCGTCGGGTACGGTCGTGACGTCGATGCCGTCGACCGCAAAGGGATCCCAGAGTTTGTTTCGCACTGACATGAAATAACCGAGAGGACATCGTGAGGTCCATCTTATATCAATGACCGTGACGGTTTCGCAACGTTCACGGTCGCGTTTGAACGAACCTGTTAACGTTTCTAAACTGTTGGACGGTCAAGCGGATGCGGGAGATCGGGGATGGCATGTTCCGCCCGCGCCAAGAGTCGCTTTTCCCAGCGCAGGATCGCGAACGGCAGCCCCACGACGATCGTCAGTGCAATCGCCGCCAGGGCAAGCGTGGCCGGCGATGTGGCGTGGGCAAATGCGTCGCCGAACGCATAGGCCGCAAGCCCGAAGGTCAGCACCCAGGCCACCGCGGCCGCGCTGCTGGCAAGACAAAATCTCATCTTCGGCATTCGATGGGCGCCCGCCAGCACGGCGGCCATGTTGCGCAGGAAGGGCAGGAAGCGGGCGACGAAGACGAACCGGCCGCCGTATCGCAGGAACAGCCACTGCCCGATCTTGATGCGGCTTTCGGTCAGGCCGAGACGATGGCCGTATCGCATCAGCAGCCGGTAGCCATACCGGCGGCCGAGCCAATATCCGGCGATGTTGCCGGCGATTGCGGCGAGGCTGGCAATGGTGAGCAGCCACCCGATGTCTATGTCCTGGGTCGTGGCGGCATAGACCGCGGCAGCGATCAGGGCGGCTTCGGCCGGCAATGGCGCGCCGATGCTCTCGAGCGCGATGAATGCGGCGACCAGCCACACGCCGTAGGCCGCAATGAACGGAGCCCATTCCATCTTCAAGCCCGTGCGGCGGTTGCGCCGTCATTTCCCGCAAGATGGGTTACCGCCTCCGCAGGCACGGCTCTACAATGCGGGTCCGCCTGCGAAGTACGAGACCTATCGACGGTTTCCAAGGCGAAAAAAAGGGGCATTCCGGAATGCTGGATAGTTTCACCCGCACCGAAATCGCCACCTCGGGTGCGCGCATCGTCGCCGTGCACGGCGGCAACGGCCCGCCGCTGCTGCTGCTGCACGGCAATCCGTTCACGCATCTGTCCTGGCACAAGTTTGCGCCGCGGCTCGCGCAAGAGTTCACCGTGGTGGCGACCGACCTGCGCGGCTACGGCGATTCCGAAAAGCCGCCGGGCGGCGCCGATCATTCCGGCTATTCGTTCCGTGCGATGGCGCAGGACCAGATCGAGGTGATGGCCGCGCTCGGCTTTCCCCGCTTCTACGCCGCGGGTCATGACCGCGGGGCACGTGTTGTGCACCGCATGTGCCTCGATCATCCCGATACGGTCGCCCGCGCAGCGGTGCTCGACATCATCCCGCAGCACTATCTGTTCAACCACGTGACCAGGGCCTGGGCGACCGCGTCCTACCACTGGTTCTTCATGATCCAGCCCTACGACCTGCCGGAGCGATTGATGAGCGCGGACCCGGATTTCTTTATTGCCAGGAAGCTCGCCAAGACCGCGCAGGGCCTGAGCTTCTTCGGCAAGGAGGCGCTTGAGGAATACAAGCGCTGCTTCCGCAATCCCGCGACCGTGCACGCCATGTGCGAGGACTACCGCGCCACGGCCACGGTCGACCTCGCCATGGATACCGAGGATTTCGCGGCCGGCCGCAAGATCGCCTGCCCGACGCTGCTGCTCTGGGGCGCGACCGGCGCGGTCGGCCGCAACCATAAGCCGGCCGAGGTGTGGAAGGACTATGCCGCCGATATTCGCGGCGCCAAGGCGCTGCCGTGCGGACACTATCTCTCCGAAGAAGCGCCGGAGGAGACGTATGCCGAACTGCGCGCCTTCTTCGCCGGCGGCGAACTGAAATAGCGTGCGTTCGAGCGCCAATCAGCACAGGTTATCGCAGGTCGATTGGCGCCAGACGTGGCCCTATGACCCGGTACGGCAACCCGGGTCATAGGCGGCATGCACCGCGCCTTCAGTGAACGCCGAGCTTCTCCGCCGCCATTTGCGTCCCTGCGACGCGGTTAGCGATCTTCTGAAAAGCGATGTCCCGGGCATAGTCGGGGCTACCGTGATTAGGCTTCTTGTCGATGCTGAACGGAGAGAACCCGCAATCATCGGTCGAACCGAGACGCTGCTTGTCGATGTAGTTGGCCGCCTCGACGAGTTGGTTGCAGACTTCCTGCGCCGACTCCGGCCTTGGGCTCTGCGTGACGATGCAGCCGATATACGCCATCTGCGGGACGCCCTTGGCATCTTCTCGTAGATACTTGCCGACCAGCTTGTAGGCGGACTCGCGGTCGCGTTCGCTCGCCATCTGAAGCTGGAAGTAACCGGCATCCAGCCTAAACAGATGTTTCAACAGCTCTTCATAAGGCACGTCCGCACTGTGCACCGAATCGACGTCTCCTCCCGGACAGACGTGAACGCCGATGTTCTTGCGCTCGTCGGCCGAAAAGCGGTCGAACACCCGATTGTCGAGCTCGATGAAATGCGGCAGCAGATTGCGGGTGGTCCAGGGATTGCGCGGATCGTTGCGCGGCGCCAGTCGGCCCTCGGTGAAATCCATCACGACGCGGGCGGCGCCGGCGGCAAAACAGGAGCGAATGTCCTTTTCGCATTCGTTGACGATGTCCTCCTCGAATTGCTTTCGTGAGTATCCCGGAAGGTCGCCGTCGAGGGGGTACAGGAGATACATCATCGACGGCGCGATCACCGCCTGATGCAGCGGCATGCGCGTCATCCTGACGGCCTTTTTCACAACGTCGCCCGCATAGAAGTTGTAGCGGAATGGGCCCCCGGTGATCTTCGGCAGCTGGCGATTGTGCCCATCGGCGAAGATCGCGAAATACTGACCGCCCGGGGCGAGGTTCGGCGCCAGTCCCGATCCCGCGAGTGTGTCGGCGATAGGGTAAGTTGCGAAGCTCGACACCCGCTGTTCGCCATCGGAAATGATCGGCGAACCGGTGGCTTCGAAGCGGGCAATCGTGTCGGCGACCGCTGCGTCCTGCTCCTCTTCAAGTTCGCCTTTGCTGATTTTCTTCAAGTCATAGTCCATCATGGCCTTCTGAAGCTTCAGAGGCCTTGGAATCGAGCCGACCGGCTCTGTGGGGATGCCAGTGGCAGTCCTCGGATCGTACGCCATCTCAAACCTCCCTGCTGCGGTTGAATCGTCGCCTGCGAGCGATCTCGTTGTTGTAGACAGACCAGTCTGTCTATATTCAAGGCGCAATCCAGCAGGTGGTCAAGTATCAATCTCCTGTCGCTGATCAGCCTGATTTTTTCTGGCCCGGCGCGAACGGGCGCCCATGTGGATGGCAGGCGATTTCCAGTTTGCGACTTCCTGGGCTGCGGTGTACGCAGTGATGCGTCATTCCGCCGAAACGTCAGACCGCGGCATTGTTAGCCGAGGATATCGAGTTGAAGAAAAGCATCGTCAGATCGGTCTCACGGCCCCGCGAGCGCCTGCTGGATGCGGCCTATGAGCTTTTTGCGGTGCATGGCGTCAGCAATATTGGGATCGACGCAATCCTGGAGAAGTCGGGCTGCGCCAAGGCGAGCCTCTATGCCAATTTTCGATCCAAGGATCAGCTGGCGATCGCGTTTCTCGACCGCCGCGAATCCTTGTGGACGCGCGCATGGCTCGAGTCGGAGATCAAGTGCCGCAGCAAGGACCCCGAGCAGCGCCTCCTTGCGATTTTCGATGTTTTCGACGGCTGGTTCCGGAAGCGGTCTTTTGAGGGATGTTCGTTCGTCAATGTGCTGCTCGAAACGAAGGCGGGCAGCCCGGTTCATCGTTCTGCGGCCGAGCATCTCGCCAAGATCAGAAGCATCGTTTGCGCTCTCGCGCGTGAGGCCGATCTGGACGAGCCGGAAAAATTTGCTCAGGCCTGGCACATGCTCATGAAGGGCTCGATCGTTTCGGCTTGCGAAGGCAACCGCAACGCGGCTCGCGACGCGAAGCGTGCCGCACAGCTGGTTCTCGAAGGCTGGAAACGAAGCGCTAGGTCGCGTCGCGCGCGATAAGCGGCCCCAGTCGCTTTTGACCTCTTGCCGCCAGTTGAACGGCGAACCTTGGTCTTAAGTCATAACGACGCGGGTGCCGCAGGACGCGGGCGACCGGATGGACTGGCACGCCGCCCTTGCCTAAACTGCCATCTCAAGCGAGGTGGTGTTTGTGAACCAGGAGAAATTCATGCCAGTTGTCGTCCGGCGTTCGGTTTTTGTCGCTCTGGGAGCGGCATTTGGTCTTGCGGCCCTCTGTTCCGCCGCACCGGCTCAGGAGAGCGCCGCGACCTATCCGAGCCGCCCCATTACCTTCCTGGTGGGTTTCGCCGCGGGCGGGCCGACGGACGTCATCGCGCGCGCAGTGGCCGGGCCTCTGGCGGATGAACTTGGCCAGCCGGTCGTGGTCGAGAACCGGCCGGGCGGCGGCGGATCGACGGCGGCGATGGCGCTGTCCCGCGCGAAGCCCGACGGCTACACGCTTGGCTCCTTCGATGTCGCGATGGTCGTCGGCCCCAACATCGTCGCCGGCGCGACCTACGATCCGATCAACGACTTCCGCCCGATCGTGGTCAGCGCCCGCACGCCGCTGTCGTTCGTTGGCTCGAACGCGCTGCCGGCCAAGACGGTTGCCGAACTCATCGCCCTCGCCAAGTCGAAGCCGGACGAGATAAAGCTTGCCCATGCCGGTGTCGGCTCGCCGCCGCATCTGGGCGCCGTCACCTTCCTGCAGGCGACCGGGACGAAGATGGTGCTCGTACCCTATCGCGGCGCAGCGCCGGCAATTCAGGACATCATCGCCGGCCATGTGGGGCTCCTCTTCACCGCCCCATCCACCTCGATCGCGCTTGCCCGCGACGGGAAGGTTCGCCTGCTCGGCGTCACCGGACATGAGCGGATGAAATCGATGCCGGACGTGCCGACGTTGCGCGAGAGCGGAGTCGATATGGGCGCCCTCGACGCCAACCAGTGGTTCGGCGTCGCTGCGCCGGCCGGCACGCCCGATTACGTCGTCGCGCGCATCAATGCGGCCGTCAACAAGGTGCTCAAGAACAAGGCCCTGCAGGAAAAAATCGGCAAGCTCGAGTTCACGGTCGCCGGCGGGACGCCCGAGGAGGCCGCGGCGCTGGGCCGCTCGCAGGCCGAGTTCTGGAAAAAGACTCTGGCGGCGACCGGCATCAAGCCGAAGTGAGCATGACAATCGTTGCGCCGTCAGCTTTGTAAGCCGCTGCTCGGCCTCCCGCGAGCCGTGCGTGATGGCCGGAAGCAGACACTGTTCGTCACGCAGGCATGGGGTGCCTTACTAGGCGGGTTGTTGTCGGTCATTGCGAGGAGCGCAAGCGACAAGGCAATCCAGTCTTCGTATGAAGCTGGATTGCCTCGTTTCGCTCGCAATGACGAACGAGCGATCGTGTAGGGGCAATCGCGTCAGCGCGACGCGGCGTTGGCCTTGTCGGCAAATGAGTTGTCGTAGGTATCCTTCAGGTCGATCTTGGCACTTTTCAGCGCTGGGTCGTTGGTCAACACCGCCCGGGAGGTGGTCTCGGCCCATGCCGGCTCGATCCGGCCGTCCTGGGTGAATGCGCCGCGATTGAGTTCCAGCATCGTGGGAGATATGGCGCGAGCGCCGCCCGCAGAGTACTCGGTCGGGACGGTC